>NZ_JAPELK010000022.1:0-68985 GCF_029813005.1 Hahella sp. CR1
AAAGTCTGAAGCCCTTGCAAAACAGGAGGAGACCATATACGGATAAGCAAAGCGCCATCCGACGCATCCCCCCTCAAGCCCATACACTATTCGTTTATGAGCTTAATATAGTCGTCATACTGCGGGTAAATATCGTAATCAGGCTGCGATTCGAGATACATCTGCTCAAGCTTGAGCGCCATCGCGTCAAACTGCAGGATCACTTCGCCGGCCTCATTGCTCTTGTCTTCGTCATCGCCGTCGATTTGCTCCTGGAGCCGTCTGATTTCCAGTTCGGTAAGGCGAATCAGGTTTAATATTTCTGCTGTCGTTAACATGGGGCGGTTTATCCTTCCTGCATCCATTGGCTTCGGATTTTCTCCAAAGTTCCGTCCAACAACAAGGACTCATAGGCTTCAAAAAGTTTGATCAGGCTATCCACATCCACGCCTTTTTTACTCACGCCAATAAAGACGGGCTCTTTGAGCAAGACAAACGGATGCACCACTAACGCATATTGCGGGTCGCGTTTGCGTTCGAGCACGATGTCGAACGGCTCGTCGAAATATCCCAGTAGCCTTTGGTGCAATACCTTGTCGTCGTTAAGCGGTTGTACAACGGACTCCAAACAGGCGGCGAACTCTGGATCGGTTTCTAAGCGCCGGTGAAATTCCGGCGTGTATTTCACGTTGCGCTGGTAACCAAACAGGCCGCGGTTTTTCTTACACTGGGTGACCAGATCGTCCAGACTGTTAATCGGCATGTCCTTTAACTCTTTCCGGACAACCAGATTTAGCTGGGTATAGCGCTCAGGGCCGATCCAATACATATATTCCGAGCGCTCGGCAGTGATATTGGCGTTCGCCAGAATGTCTATCTGGCCCTCTTTCGCCATCACCAGAGCGCGAGACCAGGGAATAGAGCGAAACTCATACTCAAAACCCGCCCGCGCCACCAGCGCCCGGGCCAACTCCACATCAACGCCCTGCCAATCTCCGTTCTCATCCTGATAATAATTGGGGAAAGACTCCCCCACACGAATGATCAGACGCTCTTTACCGTAACTCCACGACGCCGTAAGCGTCAGACACAACAGGAAAGCAATACTCGTCACGCTTCTCAACGGATCACCCTCTTCAAACGGATGGGATATCTCATTGAGTTTAGGCTAGAAAGAGTAAATTAAGAGGTGTTTCGGAAAAGAAAAACCTGACCCCAAACGGAGCCAGGTTTTCAACATCAAGGAACAAAGTCTACGGCTACAGCATTTCCACTTTCACGTCGATCCAGGCTTGGGCGCTGTCTTCCACGCCGCCTTTGGCGATGGGGGTGATGCGGAAGCCGCCCCAGTGGTCGGTGTAGGTTTTTCCGATAACCAGTTCTGAGTCGGTTTGGTCGATCAGGGCCCAGGGGGAGTCTTTGCCGGGAGTCAGGGAGCCGGGCGTCATGTCCAGCAGGTGGGAGGTGTGTTTCCAGAAATCCGGGTCCTTTTCGTTTTCCATATACCCCTGCAGGTTGAGCAGCACGCCGTTTTTGGTGTTTTTATAGCGGTAGTGCGTAGTGCGGTACTCAACCCAGTAGGTGTAGGCGCCATTGCCGGATTTCAGTTTGAGGCCGATGTAGCCCGGCGCGTTGGTTCCGCTGCGGGTTCCGTAATCAAACGCGTAAATGCGATACACGCCTGAGCTGTTGATCAGGGGAACTTCGCTGTCGGTGAGCCATCCGAAGTAGCTTTTGTACATCAGGTTGTACTCTTCGAGCGTATGCGCGCCCATGCCCATCATGCTGTATACGTTGCCGTAATTGAGACTTTCTTTGTCGATATCGCCTGTGCCGATAACCTTTCCGGGACCGGCCTCGACGGCTTTGGCGTGTCTCAGCCCCATGGCGTGCCCCATTTCATGAGCCACGACACCCGGTGTGTGATGGTAGATGGACATTAATGGCGGCCCGGCGCTGGAGTTAAAGTTACCCACCTGCGGGGCCGTCATCATAATGATGTTGGCGGCTCCGGGATTACTGGGATCAACGCCGGTCTGACGAATTTTGCTTTCGTACAAATTTCTCCAGGCGTGAAAGTCATTGTCGTATTTCGACTTGCTTTCGTTGATGCGGATGACGGGCTGCGATAAATCATAGGTCACATTAAACCGGCCGTAGGACTGCTCCTTGTAGTACTCGTTCACCTTATGCAGATCCTGCTCCAGGGTGTCCCACTTGAACGGCGCGTCCGTGAACTCAAAGCGATAGACCAGAATATTCACGGAGTCATACTGATAGCCGTTATTGCCCGTCGGATCAGGGGTATCCGTTGAGCCGCGACATGACGTAGCGCCAAGGTCCACGACGACCGAGGCGGCGGACTTGGCTCCCGTCACGGTGATGTAGGTCCAGTAGCTGGAGGGCGTCTTGATGATCACGCACTCGTCGTTGCCGCTCTTGGTGGAGCTGGGATCAGAGCCGTCCGTTTTCGGCCAGCCGCCGTTCTTGGCGTAGAGGCTTAAGTTGCCGCTGCCGTGTCCGGTGGAGATGGCGATACTTTGATATTTGTCGGAGTTACCGATGCTGAGGTAATTGGGCGCGGAATCCGGCATACAGACCGCCTTGCCGTTTGTCAGCGTTCTACCTGTGTATGGAGCTTCCTGGCTGCAAACATTCGGAATGTCGGCTTCAGCCGAACCGCCCAACAAAACGGTGTAGTCTTCCGTTTCGCCATATCCCAAATCGCCGCAGGCGGATTCCGATGCGCCCTCATAAGTCATCGACACCCGCATACGGGTCAGCAGTGGCTCAGTAACCTGAGGAATGGCTAATTTCCCTTTAACTTCCCCCTCCCCTGACAGATCATCAAGCAGCATTTCGTCATCCTCGAAAACGCCGTTTTGATTCAAATCCAGCCAGATACGCCAGTGTTCAGGATAGCGGTTTAGACGATATCCGGGAGTCAGGGTAATGTAGCCTGAAGTGAGTTCGATAACTTGACTTGAAAAATCTGAATAGCCGTTGCGATGATTTAATTCACCGGGCTGGCCAGACTTTTTCACTACGCCATCAATATTAATACTCTCAATCCATTCATCCTGGGATACGCCACTGGCCGTACAATATTGGACATCTTTGGGCTGATCCGGCATCAGGGTCGACGCCTGCGCAATGGAACCGGTGAAACAGACAACTGCCGCAACGAAATTAAATAACGTCGAATACTTTTTCATAATAAAGTAACCGTCAATCCATGATTCATTTCGGCTTTTAGTTGTATTTAATGGTGAAGCCAAAATGAAAGTCTATGAGTGACAGATAGATCATTCGTTATGCGTTTTTGCTGGCCGCAGTGGTTAACTCTCAATCTATTCATGCCGTCTTTGGGTGATGACAGAGTCGTTCTTCGATAGGCTTCTCCTTCGTTTTGCGTTAGTGAGTGGGCGCCCGCCTTAACCCTTCCGGTATGGCATTGGCGCCATGACGATCAACAAACAACCAACGCCAATATACTACCACTGTATATTGTATACAATATACGAATGCATAAATTTTGCTCACGTCCAGGAGAGCTTAGAGATCTAGAAAATACAAAAATAAAAAAGAATGATATGTTATATATCAAATAGATAAATTGTTTATCTAGAAATAGGATTACTTACAGGCCGCCTGCCGGCAACGCGCCAAGAACAGCATCCATGCCCCTGAAAGGCTAAATATCAATCACTACCTCTGCGCTACCTTCGGCGGGTTTGGCGCAACAAAGAAGCGCATTTCCTGCTTCCGCGGAAAAGCTTGTGGGCGTTTGATAGGCCACACTTCCCTTCTTAATGGGCGTCATGCAAGCGCCGCAGTTACCCGACCGACAACTGAATGGCGCCGTGACGCCCAGTTTTTCCGCGAACGTTAATAGACTGCCGTCATCAGGGGTCCATTCGCCCGACACTCTGCTTTGGGAAAAACTAACTTGCGCTTTTGTGGCGATATTGATTGAAGGGATAGAGGAATTTATTTCCTCGATAGTTCCTTCACCGAAGAATTCATAATATATATTGGCCGTTTGAACGCCTGTTGAAACCAACGCTTTATAGATACTTCTCATAAACCCTTCGGAGCCGCATAAATAGAAATCATAGTGATCAAAAGGCAATATGCGTTTCAGCAGTTCAATAGAGAGATGTCCTTCCGAGTCATGATGTTTATTGATCTTATCTTGCTGTAATGGTCTGGAATAAATCGTATGAAGATGCAGCCAATCGTGCTGCGTCGCCAGTTGCGCCGACTCATCAGCAAAGAGATGAGTCTGACTGTTTTGCGTAGCGTGGATAAACCAGACCGGTCTGGCGGTTGCGCCCTGGTTCACCTCATGAATAAGCCCCTCCAACATGGCGATCATCGGGGTTATACCGACGCCCGCCGATATCAGTACGACGGCATGGTCGTTTTGCTTGAGCGTGAACTGTCCGGCGGGCGCGCCTGAATGAATCACGTCGCCAACCTGAACCTGATCGTGCAGCGCCTTGGAAACCACACCGTTTTCTTCCCGCTTCACCGTGATGCGATAACGGCCGTCAGCGCGGCCGGAGGACAAGGTATAGTGACGTTTTAACGGCTGTTTATGGCCAGGAAGGCGTATTTCGACGGGCAGAAACTGCCCGGGAATGTAGTCTTTGATCGTTTCGCCGTTGTCTGGAGCCAGATAAAACGACATCACCCTGTCGCTCTCTCTACGTTTTTCCACCAGCCTGAGCGTCTGAGTTGTACTTGTGGTGGATGTACTTGTGGCGGATGGCTTGCGATCTTTCCATACGCCAGTGCCGTCGAGAGCCGGGGAAAACTCTTGCAGTTCACCGGTCACCGGCATGAACTGGTCGAGGTAGGTAGACTTTTCCACTGTGACCGCAATGATGCGCTGCGCGCCTTCGAACTCATGCACTGAGGGATGATCCCATAACACTTCGGCGCGCCCCGCCGCCAACAACACATTTCCTGTCGAGAAGTCGGGGAAAAACAGACCGACCCGACCGTCAGACTCGATATTGCCCAACGTATTGAAAAACCGGTTGCCGCTGAAGTCCGGAAATAAAAGAGTATCGCCCTCCACTTTCACGAAACCCGGTTTGCCGCCACGGTGAGAGGCGTCGACGCCATGGCGAGGATCGCTGTCCATTAATTTGCTGCGGGAGGCGATAAAGAAAGTATCTGATTGCGCTATCAGCGACTTTGCCTGTTCAGCAATGCCGGCGACAACTGCTGCGCTATCAACGGACAGGGCGGCGGATTCCCCCTTTATCCACCGCAGTTCACGGGTTTGTATGTACTTGGGGCAATTACCGAAGCTAAGCTCCACATCAATGCCGAAACCTGACGCAGTCACTTCCGCAATCACCCCATTCATACGATTACGACGACGGGTATGCAGCTGAATGCCCAGCATTCCCACTTTCCGGCCTGGGGCGAAATCCAGGTTCAACAGGCGGGTCAGGACTGGCAATGCCTGCAGCTCCAGACGAGTATCAGTGGGAGAAGTGATAAACCCGGAGTGACCGGAGAGCGCCGCCGCCCCCGGAAACAACGGCATGCACCAGGGAAAGCCTTGCTGGTCGACAAGGCCCAGGATGACAAAAGGCAGCTCGCAGAAAAACTCCCGATGCTGCATCGGCATCGCCTTACGGATTCCCCCGGAGTACTGCGCCACTTGGTCCGCAACGCCAAGCCGCTTTTGCACCGCGATTTCCGCCGCGTGAAACTGAGAGTTTTCTTGCTGAGTCATAACCTACTCCTCGATTGGATTAAGTCTAAGAGATCTACGCTGTCGGCAAGGGAGAACGCGTCATGCCAACAAATCCGGGATGCGCTTCAATTCTCTCCAGCCAGGCGCGAATGGCGGGATATGGCTGCAAACTGACGCCGCCCTCCGGCGCATGAGCGATGTAGCTATAACCCGCCACATCCGCCAGGGTGATGCGATCTCCGGCAAGATAGTCACGGCCGGAAAGCTGGGGCTCCAGGGCGTAAAACAGTGACTCAGTAATGGTTTTGGCTCTGTCATAATCCAGCTTCATACCAAAAATCTTCACCAGGCGCACCGCGCAAGGGCCCTGCGCGATTTCCCCCGCTGCGACAGAGAGCCAGCGCTGCACTTGCGCCGCCTGCTCTGGTTCTCTGGGCGACCACTCATCGCCATTGCTATATTTCAGCGCCAGATACGTAATGATGGCGTTGGAATCCGCCAGCACGAAGCCGTTGTCGTCAATCGTGGGAACCTGTCCAAACGGGTTGATTTTCAGATACTCCGGCGCCTTGTGCGCGCCGTTCGCCATATCCAGATCAATCGTTTCATAAGGCAAATCCAGGAATGAAAGCATCAGCTCAACGCGGTGGCAGTGACCTGACATGGGATTGCGATAGAGTTTGATAGGCGCTTGTGTATTGGAAAAATGGGCGTTCACGGTGTTCTCCTGTTGAGCTGAGTGAGTCGTCGTTAAGCATTATTATTCATGCAAATACCGAAGTAATTGACGCAATTTACAATTCACTCTTACACTCGGCGCAATAATCAAACAGCGAAAATCAGGGTGACGGCGTGGATAAACTGCAAACCATGCAGGTGTTTATTGAGGTGGCGAAACAACAGAGCTTCAGTGTCGCCAGCGAGGTGCTGGGGCTTTCTGCGCCGGCGGCCAGTCGCGCTATCGCCGCGCTGGAGGAAAGGCTGGGGGTGAAGCTATTTAATCGCACCACCCGATTGGTGAGGCTGACCGAACCCGGCGCCCGCTTTTTACAGGATGCAAAACGCATTCTGGAGGATCTGGAAGAGGCGGAAGCCGCCGCCTCAGGCACCTACGCAACGCCCACCGGGACGCTCGCCATCACTGCGCCGGTGTTGTTCGGCGAAAAGTACGTCATGCCGATTGTGACGGACTATCTGGGGAAACATCCGGACGTCACCGTAAAGATCATCCTGCTGGATCGGGTCACCAATCTTCTGGAAGAAGACTTTGACGTGGCGATACGCATCGGCCACCTCAAGGATTCCAGCCTGTACGCCACAACTGTTGGCCACGTGAAGAAGATCGTGTGCGGCGCGCCAGCGTATTTTGAGCAGCACGGATATCCTGAAACGCCGGAAGACCTGGCCAATCACAGCATTATTTTCCCGGCCCGCTTCGAGCACACCAACGGCTGGTATTTCCAGATTCAAGGCAAAAAAGAACTGGTTCGACTCAATCCCAGACTACGCTGCAATCACAACGGCGCGGCGCTAAAAGCAGCGTTACTGGGTCACGGAATAACCACCTTGATGACTTATCAAGCGGCGGAAGAGCTGAAAAATAAACGCCTGCAACGAGTGCTCACCGAATTTGAGGAAGAGCCATTGCCGGTCAGCATCATTCATATGGAAGGCCGCCGCGCCAACGCCAAGACCCGCTGTTTCATTGATCTGGCCACGCAAACGCTGCGGGAGAATCCGTTTCTTTTTATGCCGTGATATCTGAGCGAGGCTAGTCTGACTCAACAACTCTGGCGCCATCAGAGTCCGACGCCATGACCCGGTCCAGGACTTCCATATGCTCAGCAAAATAAGGGTTGAAGGTGAGTCGGGACGTTGCGTTATCAGACCCATCGCCGCCGTAGGCGGTACGCCAGGTATCCGCGCCGCTTTCGCAGAGGATTTGATTTTCCTGCGACTGGCCGTTGTCGCAGATTCTCAGCTTGCCGTTGACGCCGTACTCCGGGTTGTCCGGCGCAAACAGAACGCCCATGTGCGACCCGTTGGCGATTCTGAGTTCGGGCAGATTCATACTATACGTCAGGATGCGAGGATCGCGGTCGGCGATATCATCGCCTTGCCAGATCAGCCGGCTGCCGGGATGGGTAAAGGACCGGCCGAAGCGATCCCGCAGATATTGGGTGTCGATGATGCTGTCGTTTGCGCTGGCGAGAATGAACACCGGCCTGGCAAACCCGGAGTCGTTCATTTTCTCCCGCACCTCCAAAACTGTTTCATAAAACATCGCCGCCGCATGCATGGGGAGCGAGTTGTAGCGGAGATAGTTGGATTCTTCATCTCTGTCCGCCCAGGTAATGAAATACTTGGCGTATTTGGAGAAGAACAGCAGTCGCGAGCGGGCTTCAAACGCTGGTGAAAACAGGATTAATCCGGCGATATCCTCGTCGTTGTAGGCCGCCGCCGTGACCAGGTTAGCGCCCGTGGAAAAGCCGCCGAGCCAGACCTCTTCCGATGTGGCTTTCAACAGTTCAATGTGATGCTGAAGGCTGGCCTTCCAGCTATCCAGCGTGGCCAGATTGAGATCAGCGACCTTGCTGCCGTGACCCGGTAACAGTATCGCCCTCACAAAATAGCCTTTATTCACGAGATGACTGGCGACATCCGTGAACGAAAACGGCGAATCCCCCAGGCCATGAACCAGCAGAACGCTTTTATTGTTCGGATGCGCCGGCGTCAGTTCAAAAGGCAGATTGGCTTCCAGCTCTTGTTGCCGGTTTTTGGTTTTAAACGCCCGGTTCTCAAGCAGCCACGTTTTGGTTTCGGCGACGTACTCGTCAAAGCCTGACTGGTAATCATACTGAGGAAGCTGACTGGAAGCCGTGAATTCCGGGCTTTCTTTCAAGCGGTGGCAGGAGACTAGAGCAAGGATCGCCATGAATGAAATAAGAAAACGCATCAGCGCTCTCGTGATCACGGTGGAAAGAACAGAGTTTTTTGTGCGCATCAGATGACATCAGTTTAACAAGTTTAAGTTCACTTATAGCGAAGATAAGGGGCTCTGCAAGCCCCCTGCTCTTCATCCATGCCTGGCTGACAGGTTTCAGTTGCGCCCGCCGTTCGCTTTAATGACCTGCCCGCTGACCCAACTGCTTTGCGGGCCCGCCAGGAACGAAACAACTTTCGCAATGTCGTCCGGTTCGCCGAGACGTCCCATGGGAATGTCTCTGATCAAATGATCGATCATTTCCTGCGAGCGCTCTTTAAACAGAAGCTCCGTACCAACCGGGCCAGGCGCCACGGCGTTAACGGTCACACCCCGTGGGCCCAATTCCTTGGCGAGGGTGTGAGTCATCGCCTCAACCGCAGCTTTGCTCGCTGCATACAGGCCGCAGGCCGGGATGTAATTTCCGATAATACTGGTCGACAGATTGATAATACGACCATTGTCCCGGATACGATTCGCGCCCTCGCGCATACCATGGAACGCGCCGGTAAGGTTAACCGCCATGATGCGATTGAAGTCCTCGTCTGAGACTTGCGCCAGCATGCCCATTTTCGTCACGCCGGCGTTGTTGACGAGCACATCCACGGTTCCAAAGTGGGCCTCGGCCTCATCAAACAATCGCGCCATGTCGGCGGCGCTGGACACATTGCCCTGCGCCACCAAAGCCTGCCCCCCATTTCCTCGGATGGTATGGGCGACCTTCTCGGCGTCGGCGTCGCTGCGGGAATAATTGATGACGACCTGAAATCCATCTTGCGCCAACTGTCTGGCGATCTCTGCGCCGATGCCTCTTGCAGCGCCGGTGACGATAGCGGTGCGATCATTACTCATCATGTAAAACTTCCTTAAAGTCATATTCATTCATGTGAAAACGACAGGACCTGCGCATGGAGTCATCAGTCTCAATATGGGGAGCACGTCTGCGCCGAACTTGAAAACCGTTGATATTTTTTATTATATGACGAGTTCGTCAGTTTTCGTGTTCGCATTAGGAGCGTCCCTTGACCGCATCTCGTAACTCACCGATTTCACAGAGAAAAAAGCCCAAACAGGCGCGTGCGAACGACCTGATTGCCGCCATTCTCGAAGCCTCTGTTCAGGTTTTGACGGCGGAAGGCGCGCAGCGATTCACCACCGCACGGGTGGCGGAAAGAGCCGGCGTCAGCGTAGGCTCGCTTTATCAGTATTTCCCCAACAAAGCCGCCATTTTGTTTCGCCTGCAAAGTGATGAGTGGGAGCGCACCACGCAACTGTTTCAGTCCATATTGCTGGACGACCATGACAGCCCGCTACTGGAACGTTTGCGCAAACTTGTCGCGTTTTTTCTGCAGTCTGAGTGTGATGAAGTGGCGATCAGAAGAGCGCTTGATGACGCTGCGCCCCTGTATCGAGATGCGCCGGAAACAGAGGAGGCCATGCAGAAAGCGGCGCTTATTTTTGAGCAGTTTATGCAGCAGCTTCTGCCAACGACCGAGACGTCAAAACTTCGCCTGGTGAGTAGTCTGATATTGAATACCTTGACGGAGGTTGGGGAGCGTTTCTCCGACGTTCCCCGGAGCGAGCAGGAAATCACCGGCTACGCCAACTCTATGGCGGACATGTTTTGTTGCTATATCCAGTCGCTGGAATCGCAATAGGCCAAGCAATCGTAATTCACGCGTCGTCTATTCTTCAGCGCGACTGGCGTTGTCGCGATCACGCTCGTAATGTCGGACGGTTGGAAACGGCGGCAACCAGGACTCGCGACGGCAGGTCCAAAGTTCATAGGTAGGCGTGAGTTGATCCGGCGCGTCCAATGCGCCCAGGTTAACCTCGATTTCGTCGCCAGTACGTGAGAAAACCGAAGAACCGCAACGAGGACAGAAACAGCGACCCTCATAATCGCCCACCTCCCCTGTCACCGTCACCGCGTCCTGAGGAAAAATCGCCGACGCATGAAACAACGCGCCATGATGCTTACGACAATCCAGACAATGACAAAGCCCCACCCGATAAGGACGCCCCGTCGCCACCAAACGCACGGCGCCGCAAAGGCAACCGCCGGTGAATTGTTCCATGTGTTATCTCCTCAGTAACCAGGCGAATTGGAGATTGAGAGTTTAAAGAGGCCTGACACTGTAAACAGGAATAAACGCCATCGCCAGTGTTCGCCAACTGAGAACATAGGGCTCTCGTTACTTCGTAATTTTTTCCAATAACTCGCTTAATAACAGCCGCTCTCCGGGAGTCAACTCGTCCACTTCGTGCAGGCGTTCACGTAAACCATTCGCTAACGTGATCAGATTGTTATTTCGCACTGGCCGGGCGTCTGCGATTAGTGAAGAAAAAACAGCTTCACGCGCGTCAATGGACAAGGCCGAGCAGCGCTCGTTTTCAGGCGTCGAGAGTAGCGTCGTCACGGTTCCGACACCGGCCGCGTGTACGAGCGCCACTGCGCTTTCAACGGGTTTTAAAAGCAGGCCCGCATGGGCGATACGCTGAATGCGCGTTCTCAATACCCCAATGCCCGTCTTTGCTGACATTGATTGCGAATGGGAGGAACCGATGTCATTCATAATCGCAAAAACAGCCGGATTGCTCACGCCAAAGGCCACGTAGGCGTCCCAAGCGTCTCGGAGGTCTTGAACAGGGTCGGGGTTTGGCTCCGCCGCCAACTTCTGCGCGATGAATTGTGTAAGGCCGAATTCGGCTACAGCATCAAGCAAGCCTCTTTTATCACCAAATAGCCTGTATATCGTCGGAGCCTGCACAGAGGCCGCCGACGCCACTGCGCGCGTAGTTAAAGCGGAAATTCCGCCACTGGCGACAAGCTCAGTCGCGGCCGCGATTATTCGTTCCTGCGTGGTCAGTGTGTCTTCCGAAGTATCTTGATTTTGCATCTCTAGAGTTTATCTATATCAATGTTAACTAAATAATGATATCAATGATAACTTGTATGGCAAGCATCAAATTTAACTGTGAGGACAATAGGATGATTGTAATTACTGGCGCAACTGGAAACCTTGGAAAAGGCGTTATAGATAACCTAATTCAAAAATGCGGCCCCCATCAGCTCATAGCGAGTGTTCGAGATTTACACAAGGCGAGTTTCTATCAGGAAAAAGGCGTTAGCGTCCGTAAGGGGAGTTTCGATTGCATCGACGACCTGAAAACAGCGTTCGAAGGCGCCAGCCAAGTGCTGATTGTTTCAGCTAACACGCTGGGTGAAGAGGCGCTGCGGCTTCATCGTAATGCCATAGACGCCGCCAAGCAGGCAGGCGTTAAGCGAATTTTGTACACCAGTCACATGGGCGCCAGGGAGGGATCACTATTTGCGCCCGCTGATCAGCATGCCGGCACTGAAGCGCACCTTGCGAAAAGCGGTGTCGCTTACACGTCGTTGCGACATGGGTTTTATGCCGAGAGCTGCCTCAACATGATCGGCGACGGTCTGAAAAGCGGTGACTTACACACGCCCGAAGATGGTCCCGTTAGCTGGACGGCTCGTTCAGACCTGGCGCAGGCTGACGCCGAGATTATTATTGACTCGGAGAACTGGAATGGCGCCACCCTGCCCCTCACCGCGTCGCAAGCCTGGACAATGGCCGACATTGCGGCGCTTGCTTCTGACATCACCGGGCGTCGGATACGCCATGTAGTGGTGTCTGATCAGGATTGGCTTGACTCAAAAATGGCTGCCGGTATGCCAAAGATCTACGCCGAACTGCTTCTAGGTAGCTTCCAAGCCTCCCGTCGAGGCGACTTCGCAACCACTCACCCTGCACTGGAGAATCTGTTGAGTCGGCCCGCCAAAACCATGCGCGACGTTTTGGCTGCTTTTCTGCAAGATGATCACGGTCAGTGATCTAAGGAATTTTAGTTGCTATAAAACAGGCCGTTATAAACCCGGCGGACGAATGACGAAGCGCTATTCGTCCGCCGGATTACTACAGCAGGCTTGAATAGATTACTCCTAAGCCCTCAAGTTACTGACGAAGCCCGCGAGGTCTTTCATAGAGCTCACGACCGCGCTGATACCATCGGAAGCCGTTTTCACCGCCGCGCCCACATTTTCGCTTAGCGTACGTTTGGCGCTGACCCCAACCCCGCTGGTATCCGCTCTTTCTTTCAGTGTGCTGGTTACCGACTCAGCGTCCGCCCGGCTCATTAGAATTTGCATGGCGCCTCCCGGGGTCTTCACATGACCGCCCAGCTCTTCTGTCGGCGCAACAGTGGAGGTGAGAACCGACGTCGCTTGGGTCACTCTGATCACATGAACGTCATACACGTCTTTAGTATCCATGCTTCCAAGCGGCAACCCGAAGACGGCGGCGATGGAGCGGTTCGGGTCTTCATTGTCCACCGTGCCGATCGCCTGTTCGAGCGCGGTCCGCGTGGTGAAGTATGGCGAATAGGCGCTGGGCGTATCTCCACGTTTAGTAATCTTAACCAGTTCGTCGCCTACATTAAGCTGTAATCGCGTGGGGAGTCTTTCCCCCGACATGACCTGTTGCATGGCGATATTAAGCCGGGTCTGAGTATTGCTCGCTTTCTTCTCCGCGGTTGAATCATCCCAATCGGCGGTATTACGAGCTATGTTCGCCATCAGCAACTTACCGTCGTCATGGGTCATCAGAAATTCCATCGCTTCCGCTTCTGATACGCCTTTAGGGGCAAAGGTCGCAAAAGAATGTATGTCATGCAGGTCAAGAGACTCGACGGTGGCGTCGCTCTCGCCGCGGCCCCTTTGTTCAACATTCACATGGGGTTTTAAGTCATGCCAGGTTTCTCTGATATGACTTCTGCTCGGCGCCAGGCCAATCCTGTCCATCAGAGACGCGTACATATTCCCTAAGAGCCCCTTGTCGTCTTGCAACTGTTTGGCATGCTCAAAGACCGCTAAAACTGTTCTACCGGTTAAGGCCTGCGTTCCGTTCTGAAGAGCGGTCCCTATCGCCTGCCCCGCGATTTTATCTCCAAAGGCTTGTCGCACGACTTTTTCAAATTGGTTATTGGCGTTTTGGTTCTCACTATTTACTCTCTTGTCTGCGCTGGAGGACATGACATGGCGCGCGCCCATATTTCCTGGAGCGGTCACAGTGTTATCGCTATTAACCACCAACCTTCCCTCGTTCTGACGGGCGGCGGTCACAAAGCTGGATAGAGTAATTGGATTGGTCATGAGATGGACTCCTGATGTTTAAACTTTAACCAAATGATCGGTTGATTGGATGGAAAGTATTGATGGGATTGACGATATTGGGTGACTGATGGAAAGCGCCTCTGACTGTTCGTCAGCGTTCTGCAAAGTCCTTTTCAAGGACTCCGCGCAGTCCACAAAAGTGACCAGCAGCGACTCCAGCGCGCGGGCGTCCAACCCGTCGACGGGATGCTGGTAGCTCATGATGGCGAGGCCGTCGTCGCTCAGCCCCACCGTAGCGCCGCCTGTTTTTCGCCAGAACAGATTGGCCGCCAACAGCAGCTTGTATCTGGCGTTAAGGGGTTCAAGCGAATGGCTGGAAGCGTCGACGACCTCACCGAGACTGCTGTAGATAATCAAAAACGTTTCATTCGGGCAGAGCTCAAAATTGACAACGATATTGTCGTCAAAGACAAGCTGGGCGGGCTGCTCATCCTTAAGATGAAAGTCAGGCAGCCCAATGGAACTGCCGAGATCCGCAAGGAGAAGGGAGAACTGTTCTCTTCCGTTCATGTAGATGCTCCATATGCTGAATTACCGGGTATAAAACATGTCGTTTCAGAGGTCAGAATATGGAGTGATCGCCGGCCAAGTTATCTATCTACCGGTCTATTTTTGTTTTGTATGACGTTTATAACCGCCTCATATACGCCGTTACTTTCCGCAAGTATGGGCCGATCAATTTAGCGTCTGGCCCTTCGGAAACTAATGTTGCGTTTTTGGTTTTATCTCGACGTTTAGTCGGCTAGAGTGCGGCTTTAATTTATTGATTTCATAGTTCACTAATAAGTATCAGGGGGACGCGTGCGCAGACTGACATTAAAGGACGGCGCTTCGGATAAGTTCTGGGAAATAGACTTACAGGGAAATCAGTACACCATCCGTTACGGCAGAGCCGGGACAGATGGACAAGTAAAAACCAAAGAGTTTGATTCTGAGGCAAAAGCCAAGTCAGAGCATGACAAACAGATTGCTGCGAAACTGAAAAAAGGCTACGTCGAGGAAGCCGCGTCTGCGGAATCCCTTCCCGTTCAGGCAGTGACTGCCTCCTCCAAAGCGAAGGAGGCGCCCAAAAAGGCAGCGGCGCGTTCAGAGTCGCCTGAAACGGTATCCCCCGCGGAAAGCAAGCCCCTCGCCGCCTACTCAGAAGAGCCCGTTTCACTTGGGCTGCTTCCTGTTGACTGGCGCTGGGTTGCCTGGCGTCCACAGGAAGACGCCGAAATCCCCCCTCCACGCCCCTTTGACATGGCGCGCTTGATGAAAACCTTCTCCAATATTCGCATCGATAAGTCCAGCTACTGGGGCGACTTTGATTGGCGGACGGCAGAGATCCCATTGCGCATGAGCAAAGAGGAAGCCACGTTCTGGCTCGTCGCCATGGCAAACAGTCGCCGGACGGTTGCTGAACGTAAAAAGCATTTGAAAGAGTGGGATTTCACTCAGGCGGTGAACTATAAAAAGATGCTCTACAGTGAAACGCTCAACACGCCCTGGTTGATGATTCCTGCGTTCAACCTGTTATCTGAACAAGAATTTCTGGACCTGGTTCTTACGGAAAAAGATGCCCGTTATCACGGCTCCGATCTTCAATGGGAGCGAGTTCGCGGCCTGCAACATGTACTTCCTTTGTTGTCCGCGCCTGCGGTTCAGCGCCTGCAAGAAGCCGCAAAAGCGCATGTCAACGTAGCGAACTGGCCGGTGTCGGATTTCTACCAAACCACCAACTACTTCGTTCTGGCCGCTGTACTGGGCCTGTCCGACCTGTTGACGGGCGTGGTGGAATCCTGGGACGACAAGCTATATAGCGGAGATGGTTGGCACGACCACTACCATAAGCCCCAGGAAATCATTTTCGGTCTCCAGGACCCGGAACGGATCAGTCACCACTTCCGGCGCTTGAAATTACGGTTGTCCAATCCCGACTACATCCGGGCCTGGCTGGCTCACACAGGACTTCAGCATCTGGACTATATCGAGGAGTCCTTGAAACAGGAGTCCAATCGGGATGAAGCGGAAAATCAGCTGTCCGCGTTAATCGCCGTCAACGCAGCGGAAGTCGCTCCGGTCATGCTGGCCCTGACTAAATCGTCAAAAGCGCCGAAAATGGCTAAAAACTGGCTGGATGAGCATCCACAGGCTGCAGTGACAGGGTTGGCGGATTGCGTCGCCAATCATCGTTCGGGGGCGCTGCGTCAGGACGCCTTGGCCGCATTGCGCTTGATGAAGCGCAAAGGCTACGCGGAACTGATGCAACAGACGGCGGCGCATCAACCGGCCATCAAGGAAACCATTGATGAGGTGCTTACTTATCAGGACCCGGCCGACAACCCACTCACAGACGCGGAAACTCCCGACTGGCTGCGAACGGGATTAGCCTCGAAGTCGAAAGCGAAGCCAATCGACTGGGTCAATGCTAACGACCTTCCTCCTATCATAATGCAAGGACGAGCGCTCAGCGCCCAACAAGTAACGGCGCTACTCTCGGTCCTGAAAACGGCGGATAGCCAGCAGGCGCCTTTTTTCCAGCAGCTTAAAGGGGAGATTGACGGGAATGGCCTTGACGGCTTCGTCTGGACTCTGTTCGAAACCTGGTTGTCGGAGGGCGCGCCCTCGAAAGAGAAATGGGCGATGATGGCGATGGGATACCTGGGGGGCGACGAGTCAGTGATGAGACTAACGCCCATGATCAGAAAGTGGCCTGGCGAGTCCCAGCACCAGCGAGCGGTGTCCGGCCTGGAAGTGTTGCGATTGATCGGCTCTAAAACCGCCTTGATGCAACTCAGCGGAATTTCCCAGAAAGTGAAGTTCAAAGGCGTTAAGTCCAAAGCGCAGGAATACATGGAGCAAATCGCCAGGGAGAAAGGACTGACCAAGGCGGAACTTGAAGACATGGTGATCCCGGACTGCGGACTGGACGACACCGGTCGACGGGTATTTGATTATGGTCCCCGACAGTTCCATTTCGTGCTGGGCGCCGACTTGAAGCCGAAGCTCAAAGATGACAGCGGTAAGCTTCGCGACAACCCGCCCAAGCCTTCCGCCAAGGACGACGCCGAATTGGCCAACACGTCCCTGCAGGAATGGAAACTGGTCAAAAAGCAGATTCGCGATATGGCCAAGATTCAGGCGGAGCGGCTGGAGCAGGCCATGGTAGTGGGACGCCGCTGGAAAGCTGATGACTTTAACACTCTGATCGCCCGTCATCCATTAATGACGCACTTGGCGAGGCTGCTGCTTTGGGGCGGTTATCAAAGTGGCAAGTTAGCTGGGACGTTTCGTTTAACGGACGAACAGGATTTTGCTGACGTCAATGACGACCCGATGGCGTTGGACAAATTTGATGAAGTCGGGCTCGTCCACCCGCTGCACCTGTCAGAAGAGGATAAAAACGCCTGGGGCGAGATGTTCAGCGACTACGAACTTCTTCCTCCATTTCAACAGCTCAGCCGGCCGGTGTTCGCCCTGAATGAGCAGGAGCTGGAGCAGCAATCCATGTCCCGATTCGAGAAGCTGAAGTTGCCAGCCCCCACGCTGGTCTTCGGTCTTGAGAAACAGGGTTGGGCCCGAGGCGAAGCAATGGACGCAGGCGGATTTGACGAACACTCCAAACAGTTCGCCGCCGCCAATGTCACGGCTGTCGTGAACTATGAAGGGGTGGTCGCCATGGGGTATATCGAAGCGGATGAGACGCTGGAGACCACCGAGATCGTTTTTGTGGAAGGCATGCGACAGCCCTCAGGCTATGGCTGGGATATCAAAGATAAAATCCTGCCCCTCAAACAGGTGGACCCTTTAGTACTCAGTGAAGTCATCAAAGATTTGAACCAGCTTGCTGCGAAGGCCGCACAATGAGTGATTTATCCCTGCAGCGTCCGCCAGCGGAACAACGCTACGCCGAAGAGCTTGAGCAACTGGTCGCTAAAGACCGTGAAAGCGTAAAGCCACCGGGCTGGAATCTCTCCCCTTTGGCGGTTATCGACTTTATTTTGGGCGACAGCCGCCAGGATATCAGCCCTAAATTTGTGGGGAAAAGACGCTTCATAGAGCGCTGCGTGGCCACCCTTGCGACCAACCGCGGCCTCATGTTGATCGGGCCGCCGGGCTCCGCCAAAAGTTATCTGAGCGAATTGCTGGCCGCAGCGATCTCGGGGGACTCTGGATTAACCATCCAGGGTTCGGCGGGGACGACCGAGGACCAGATCAAATACACCTGGAACTATGCCTTGCTGCTGGAGAAAGGGCCTGGTCCCGAGTCTCTGGTTCCAGCGCCGGTGTATCAGGGCATGCAACAGGGCAAGCTGGTTCGCTTCGAGGAAATTACCCGTTGCCCTTTGGAGATTCAGGATACCCTTTTATCTATTCTGAGCGACCGGGTGCTGCATATTCCCGAACTGGAGCAGAGTGCAAGCGCGGTCTACGCGCGCCAGGGCTTCAACCTGATAGCGACCGCCAATACTCTGGATAAAGGCGTCAATGAAATGAGCGCGGCGTTGAAGCGCCGCCTCAATTTTGAAACGGTGCACCCTATCGCTAGCATCGAAGAAGAAATGGAATTAGTGGCGAGAGAGACCAACGCCTTGCTGCAACACGCAGGAATCCCCATGACGCTGCCGGTGGACAAGGCCGAGGTTCTGGTGACGATTTTTCATGAGTTGCGTAATGGTAAAGTCATCGGCGGCGGCGCTCTGGAGCCGCTAAATTCCGTCATGAGTACGGCGGAATCGGTCGCCGTGGCCTTCGCCGCCTGCGTGCAGGGGTATTACTACAACGCTGGCGCTTTAACCGCCGAACATCTCGTTTCGGCTCTGGGCTCTACCGCCGCCAAAGACTCCAGCGAAGACCTGAAAAAAATCAGACACTACTTTCATCATGTGGCGGGTAAACGCAAAGGAGCCGCCTGGGGCGAGTTCGCCAATGCGAAACAGGCGTTAAGTGACTACTAATGCTCTCTGACCGCATTCATTTTTTCCCGGTTAGGCATCACAGTCCCGCCTGCGCTCTTGCAGTGTATGAGTATGCGATGGCGTTGCAGCCGCAGGCCATCCTGATCGAAGGGCCCAGTGAATATAACCCGCAACTGGAAGAGCTGTTCCTCCGCCATCAGTTGCCGCTGGCGATTTATACCTACGTTGCGAACGACGATCACCGAGCGGGGGCGTACCACCCGTTCTGTGAGTACAGCCCCGAGTGGCGCGCGCTGCAGGCGGCGCAGCAGCTCAAATGCGAAGTGGCCTTCATCGACCTGGCCTGGCCGGAGATCTGCGCATTGCGTCTGCAGAACGCCGATCAGGAAGTTCAAGACCAAGAGCATCGCTACGCCGATGGCGAGTTAAGACGGAGCCGGTATATTCAAGCGCTATGTCAGAAGCTGAAAGTGGAAGATTTTGACGCCGCCTGGGACGAGCTGTTTGAAATCGATCCGGCTTCACCGGACGAACTGATGCAGAAAGTCGCCGCATTTTGCCTGGCGATCCGCACCTTTGAAGACGAAGACCGAGAGCGTCACGGCTTGCCGCCGGATCCGGTCAATCTAGCGCGGGAGCGCCACATGGCGGACAGAATCCGTGACGTCGGCGAGCGGGTGTCAGGAGCGATTCTGGTGGTGACAGGGGGCTTCCACAGCAGCGCTTTGTCTGAACTGCTGAAGTGCGCGGACAATTCGACTCCGCCGCCTCAGTCAGAAACGCTCTGGCGGGAACAAGGCGCCGCCCTCACCCCATACAGTTACGCCCGCCTGGATGCGCTGACCGGGTATCAGTCCGGCATGCCCGGGCCGGAGTTTTATCATCAGATCTGGTCCGCGCGTTTAAACGGTGGCGAATTTAAAGCGCAACCGCTGATCGACTCCATTGCCTTGAGTTTGCGTCAACGCAAACTGATCTTCAGCACCGCCGACCGCATTGCGGCGGAATGTAGTATCGGGGCGCTGGCGTCCCTGCGCGGTCATCCTGCGCCATGGCGCGAGGACATTTACGACGGGCTGAGCAGCGCCATCATCAAAGACGAATTAGCGCATGGGGGCTATCACCCCATGCACGAAGTGATTCATGAGGTATTCCGGGGCGACCGCCAGGGACGTTTGCATGATGAGACAAGCCTGCCTCCATTGGCGAAGGACATTGACGCTCTCTTGCGATCACTGGATTTATGGCCGACAACAACGCCTCGCATCGTCTCCCTGAATCTCTTGGAGACAGGCGATCTGCAGCAGAACCGCCTATTGCGGCGACTGCAGCTTCTGAGCATTGCGGGATTTGAGCTATTGTCCTCGCCTGACTTCATCGCCCGAAACGATCTCATGGCGGTGCAGGCGGAATGGAGGCTGCATTGGACGCCGGAGTTCGATGCCGGAAAAATCGAAGCCTCCAAGTACGGGGCCTCGCTGGAAGAGGCCTCCAATCAGCGGTTACTGGAGATGATGCAGCGCAAAGGTCGCCTGGGCGATACGGCAGAGCTGCTCATTCTCGCCGCCCTGTGCGGACTGGGTCGCCACGCCCACAACCTGATGATGGAGCTGACCCAGCAGACAGGCCATTGCAGCGATTTTGTGGAAGTGGCGTCTGCCTTGAACCACGTGACTTATCTGCAAAAATATGACGATATTCTTGGTTGGGACAATATCGACGCCACCGCCCCATTGACGAACTCCTTGTATGAGCGCGGGCTGTTCTTGCTCGACTCTCTGGGGCGTCCTGATAATGGATTTGAATTTGTCGAGGCGATTCGCACGCTGCTGCATTGTCATTTTGCCCTGTCGCAGGCGTTGGGCTGGTCCAAAGCGCCCTTCGCAGACAGTTTGCAGAACCAGTGCAAGGAACCGGAACAGGCGCCGGAAATCCGGGGGGCGGCTTTGGGCGCTTGTTTTATGCTAGGCGTTACCCCTGGAGAAAGCATTACCCCTTTTGTTCGGCAGATCGCCACATCGGACCTGGGAGATTTTCTTGTCGGCCTGTTTCGCATCGCCAGAGAGACTGTGCAACGCCACCCCGATTTGATCAATGTGATCCATCAGGTGGTTCAGGGTTATGACGCGCACGAATTTATGCAGGCGCTGCCCAGCCTGCGTCTGGCGTTCACTTACTTCACGCCGCGGGAAAAACTGTATTTGGCGGATCATCTCCCCGGAATCGCAGCGCATGCACGCGCAGGAACAGAGGCCGAGACATTCACTCCGGAACTGAAGGATATTGAAGACGCCATGAAGTTTGAAAGCGCCCTGCTCGCCACGGCCCGCGAATATGGCATCGATCTGGAGATCACCGATGAAGGCTGAGCAGCTGTTGAGATGGCGACTGATTCTAGGCGAAACGGACAGTGAACATCTGAACCCCTCCATGACACCTCAGCAATGCCGTCAGGATCAGTTGCTGGACTATCTCTATGGCAAGGAATACCAACGGGATAAGCGCAATATTCGCGGAGGGACGCTGGACGCCACATCGCTCACCGTACCAGAATGGATTAACGGCATTCATGAACTTTTTCCCCGAGAAACGATTGAGCGTCTGGAGAAAGACGCGCTGGAGCGCTATCAGATTCAGGAGATGGTGACCAATCCTGAGCTGTTGAAGAGAGCGCAGCCCAGCCTGACCTTGCTCAAAGCCATCCTGCACACCAAGCATCTTATGAATCAGGAGGTCCTTGCCCTGGCGAGAGCCATGGCGAAACGGGTGATCTCCGAGTTGCTGGAAAAGCTGGCCCGCCCGATGCGTCATCCGTTCCTCGGGCGGGTTCATCGCTTAAAGCGCAGTCACCTTAAGATTGCGAAGAACTTTGACGCCCGGGAAACCATCCGTCGTAACCTGAAGCATTACGACCGGAAGCGCGGCAGGCTGGTCATCGAAACTCCTTATTTCCATTCACGCATCCGACGGCAAAGTGATAAATGGCGGCTCATTATTCTGGTGGATCAGTCCGGCAGCATGATGGATAGCGTCATATACTCAGCCGTAACCGCATCCATTTTCTGGGGCATTCAGGCGCTGGACACCCATCTGGTGGTTTTCGACACGAATATTGTGGACCTTACCGATCATTGTCAGGACCCGGTGGAGACGCTGATGAAAGTGCAGATGGGCGGAGGTACGGACATCGCTCACGCGATGCAGTATGGAGCGTCTTTAGTGTCTCAACCGACCAAGACCATTCTCGTGCTGATTTCCGATTTTTATGAAGGCGGCGATCCTCGTCGCTTACTGAGCGTCACCCAGGATCTGGTTGAAAGCGGCGTCCAAGTGCTGGGGCTGGCGGCTCTCGATGAGCGGGCCAACCCAGTGTATGACCAACGCATTGCGCAACAAATGGCGAATATCGGCGCGAAAGTGGGCTGCATGACGCCAGGAGAACTCGCCAACTGGGTGTCCGAGGTCATCGAGTGACGACCGGCGACGCTGTAAAACGATAAATCGATGATGTTGGGGCCTAGAGTGAGTGACTTTGAATGACCATGCGCCGTGATGATCTGCTCAGCATGACGTTGCAGGACCTGGAAGGCTATTCCAATCGCGGAACCGTCAAGCGAGCGCAGAAAGACCTGGAGAAGTTGAGCGCAGAACTGGACGCGGACCAGACTCTTTTGTCAGAGGATGACGCCGGCAATCTGGCGGCGCAATGGCCAGACGGCGTCATCACGCAACTGGGGGCGAAGGAAGCCTTTCCTCATGGACGTTGCACCTGCCCATCCACCACTACCTGTCGCCACCTGATTACCTTGGTGCTGGCCTATCAGGAAATCCGTGCGAAAGACGCAGAGACGCCTGTCCCGGTCACCTGGAACCCGGGAGATATCAGCGACGAGTTGATGGCGACGGCATACGCTCCAGCGCAAATCCGTAAAGCGAAGAAGTGGTTTCAGGAGGGCGTACTGGCGGAGTTGGCCCTCAGCGAGAAACCGCTGGCGATTATTGAGACGATTGGTGTGGCGGTCCGCTTTTTAGCTCCGGGCGATCCGCGTTATGTGCAGTCCGATGGCGATGAGGAACTGACGGCGGTGGCGGCGATTATCGCCATACTGGCGTTCAGGCGTCTCCCGCAGGGCCAGACGGCCGGTTATGTCAGCACCTGCCCACCGCCCCCTGCCGAACCGGAAGCGTTGCGGTCCGTCGGCGACCTGTTTGTTCGCCTGCTGCAGTGCGGACTGTCTCAGTTGGAGCCTGGCTTACGGGACAAATTCCGGCGCGCCGCCAAAGCGCTGCACAGGTATGACTGGCTTTGGCCCGCCAGCCATTGTGAGCAACTGGTAGAGCAGATAGACCGCTATAACCGTCGTGACGGTTCTTTTTCCCCTTCGCAGGCAATTCGCCACATGGGCGAGTATCTCTGTCGGAGGCGCGCCCTTGCCTCTCCGGCGCTCCCTGCGCCGGAAGTCGTAATTAGAGGCGGTGGGCCCAAAAGGATGAAAGAGCGAACCGGTAAATCCCGGTATATAGGTCTGGGATGCCGCATGCGAGAAGACGGTGACTGCGTCTTGGCTGAGGTGTTTTTACAGAGTGCGGATACCGGCGCGCTCGTGATTCTGGAGAAACGCCAGAAAACCTCGAAGGAAGAAGACGCGCCCCACTCCAATCATCAGATCGCCCAGCGTATGTATATGCTGCAGCACCCCATCCGTGACTACGGCAAAGGCCAGATACTCACCTCAGGCGCCAAGCTATCTCTGGATAGCCGGATGACCCTTGGTCGCCAGACTGCGGTGAATCCACAGTCCTATCAATGGTCGACGCTGCGCCAGAACCTGTTAATGGAGGACTTTGATGAACTCCTCCGACGCTTGGCCAGTCGGCTGGCGGGACCGTTTCGGTCTCTCAAGGCCAATGAAAATTTTTACGTACTCAAAGTCGCTGGCGTCGCCAATCCCCGTTTCGATACTGCGTCCCAGTGCGTCAGAGCGGATCTTCTGGACGCCAAAGGCGCCAGCATTGCTCTCGCCTTCCCTTATTCCACGCGTGGAGCGGAAGGCGCGGAGGCGCTATTGCAACTGTTGCGAATGCAAGGCGCCCAAATCAGCTATGTCGCCGGCGCTGTCACGGAGCACACGCATGCGCTGACGATTGAACCAGTCAGTATTGTGTATTCCGTAAACCATCAGGCCATGATACTGCAACCCTATGTCGACGCCAGCATGCCCGGTATACCTGCCGCCCATACGCTACCTGCGGAAAATCGCCTTGCCCTGGAGCAGTCAGCCTTGTCTCGGCTATTGGAGGAGTTGGACCAATTACTCTGCGACCTGCTAATCACAGGGATTAGACAGGCGGCGCCCAATGCTCAATCCCGGTGGCGAGAATTAACGCAACAATGCGAAGCCATAGGATTGCACAGGCTGAATCGAATCATGTCCGCCGCCATTGATTGGCGTGACGACGCCGCAGCAATCAATCCCCCCGCACTGCTTAACCTGCTGGTTTATCTGCGTCTTAGCAAGTAACCCGATGCAATGAACAGAAAGATAATTGAGCATTGGAATAACCTGAGCCAAAAGAACGCATAACTGATAAATCCGGGTCAGATAAATGCAGGTTGGAAATGTAGGTTGGAAATGTAGGTTGGATAAGCACAGCGCCATCCAACGCCTCGCTCAGAGTCTTTGCACTCTAATTATCAGTTAAACGCAATCTGTCAAAAGAAGTAATAACCTCAGGCCTGGCCCCGCCCAACTTGGCAATCTGCTACGCTTTTAGAAGCCACGCATGATGACTTTAGGTGATGACGATGCGCCGTTGGCGTTTACAGATGTTTCCGATTCGGCTTTTCCTGTGCCTGGGGTTGCTTTGGAGCGCTTCACTGTTGGCGCAGGAGGCGATTCTTATCGGCAGTGGCGAGTGGCCGCCGTATATTTCCGAAGAAGCGCCTCATTTTGGTCCCACCTCGCAAATTGTCTCCGAGGCGTTTGCGTTGGCGAATATCGATGTAGAGTACCGCTTCCATCCCTGGAATCGCAGTTTCGTTCTCTGCCAGCAAGGAGACTTGGACGCCACCATTGCGTGGGAAAGAACCGCAGAGCGGGAGCGGGATTTCGTTTTCAGCGAGATGCCGATCATCATTGAACGCACGGTGTTCTTTTACTCTAGGCGCCACGCTTTGTCATGGGAAGAAATCTGGACACTACCAGAAGACGCCAGCAGGCTGCGCGTCGGCGCCATACTGGGCTACAACTACGGGAACAAGCTGGATGAGGCGGAACGGACGGGATTATTCACGGTCCGTCGCAGCGACTCGGAAGCGACCAACTTCAGACAACTGATCAAAGGCCATATCGACCTGTTTCCCAGTGATCTGGTGGTGGGGCTGGAAGTCTTAAGAAAGCACTTTGACGCGGCGGAGCGCCAGCAAATCAGATATCTGCCGGAGCAATTGTATACCGCCAAGCTGTACCTGATGTTTTCGAAGAAATCGCCGCGCCATGCCTGGCTGAAGGCGCAGTTTGATAAAGGGATGCAACAGCTGATTGCCTCTGGCAAACTGAATCGTCTGCAAATAGACCCCAGCCTCATTCCCCCTGAACATCCGGCGCAGTGACGCCATCGTTTCGCATCATTGTTTCATCTCACCGTTTTATTGCGCCGCTTTCTCTGACTCACTGTGGTAATGGCCTTCCACGATGCCTTCCAGATATTGCTCGTAACGTCCGGAATCTTTCAGTTTTTGCAGTCCACGGTTAAACGCGGCGATATAGCGCTCGGCCTGGGGATTTTTCTTGGTGATGATGACGTGATAGCCGACGCTGCGCAGCGGTTTCGGATTGTTGGTGATGCTGGTGGCGATGCCTGACGGCAGATTATGGGCGAGAATTTCGTAGCCCACCTCAAGCACGCAGGGAAACAGATTGATGCGCCCCTGCGCCAGCTTTTTGAAGTTACTTTCATCGGTAGAGATTCTTTCGACGGTGATCAGCCCCTTTGCTTCGGCTTCACTGAACGCTTTGCCATAAGAGTACCCGATCGTGGCGCCAATGCGATAAGGCTTGAGGTCCTCGAACGTGTTCCAGTCAAAAGGGAGGTCTTTGCGATGGAAGAAGACATCCGTCAGCACAATGATCGGCTCGGAGAACACAAAATGATCAGGTCTGCCGTCGGCCTTGGACCAGGCGACAGATCCCACCCAGATATCCCCTTCCTGCGCTTCCTGCAAGGCTCGCTTCCAGGGCAGAAAGGTGTATTTGACGTCGATTCCCTCCAGTTTGTACGCCTCCGCGACGACATGGGAAATAAACCCATAATCCTGGTAGTTTTCCGAAGTGAATGGTGGCCACTCGCCATTGGTCAAACTCAGCTCTTCCGCTGACGCCAGGAGTGGACAGACTAACGCGCAATAAATTAGGGGCATCAGCAGCTGTTTCATCAGAGCCTCCTGAGCGCTTGGCGTATCGGACAGGGTTCTATCAAGTTTAGTTCAGGCATAATAATTGGCGGGAGGCCTCATGGGCCTGGTCCCCCAATATCTTCTTTCCATAGCGAATCGTAGCGGCCGTTTTCCCTTAGTTTCCGCAATCCCCGGTTGAATGAATCCAACAGAAACTGCGCGCGGACAGGGTCAATGTTCTTTGAGATCAGCAGGTGCTGGGCGTCCACGGAGATCGGTTTGGGGTGATAAGCGATATTGGCGGCGTCCTGGGCGGGCATTTCGCTGCGGGCGATCTGCAAGCCGACCTCACGATTGACGACAAACAACTGAATTCTTCCCGCCGCCAGTTTTCTCATATTCAGCAGGTCCGTCGACACGCGCTCAAATAAAAAATCACCGCGCTCCTCGGCTTTGGCGAGAGTTGGACCATAGAAATACCCCAGCGTCAGTCCAATTTTGTAAGGCTTAAGGTCTTCAATGCCGTTCCAGTCAAAGTTCAGGCTTTTCAGATGGAAGAACACTTTGGTTTCGTTGAGAACCGGATCGCTGTACGAAAACTGCTGCGCCCGCTCCTTGGAGTAAACCCATCCCGGCGTGCCGTCATAGTCTCCTTCTGCGGCCATCCGCAGCGCTCGCTTCCAGGGCAGAAAAATGTACTCGACCTGGATGTGTTCGACAGCGAAGGCTTCTTCGACAATGTGAGGGAAAACGCCATAGTGACTCAGCTTCGAGGAGAAATACGGCGGGAACTCGCCGATGGACAGCCAGACTTTGTCCTCGGCGCGCGCATGCAGTGTCGCCATGATGCTTATCAGGATGCCGGACCAGAACATTCTGCGCAGCCACACCATTACTTCATGCCTCGCTGATGGCTCAGACCTTCACGCCGCTTTGCTGTGAAGTATAGCCATAAAATCGCAGGCCTAAGGCGACACTGCCGTTTCCTTTGTCGATGCGGCCATAGAGACGCCTGAAACGCGCCAATTCCGCCTGTCGGCGATGCGTATCGCGGATCTCGGTCTATTCTTTGAGGAGGACTTTTTACAAAAAAATAAAAGTTGAGAGCAGTGGCGAAGTAGCAAAGTCGAGCATGAAAAGAAAGAAGAGAAAGAAGACCAGACAGTAATTGCGGCAAAAGGGAGGTTGCAGTGACGGAGATTTATCAATCGACATACCAGAATGGCGCCTGGAGCCAGCCCCTGCCCTCGGCCAGCTCCGCCCAATGGGTCATCGCTTTTGGCTCCAAAGACATCATGGACGATCCCGGCGTTCGCGATCAGGTCAGACAGGCATTCCCACAGGCGCAGATTACCGGCTGCACCACCAGCGGGGCGATTGAGGGAACCAAACTGTACGACAGCTGTATCTGCCTGACCGCAGCAACCTTCGCTTCCTCTCGGATAGAGACCCTGTCCGCCGACTTCCATGATTTTGGAGACAGCGGCGCCTTGGGGGCGCATTTGGCGGAGCAGTTGAACACCGAAGGCCTGGTGCACATTTTCGTCATGTCGGACGGGCACGTGGTCAACGGCTCCGATCTGATCCGCTCCGTCTGCAAGAAGTTACCGGACAATATCTACATGACGGGCGGTCTGGCGGGGGACGGCATGGATTTCAAAGAGACCAAGGTCTGGCTGAACGATCAGTACCGGGGCGGGCTGGTGGCGCTTATCTGTTTTTATGGGCCGAACCTCAAGGTCGGCAAAGGCAACTTCGGCGGCTGGAAGCCGTTTGGTCCCAACAGAAAGGTCACCAGATCGCAGAAAAACGTGCTGTACGAACTGGATAACAAGCCCGCCCTGGAAATCTACAAGACCTATCTCGGCGAGTACGCCAATGAGCTGCCGGGGTCCGCCCTGCGCTTTCCTATCGGCCTCAAACATCCCGTCGCCACGGAGTTGGTCGTTCGCACGATTCTCTCCATCAATGAAGAAGACCAAAGCATGGTGTTCGCCGGCAATGTGCCGGAGGGCGCCAGTTGTCAGATTATGCACGCCAACTACGAAAACCTGATATCAGGCGCGGGCTACGCTACGGAGAAAGCCATTAGCGATATAAAAGGCGCGACTTCACAACTGGCGATCCTGGTCAGCTGCGTTGGACGGCGGATGGTGTTGGGCGTCAGAACCGAGGAAGAACTGGAAGAGGTCAAAGAGATGATATCCGAGGGATGTCATATGGCGGGATTTTATTCTTACGGCGAGATTTCCTCAGTGATCTGCAGCGACGGACGCTGCGGCCTGCTGAACCAGACGATGACGGTGACGCTTTTCGAAGAGGTCGGATGATGCACAAGCTGTTACACCGCCAACTGAAGCGAGCGGGCTTGGCCGAACTCCTGGCGGCGCATCCCCGCTTTCTGGAGAGCATATCGGACGCCTATACCCAGCATGAGGATGAAATACGCTTCATTGAGCACTCCCTGTTCGTCGTATCCAATGAGTTAAACGAGCAAAATACGCTGCTTTCGCGGCAGGTTGATGAGTTAAGCCAGGCCAATACGCAGATCAGCCGCTCCGGCGCCGAATTAACCGCCATTCTGGACGCCACCGGAGAAGCCATCATTTCCTTTGATAGTAACGGCGAGCTGTCCCTCCTGAATCGGCAGGGCAAGGACTTCATCAACCAGTTGCAGGCGGACATGATATTTGAGGAGCAGCTGCTTCTGATATGCAAGAACCCCACGGAGCTTGAGGAAACCTTTGAAGCCATACGCAAAGACCCCTTTATCAACGTGAATGGCGTCATCGAATTCAAACGCCGGCGCTATTATGAGTTTTACTCCTCCCCGAAAGTGGTGGACGGCCAACTGCAAGGCCGGGTCTGGAGCTTCAAGGACATCACCTCGCAGAAAATCACCGATGACATCATCCGTTTTCAAGCCTTGCATGACACCATGACGGGGCTTCCCAATCGCAACTGCCTCAACCAGCTTCTTGAAAAGCAGCTCAGGTTTCATAGCTTCCACCTGATGAAGCTGGCGGTCCTTTTCATCGACTTATCCGGCCTTAAGAAAATCAATGACACCCAGGGCTTTGAAGTCGGCGACGCCATACTGATCGACTCCGTGCACCGCATCATGCTGCGTCTGCGGGATCAGGACATCGTCGCCCGTTTCGGCGGCGATGATCTGATCGCAATCTTGCGGGATATCTCCGGCAGCGACGAGGTGATGTCGATCTGCCAAAACATCGAGCGGGATATCAGCCAGCCCATCGAGTTCGGCAATCACCTTTACTTCATATCCTGCCACATCGGCGTCAGCATTTATCCGGAAGACGGCGAGACCGTGAATGATCTGGTCCGTCACGCGGATCTAGCCAAATACCATGGCTTTAATCATGGTTCGGCCATTCAGTTCTTCAGCTTTAGCATCGCTGAGGAGGAAGTGCGTAAACAGACCGTGGAAAACCAGTTGCGCAAAGCTATCGAAAACCTTGAGCTGACGCTCTATCTGCAGCCCAAGGTGGATATTAAAACCGGCGCCATCAAGGGGTCTGAAGGACTGATTCGCTGGATAAAGCCGGATGGCGGCGTGATTCCTCCCGGAGTGTTCATCCCCATCGCCGAAAATACCGGCATGATAAGAGACATTGGTCGCCTGGTGGTCCATGAAGCCTGCAAGATTCTGGCGCACTGGAGCAGTCAGGGCATTACGGACACCACGATTTCCGTCAACCTTTCCATCGCCGACTTTAATGACGTCGCCTTGGTCAACGATATCATGGGCGAGCTTGAGCGCTTCAATGTGTCGCCTTCCAGACTGATTCTGGAAGTCACGGAATCATTGTTCATGGCGAATAAAGACCTGGTGAGAAACGCCATGCTGCAGTTGGAGAGCCAGGGCGTCAGGTTCGCCCTGGACGATTTTGGCACGGGCTACTCGTCCCTCAGCTACCTGCAGGAACTTCCCTTTTCCTACCTGAAAATCGACCGCTCATTCTTACTGGGCGCGCTGCAAGACGCGAAAAAAGCCGCCATTGTGCAAACCATTATCGATATCGGCAAAAACCTGAATCTGGAACTGGTGGCGGAAGGCATTGAGGATGCCGAAACCCTGGAATTCGTAAGAGGAAAAACGGATAACTGCGCGCTGGTGCAGGGCTTTTTCTTTTACCGCCCCATGCCCCACGCGGACCTGACTGAACTACTGTTAAAGCACGTCCTGTAAATCAATGCCCTTGGACTCATTTCCCAACAGCTTAAGCTTACTGTTTGATCGACAGCCTTTTTAGTTGACAGTATCAACCAATGCTATTATGGTTGACATAGTCAACTAACCTGAACTGTGAATCATGCCAGAAAACAACGTCCCGGAAACCAGCGTCGGAGAGTCCCTGCACCGTCTGCTTCATGCTTATAAACGCGCGATGCGTCAGGCGTATCAGGAGGTCAATCTGACTTTGGCGGTTTCCCACATACGCTCGCTGAAAGTGATCAACCACGCCCGTGAGAAAAACACTCTTTGTACCGCCCAGGTGATTGCAGAACGCCTGCAGCGGGATAAGGCGCAGATCACGCGGGTGGTGAAAGATCTGCTGGAGGAAGGGCTGATTGAAAAACGGGATAACCCTGAAGATCGACGCAGCCAGCTACTGCATTTAACCCAGAAAGGCGTTGACGCGTATAAGACAATAAAAGAGGTGGAAGCGCTGGCGGGAAGCCGCATGGCGCAAGGCCTCAATGCTGATGAGATCCGGGAGTTCGTCAAACTCGCGAATGCGATGGCGGAAAACCTCAAACACTGAATACAGCCGCTCCTCACGACGGAGCCCTATTATTACTGAATTCACGAGGATGAAATGAGCAGACCTGCGCCCCGCGAACTGACACTGGTTCGCAGACAATCGATTACTCCCAACATGTTGCGCGTTACCCTGGGCGGCGACGGCATCGCCAGCTTTCCCGCCGACCAGGAAAGCGCATACGTCAAACTGATGTTCCCCCGCGACGGCGAGCAGCGCCCACTGATGCGGACCTATACTGTGCGCGCTCAAAGAGAAGATGAGATCGACATAGATTTCGTCATTCACGAAGACGGCGGCCCCGCCTCCACCTGGGCGATCCAAGCGGAAATCGGTTCACAGATCCTGATCGGCGGCCCTGGTCCGAAAAAACTGGTGGATGTGGAAGCAGACTGGTTTCTGGTAGTCGGCGACATGACCGCCCTGCCCGCCATCAGCGTCAACCTGGAACAGCTTCCCTCCAACGCGAGGGGCTATGCGGTGATTGAGGTAATCAGCGAGGCGGATATCCAGCCCCTCAAGACCCCCGCCAACCTCGACGTGCACTGGCTGATTAATCCCCATCCCGGCGTCGACAGCAACCTGCTGCTGAACAAAGTCCGCGACCTGCCCTGGCTGCAAGGACGTCCCTCCGTCTGGTGCGCCTGCGAACTAAACAGCATGCGCCAGTTGCGGGACCACTTCCGCGCCCAGGAAGGACTGGAAAAAAGCGACCTGTACATCTCCAGCTACTGGAAACTCGGCGTCAGCGAAGATGAGCACAAAGTGCTGAAGGCGGCGTTGAATTAAAAAACGGGGCGTAAAGCCCCGTTCTCTTTTGCAAGCAGCGATGTTGAGCGCACTTTGGCGCCCTTATCACTGTTTATTTCCATCTGGTTTTACGATGCGTCTTCCAACTGCGTTGGGGACTTGTGGCGTTGACGGTTTCAAAACCGTGGGGAAAGCAGCGCGAGCAACCGCACTCTTCCCCCAGAACTACTCTCGAAACCGTTGTGCCGGACACCTTCTTAGGTAAATCCGCCAGCCCTGCTTCATTGCGCCCAAACGCCTTGATAAGACGTACTTCACGTTTCTTCACTCTTCTCTCCTTTAGGAAAATACCTAAAAGAGAGCACCTTTTAATATTGCTACCAGCATGTGTTCTAGCTAACCAAGATTTGACCGCGCCATCTTAACCGCATTGATGACTTCATCAATAGGCAAGTCCAATCCAACATTGGTTTTACCACTGTAATTCACGCCAAGCAGGCATTTCGCCTGCCGCAGAGATGGAACCCATTCATCCAGAAACGTCCGCCATTCGTAGCCAGACTGAATATAGCCTGTATAGGCCGGAACCTGATTGATCTGCGCGATTACTCGCTCCCTGCTTGACCACCACGGAAAACACTTTGTTCCGTGCCTGTTATTTGAGGTTACAAACTGGCCATCTTTTTCGATCGTCCACACCAGACCATGTTCGGCCACCTCTTGAACAAACAGCTCCCACCGAGTTTCATTGCTTGTCGCCATTTATTACTCTGTAATATCCTTCATCGTGTCTGCAATTGATTGTGAGAAGGCATGCAGTGAGTTCATATCCTCTCGTGAAAAGGGGCTTACTGGAATTGAATAATCCTTACTATGGCAAGTTACGCACCACTCTTCATCTATCTCAGATTCACAGTTCATACATAACCAACTACTTGAGGGAGCCCCTCCGTACGCCTGCCGTATTCTCTCACACAAATCTTTTAAGCAAGAGAACTTACCTTCGTCAATGAGACTCTTTATTTTTCCCAAACTATCATTTGAAACATTCATATTGAGACACCTCATTTTTCGAGTTTCATATTACAGACTCCATTGATATGCTACTCAACTCTCCGAGACCCTCTCCTCAATCACCGCCTGCACCCATTCCCGGTATTTGGCGCTGGGCCTCAGCATTTTCATTAAATCGTCTGGCTCAATGTCGTCGGGTAGTCCCGGCTCGATGACAAAGCGTTCGAACCAGGCTTCGCCGTTGCGCTCCCAGGCGGTGTCGACGATTTCGTCAATGAGTTCCTCCCGCGTGGCCTCATCGCTGGCGTCGGTTAATTCCGCCATGGTTTCCGGTTCGGACAGAATCATCTCCGCATAAGATTCCGCCGAAGCGCGCAGGCCCTTTAACGTCTCTTCTTTAAACTTATCGAAGTTCATTTTCTTTCTCCCCCCAAAAAGAAACAGGAAATCGCTACCCTCGACAATAATCCAGGTTAGCCCTACAGTGCCAATCTTTCGGTCGTTCAGAATAGAGAATCAGTGAAGTAGTGGAATGGAACGAAATGGAATGGATAGCATGAAAGTCATCCTGGCGCGGCACGGCCAGACGATCTGGAATCAACAAGGTCGCCTGCAAGGCCGTCTCAACTCTGACCTGACGGACCAGGGCAAAGCGCAAGCGGACAGGCTGGCGACGGAAGTGAGACACTACCGCTTCGCCAAGGTTTACTCATCGCCCGCTTTACGCTGTATGGAAACATGCAAGGTCATTTCGCCGGACTTTGAGGTATGCGATTTGCTGCAAGAACAGAACTTCGGCTCCTATGAAGGCCTGTCCCTGCATGACATAGACCGAAGAGACCCTTCCGCCAGGGCCGTTATCCGGGGAGAACACCCCCACCAAAAAGCCGGCGAAAACTCCGAGAGCCTGGCGGAAGTCGCGCAAAGAGCAAGCCAGTTCCTGAATCGACTTGCAACCCATCATCAAGATGACACCCTCCTGGCGATCACCCACGGCAACTTTTTAAAGGCGCTGATCTGGTGGATACATGCCCAAGACCACACCAGCGCCAGCCAATACACCCACTTCAATTGCGCCTATTCCGAAATCACGTATTCGAACAATGAATGGACAGTGTCTTATTGGGGCAAGGCTTCGCATCTTATTGGAGTGTTGTGAGGAAACAGGCGCTCAAGGATCAGCTTATCCGATTATTGCGCCAGGGGAGAGAGCACTCCCCCCTTTGCAACTTCCCTTACGTATTTGGTGCAATCGCCCTTAGGTATTATGATGCGACCGATCCCGCGTATTGATGGGACGGGCGAAGGAGGATCTGCCGCGGCCGGCGGTCATTTCCGCATAACCGGAGCGGTAAACCACGGCTTTTTCCTCCAGGCTGTAGAAGCTGCGGGCGCCGCGATCGTTGCGGTCTTCGACGCGGATAGAGCCGGTGGAGATATGCACGAACCCTTGATATCCGGTGACTTCAACAAAGACATGGGTTCTGGAAAGTTTGGTGCAGAAACGCTCCACCCAGGGGGACAACGCGCCGGCGTATCCGCCGCCGCAGGCCAGTACATGCACATCGATGAAGTTCAGCGGCAGACCTTCCTCGCGTAAGTCGTCCGCCATCTGTTCCGTGGTGAACGCTTTGAACACCCCACCTACCCAATGCTTCGTCTCTCTATCGTAGTGCTGACGGTTTCTCGGCAACCAGCCGTTCTCCTTGGCGGCGATGGTGGCCGTATCGCCCCTGCCCGCGCCATGAGTGAAAATATACAGCGTGTCAGTGGCGTGTAAACGCGACAGACAACCAGGCGACGTGGGCAATCTGAGTCGCGGTTTTTGAATCACGGTGGCGTTCAAGACACCGGCGAGTTGCGCGGACAGTGCGATCATTTCCGGGCCGACAACGGGAAGATAGATGTAACTAGCCATGATTAAGGTTCCTTTTATGCATTATTGAGGGTGTTTCGTTCTTTTATGATTTTTAGAGAGAGCCGCCGTACTTCCGCGGCGGGTTAGCGCCCTCTCCTTGTTTCATGTACGCAGATTAACGGCGCATTCTTAACGGAACCTTAAGAGTTGTTTTTAAAGTGAAATTCAGAAATCAGAAATTTTTTTAATTTCTTTGCATCCAAACGCCGCATCCCTGTCGTCTTTATCTACGAGTTTCAAATTCAGGGTCCGAGACCCGCTAGCCACACTTAGATAGATCACACTTAGATAGATAAAGGATAGAAAGATGAAAAAGTTCGCCGCACTGACCACTCTGATGATCGCCACCGCCGGTTTCACCTCCGCCGTATTTGCTGAAGGCAAAGCGGATCGTTACTGCGATGAAAAGTATTCTAGCTCCAGCAAGAGCTACAGCGCCAACAGCTACGCCAGCGCTGACGGCTATAGCAACGCCTACGACAACACCGGCGGACTGCTGAAAACTTCTTCAGCCAGCGCCAGCTCCTCTAAGGTCGTCACTAAAGTTTCTACCTCTGTCGGTGAAGTATTCGCCAACGCACAAGGCATGACGCTGTACACCTTCACCAAAGACAGCAATGGCGCGTCTGCCTGCTACGACTCCTGCGCAGACAGCTGGCCTCCTTTTTTCGCCAAGAAAGAAGCTAAAACCTGGGGCGACTTCACGATCGTCGGCCGTAAAGATGGCACTTATCAGTGGGCTTACAAGAACCAGCCTCTGTATCTGTGGGTTGGCGACCGTCAGCAAGGCGACGCGACGGGCCATGGCGTAGGCAACGTGTGGTACGCCGCTCAGCCTTAGTTGTTAGTCAGACAGAGATATAGTCAGACAGATAGACAGAAAGCCTCTTCCTTTGCTGGTTAAATAGCCATATTTGAGCGCTGATAGCGACCAAGCCGTCAGCGCTATTTTTTTCCCTTCACACAAACAGTTAACGCCTCAACTCCGTGTTCTGTTGATCCCTCGACAGCGTTCAAAGAATTTACACCTTCTTAAATTTCAGGTTGTTTAAAATTCAATCTAACCCTTGCGCCAGGGGCGTTTAGGCCTATCGTTAGATCACACAAAAACGATACAAAACAGGTACTTAGCTTTGTATACAAACCCCCCGATTTTTGCGAAATTATCCTTAATGGAATAAGCCTTTTGGCCTTTAGTGGAAATACTTATATAACGAATTTACAGTTCCCGATTGGCCACTTCCTAAAAGAGTTAAGAAACACCCCAATAAGCGGGGTTCTAAAGAGATTGGCCTGTTTTGTGCCTTATAGGTTCCCTGAGCAATCTCAAGAAATTTTTCATTGCAGTACTAAATCTAACTACAACCCACACCAGGAGGTAACAATGAAAAGACTAGCGTGCTCACTCGCCTTTACCGCTTTCCTGCCGTTTACGGCGATGGCGGATTCCATCTCTCCCACTACTTTCTCTGCGACGCTTGATGTCGGCGAAAGCGTGACCATCACCAAGACAGTCACCGTTGACGCCGAAGCGAGCACATCCAAGGTAGACGTATTCTTCCTGATGGATGAAACCGGCAGTATGAGTGGAGAGATTGCAGCGGTTAAAGCCGCCGCCAGCTCTATCTTGGGCACAGCAGCGGGCTTTGGCGACATTAACTTCGGCGTAGGCGGCTATCGTGACGCCACCGATTTCTTCGCTTATCGCACCCTGACGGATATGACCAGCGACACCTCCGCGGCGCAAGCAGCGATCAACACCTGGACCGCCGGCGGCGGTGGCGATTTCCCTGAAGCGAACATTTACGCTTTAGAACAGGTCGCAACCACCATTTCCTGGCGTCCAGACGCTGAGCGCATCCTGCTGTGGTTCGGCGACGCAACGGGCCATGACCCCTCTTTGGGTTCAACCGAAGCCAGCGCAACCGCCGCTTTGCAGGCAGCCAGCATCCAGGTGGAAGCGATTGACGTCGCCAACTGCTCATTCGGCTTCTGTTTAGATGGCACTGGCCAGGCCTCCCGCATCACTGCGGCGACCGGCGGCACCTATCACGCAGGCATCGACACCACCACATTGGTAGACACTATCAATGACGCCATTTCGACCGCTATTTCTTCCTATACTGAAGTGGCGCTCGACATCTCTGGCGCGCCTCCCGGCATGGTATCCGTGTCTCCTGCGTCTTATAACGGCTCCTACACCCGCGACAGCGCTGCGACCTATGATTTCGAAGTCACCTTCACCGGCACAACTCCCGGCACCTACGACTTCGACATCTACGCCACTGTTGACGGCGGCAGAGTCGCTACCGAGCGCGACCATATCGTTGTCAGCTCAACTGTTCCAGAACCCGCCAGCCTGGCGTTGATGGGTCTGGGTCTGGTTGGCTTGCTGGCTCGTCGCAGAAAAAGCTAAGTAGTCCGCTACAAATAAAGGGCGTTGTTTAACGCCCTTTTTTTTTATCCCGCATATTGGATTACACTCTCACAAAAGCATGATGCTAATTTGTCTGAGAATTATAAGGTCCCTATCGATGAACAAACGCCTCTCTTTAGCGCTGGCGATTTTTTTCGCCGTTGGCGGCAGCCACGCCGCCATTACGCAACCCAGCTCCGCTCAGTCCGACACCAGCCTTTTCTTTCTTGACGCGCCTCCCGCCGGCGGCGAGCTACAACCCGCCAATCAGGATCTCACCACCGCGCTGGATCTGATCCGACAACAAAAGTTTATGCAGAGCCAGAAGCTGCTGGATGACATTCTCGCCAAAGAGCCGAATAACTCACTGGCGCTGGAATTGAAAGGAACGGTGCTGGCGTTACAGGGAAAACTCAAGGACGGCCTCAAGCTATTGCAAAAGGCCACACAATTAGCGCCCACGCAAAGCTCCGCCTGGACCAAGCAAGGCGATGTTCACACCGCTTTGAAAGAACCCAAGAAGGCGTTTAACGCATATAAAACCGCCGTCGGCTACAACGACAACGATTCCCGCGCGCATCAACGGCTGGGTTTGATCTATCAGGAACAAGGCGAGGTCGCCAAGTCCATAGAGCATCTGGAGAAAGGCCTGGCCAACACCCCGGAGGACTACGTAGGAGTAAAACTCAATCTGGCGGAGCAATACGTCAGAAATGGCGAGTCAGGCAAAGCCATCAAGCTGCTCTCCCCGATCATTGACGCCACCAGCGACAATGCCGTGGGCCTGGTGCTGCTCGCTAACGCCTATGTGGCCAATCAAAGCCCGGAAGCGGCCATCCCCCTGTTCCAGAAAGCGCTGAAACTCTCTCCCAAACAACCTGCGCCCCTGTTGGCCCTGGGCATCGCCCAGCGCGACGCCGGTCAGTTGGATAAATCTCTCGACAGCTTTAACCAGTTGCTGAAATTAAAGTCGGACTGGGGACTGGCGTATTTCCAGCGCGCATTGACCTACGCGAAAAAAGACGATCATGATAAAGCCGTCAGCGACTATCAAAAGGCGTTGAAAGACAAAGAACTGCCGGAAAATCTGGCGGTGCAGGCGGGCGATTATTTCGCGCAATCCGGCAAACAGGAGCTGGCGGAGAAGGTCTATAAAGATCTGATCAAACAGTCCAAGGCGCCTTTCCCCTACTATCAGCGCCTGGGCAGCCTCTATCAGGTGCAGAACGACCCGACTAAGGCCAAAGCGGTATACAGCGACCTGTTAAAGACTTACCCGGACAACCCGCAGAGTTATCTGTACGCAGGCTCGTTTCACGCCTTCACCCGAGATTACGCCGCTGCCGCGGACCTGTTCGACAAAGGGTTGCAACTGGCGCCGGACTCCAGCTCCTTGCGCATAGCCAAAGCCGTGGCGTTGAAACAACTGGGAACGCTGGACAAGGCGCAGCAGGAAATGGAAATCCTAGTCAAGAATAACCCAGAATCTCACGAAGGATTGTTCCTGTTGGGCTCTCTGTATGAGGAAGGCAAGAAAACCGATCAGGCGATAGACGCCTATCGTCGCGTCCTGCGTTTGAACGACTCCCACCTGGGCGCGCTGAATAATCTGGCGTACCTGCTGGGCGAAACGGACAAACTCGGCGAAGGAGAGAAACTGGCGCTGCAAGCCGCAAAACTTGCCCCCATCAACCCCACCGTTCTGGACACGCTGGGCTGGATACAATTCCGTCTGGGCAAAGTCACCGAAGCGGAAACCAACATCGGCAAAGCCTACCAACTGGCCGCCAACAACCCGACGATCAACTACCATTACGCCAAAGTGAAACAGAAGAGCGGCCAAGCGGCGGAAGCGCAAAGCCTGTTCAAATCCTCCCTCAGGCTAGGCTTGGCCTCCCCCTGGAAAACCGACGCAGAAAAACAACTGCAGAACTAACCCTACCCGGAAGCGCGGGCGACCCGCCCGCACTTCCCGACATTTTTCACACCTCAAAGTAGGTTGGATAAGCGCAGCACGATCCAACAAACAGGTTTAACAAACCACTTCAATCCATTGAATTAAATGCATTTATTAGCATAGAAACATGGCGTCGGAAGGCGCTTCGCTTTTCCGGCCTACTTGGTTTTGTCGCCTTTTTTCTCTGCGTCCAAGCCGTCTTTGGGGACGAAAATCCAGCCTTCCGATACCGGGGTATCCGGTTCCGGCGGTTGTAGTTGTTCTGGCTGGTTCACGAACAGCCAGGCGATCAGGGCGCAGATTAGTGCGTCCCGTTTGTCCTCGTGGTCGATACTCGCGACAAAGTCGGCGTCTCGCCAGTGAGGACATACGGGGTGCGTGTTACTGGTCCGTTCAGAGAAAAATGGCTCCAGCAGCGTCGCCATACGATCGGAGTTTCTGCAGGACGAGGGATAGGCTTCGATAGCCTGGAGCAGGCCGCCCCCTTCCCAAACGCCGACGGATTTTCGCCCCGGCGCGAACTTGGCGAGTGTGTGCATACCTTTCGTGGCCTGACTGCCGATCATATCTTTGACCGCAGAGAGTGGCGTCAAGCCATGTCGAAACAGAAAGCGCTCAGTCTGGCGGAACAGATAAGGATTAGCCGCGGACTCATCCAGTCGGTCAACAGGAGCCCCTCCCGTGATCAGTTGCTGCAACGCCTGGGAGAAGCCCAAAGGCGTATCAATAGCCAGGATCACAGCAGGAAGCTTCCGAGACGGCCATGTCACCTTGCAGCCATCAAGCAGCGTCTGAATCCACTCCGCCGTGGTGGCCGCCTGATTGATCACCGTCCGCAAATTACCCCGCCAGGGTTTGCCCAGCAGGTTGCGCTGATCGTCCAGCACCACCAAGGCGTCACGGCTTTTGCTGTTGTTATCGCAATTCCAACCGCCAACATCCCAGCCGATGTACAGCATGTTGTTGCAAGCGTCGGATTTATCCATTTTCGTACCCGCAGGTCAGCGCATGACAGAGATAAAACGTAGGTTGGATAAGCGCAGCGCCATCCAACAATTTGGTTTAGAAAGCCACCATATCCCTCTAATATAAAACGCATATATTCACATGAAAACATAGCGTCGGAAGGCGCTGCGCTTTTCCGACCTACTGACCTACCGTGAATCGGGGTTGTAACGCAGGCCGTCTACAAGTAACGCGACCATTCTTCGTGCGTAGTCGATGCGGTCGTCATGGGCGGACATGCATAGGCTGCCTACGGCTCTCAGCAGGTCGTCCGGGTCCACGTCTTTGCGTACTTCGCCGGTGGCGATGGCGGCGTCGAGCAAGCGTTGTAACTGGGGTTTCAGTTGCTTGTCGAAGTAGCTTGGCAGTGTGCTGTAGGCCGGGTCGCCGGAGTGCAGCGCGGTGGCCAGTCCCCGTTTGGTGACGATGAAGTCGGCGTAGCGTTGAATCCAGCACGCCAGCGCTTCTCCCGGCGTATGTTGCGCCGCCAGCGTGTCGGCGGCTGCGGCGCAGGCGTCTACCTGTTGACGAAATACCGCCACGATCAGGTCCGAACGTTGCGGAAAGTGTCGATATACCGTGCCCATGCCGACCCCCGCTTTGGCGGCGATTTCCCGCACCGGCGCGTCCACGCCCGAGGTGGCGAATACTTCAAGCGCCGCGTTCAGCAAGGCGTCTAGATTGCGTTGGGCGTCCGCCCGCACGGGGCGCGCTTTGCTTTTCCCGCCGCCGGCGCTTTCTGTTTTTGTCTGTTTGCTCAATGTCACTCCTCAGCGGAAGCCTTGGTTTCTATCTTTTCCAGCGTTTCAACGTTTACCGGAACACTGCCGTTTCAATTTATAACGGAGCGCCGTCGACTTAATTAAAAAACGGAACATCGCTCCATTTATATCTTGATAAGCGGAACATCGTTCCGTATTATCCGGAACATTGCTCCATTTTATTCCGCATAGAGGGAGTAAACAACCGCCGAAAGGCGATCGTCTTGTTGACTAACCAGGAGAAAAGCACATGAAATACCGCACATTAGGAAGAACCGGCATTAAAGTGAGCCCCTATTGTCTGGGGGCGATGATGTTCGGCGCGGTGGGCAACGCCGATCATGACGAAGCGACCCGCATCATCCACAAGGCTCTGGACGCCGGGGTCAACTTTGTCGATACAGCGGACTTTTACAGCCAGGGAGAATCCGAGGAGATTGTCGGCAAGGCGCTTAAAGGACGACGCGACGATGTGGTGCTGGCCACCAAAGCGCATCTGCCGATGGGACAGGACCCCAATCAACAAGGCAATTCCCGACGCTGGCTGACCCGCGCTCTGGAAGACTCCCTGCGCCGTCTGCAAACGGACCATGTCGACCTCTACATGATTCACCGCCCCGCCCCGGACACCGATATTGAGGAAACCCTGGCCACCCTGACCGACCTGATGCGCGCCGGCAAGATCCGCGCTATCGGGACATCCACCTTTCCCGTCGCAGAAATCGTCGAGGCGCAATGGGTGGCGGAACGCCGCGGACTGGCGCGTTTTCGCGTGGAGCAGCCTTCCTACTCGATTCTCAATCGCAGCATTGAACGGGAAGTGCTGCCTGCCTGCGAAAAATACGGCATGGGCGTCATGGTCTGGAGTCCCCTGGCCATGGGCATGCTCACCGGGCGCTACCGCAAGGGTGCGCAGACCGAGAGCGAGCGCGTGAAATTTAACCCGGCCTACTTCGCTGATGCGGGCAAGCTCGACGCCATTGAGCGCCTTTCCGCTCTGGCCCAGGAGGCGGGGCTATCCCTGACGCATCTCGCCATGGCCTTCGCCATCGCCCATCCCAGCGTCACCGCGGCGAATCTCGGGCCACGCACCATGGCGCAACTTGACGATCTGCTCGCTGGAGCGGAAGTGACCTTGAGCAACGACATTCTTGATCAGATTGACGCCATCGTCGCGCCGGGAACCGACATCGGGCCTCTGCATGCGCCTTACACGCCGCCGGCGCTGACTCATGCCGATCTGCGTCGCCGTCAGGAAAGAGACCGCGCCGCCGCCTAGCCATCCAGGCGGCGTCGCCCGTCATCCCGTTGCACGCCCATGCACGAATAACCTTCAACTCCGCTTCACTGCGCTGTCATTTGTTTTTTCCAAGATGAAACCGTGGCGGCCACTGCAAACGCCGGAGTCGAGAGGCGTACGCTTCCCGACTCCGGATATCACCCACATTCCGCGTTCCGCGCTGACGAGGTTTTCAGTTTATCCACTGCAAGCCTGGGCGGCGCTCGGCCGGAATTTGAGCAGAGTTGAGATATCGCATGTTATTCAAATGGAAAACGCCCGCTGTCCTGGCCGCCGTTTGCTCCGCCATGCTGTCATTCGGATTCAGCACAGGCGCCAACGCCGGCGAAACCTTTTATCCGCCTTTTCAGGCGAAAACCGCCAATGACAACCATCGCTTCGACGAGCTGTACTACGTGCAACCCCACAACAGCTTCGAACACGGCAGTCGTTTAAGCGAGTGGCTTGAGCGCGGTTATCGCACCCTGGAGCTGGATGTCATCGACCGCGGCGACTGGGAAAGCTGGGATAAAGGCCCCTACGTCTCCCACAGCGCCTCCCCCGGGAATCAGAACTGCAGCGCAGGCAGCGACGACCAGCTTGGCCATTGCCTGGACGACGTAGTGAGCTGGATGAACGGCCACCCCAACGCCATGCCGCTGGTTCTGTTCGTCGACATGAAGGCCAGTTGGGACCCGTTGAACGCCTGGTATGCCTCGGAAGTGGAGCAGCTCGACGAGTTCATCGGCAATTACCTGAACAGCCGCCTCGGCGGGCGTTTTTACCAGTATCAGGACCTGATCAACCGCCTTAATCCGCATTTCCAGTCCAACTATCGCAACACCTTGAAAAACGTGGGCTGGCCGAAGGTCTCGGAGCTGAAAGGCAAACTGATCGTGGTGTTGACCGGGGGCTTTATCGGCGACGTTAACGGACGTATGGAGACGGCGCTGATGAACCGTTTCGGCGCTCAGTCCACCTTTCTGTGTCCAGACATCGACACCGCCGACGCAGACGAATTCTCCGGCGCCATCGACTCCATGTCCGCCGAGCACTCCGCCTACTTTTTCTGCGGCAACGTGAAAGCCGGCGATCATTACCAGCTCACCGCCAACCGCGCGGCTCAATATAAACAGATCATGCATCTGTGGGGCGCCGCCGGCGATTTCTCCAATACCTCCTACGAAAGCGCCTGGCTGGCGGTGGCCCACGGCGTCTCCGTGATCAGCTGGGACCTCGCAGCTCCCTCCTCCACGCCAACCTGGACCGCCAACTCGATTCCTTTGGTTGGCCAGCGCCGGGGCTTGCCGGGGTACTTCAAAATCAAACCCAAGGTGAGACCGGAATACTGCATGGATGTCGATAAGGCGCAGTACGGCAATGGCAGCGACCTGCTGTCCTGGGCCTGCGGCACCGGAGATAACCAGAAGTTCGTGTACACCGCAGAAGGCCAGCTACGCCCCAAAGGCGACAACCGCTACTGCGTTGACTTCAACACCGGCTCGGCGGACAACGGCGATAAAATGCACCTGTGGGATTGCGACGGCGGCAGTTCCGAGAAATGGCGCATCACCGAATCCGGCGCCTTCCAGAACCTGAACAACAACGGCAGCCATTGCATGGATATCCCCGGCGGAACCGCGGAATCCTCAGAACAGTGGCAAATCTGGCGTTGCAGCGGCGGCGACAACCAGAAATTCTATCTGGAATCCGTATCGGACTGGCCGCAGACGTCTTTTTAGCCCTGATTGACTGCGAAAAAGCCCTTCTGAACGGTTTCAGCGGGGCTTTTTAAGTCGCAACAAGCCATCAAGCATTACGCGTGGTCGCCCGCGACACCAGCCAGGGGGCGACGCGGCGGGAGTGGGCCATGGCCTGGCCCTGGGTCAGAATAATCTCCAGGTTTTCCATCACCGCCTGCGCCAATAAGTCCACCGGCTGGCTGATAGTGGTCAGTTGATACCCCGGCCATTCCGCCATGGGCACGTTATCCGCGCCGACAAACTGGATATCTTGCGGCGTCTTCCGCCCTAATTGCTGGCGTACGGCGTCCATAGCCCCAAAAGCCAAGGCGTCACAGGCGCAAAAGAGGCTGTCGATATCGGGGCGGCGCTGCATTAACGTCAGGGCGCTCTGATAACCGCTTTGATAGCTGTAATCCGGGTTGTCGCAATGGCCCAGCGGCTCAATCCCCTGGCTGCGCAGGCTGTCAAAGAAGCCGTCTTTGCGTTCCTGCGAGGCTTGTCCGTCCGGGCGTCCGCCGATATAAGCGGGACGACGGGCGCCGCAGGCCGTCAGATGCTCCGCCGCCAGACGACCGGCCATACGGTTATCGGTCTGCACCGAGCAGATTTTGCCGAAAGGATCGTCGCGCCCCATCAGCACCGAGGGAATCCCCATAGTCAGACAGATCTGCGTGGCCTGTAACGACAAAGAACCGGCGGCGATTATCGCGCTGTCCACCTGATAGGCGCCCACCAACTGCAGTGAGTTGTTGATGTCGCCGGATTCATCCGGCGTGACCAGCATAGAAACCTTGTCCAGCTTTTGCAGCGCCTGAGTCAGCGCGTAGAACACCTGGGATTCATAGGGATTAGCGAATTCCGCCATCACCACCGCCACCAGACCGCTCTGTTGTCCGGTGAGTGAACGCGCCAGGGCGTTGGGACGGTACCCAAGTTTCCTGGCGGCGGCGATGACGCTATTGCGCGTCGTTTCCGACACGCTGGCGCCAGGGGTAAAGGTGCGGGAAACGGCGGAGCGTGACACTCCCGCCAATCTCGCCACATCATCGGATGTAATGCGTTTGTCCTGCATCACCAGGCGGTCTCCTCTTCCCTGACCAGATCAAACAGTTCCGGTCGGGCGATCCATACTGGTCCGCCCCGGGTCAAACGTTCTCCGCACAGAAACGTGGAACTGCGTAAGCCCGCCTCGGTTGCGATCAACTGTCCCGCCAGGGCGTCCCAACTGTTCAGCTGAGGCTCGTAGAAGCCGTCAGTTCTTCCCAATATCGCCTGACTGATGCCTACCGCCGCCGAGCCCGTCTGCCGCGTAACGCAACCCGCCTCGGTCCAGCTGCGCATCATGGCGATGGCCCTCTGCGCGTTGCCTGACCTGAGGTTGTAGCCCAGACCCAGTACGGCGCTATCCAAGGTTACCGGCGTCTGCTCGATCTGATGACGCACGCCGTTGCGCCAGGCGCCCTGACCGCGGGCGGCGAAGAGCATTTCCTGGTGCACCGGGTGGTAAATCAATCCGATATCGGGCGCGCCGTCGCGCACCCGGCACAGGGTGATGGCGAAATCCGGGATGCCGCGCAGAAAATTGGTGGTGCCGTCGATGGGATCAATCACCCAGATACTGGCGTCGGAATCATCGCCGTGACCGGACGCCGCCAGACCAAACTCTTCGCCGAGCAGCCGGTCTCGGGGACAGGCCGCCTGAATACGCCGCCGAATAAGGCTTTCCACTTCCCGGTCCGCTTCCGAGACCAGATCCTGACGGGCTTTTCGCTCCACCCGCAGAGACTCGCGGCGGCGGAAAAAGGCCAGCGCCAGATCGCCGGCCTCCCGCAATATGGCTTCAGCCTGCTCCCGCTGCATAGCGTTCTCCTTGCTGATCTAATCGCGCGTTCAGTGGCGCGCCGGTGATGCAACACCAGCGCTCCCCGTCCTCCGCCACCGACACATCGACGCGAGGTCGGATGGCTTCGGCCACTGCGTTATGCTGGCCGTCTTCAATGTGATACAGCAACAAGTGGCGAGGACGGGCGCTTTTCAATTGGCGCAGGCAGCCGGGCAAATCGCCGTGATGGCTGCCCTCGCCCTGCTCCAAAGGAGAAAAACACTCCTGCATGGCCATCACGCATCCCCGCATCAAGCTGGCGCTTGCGGCGGTCGGACGACCGTCTCCGCTGTAAAACAGAGAGCCCGTAGGATGGAAAACGGGCCCTTTTTGCTCCAGGCGCAACGCCAGATTGCTGATGCTGTGCTGGGTCGGCGCTGTTTGCAGCGTCCAGGGACCTATTTCCGCGGTTTGGCCGGCGTCGCGCCAGTGAATAATGAATGGCAGTCGCTGCGGCCAGGCTGCGTAAGCGGACATCCATTCCAGATGAGCCTGCTGCTCAGGCTGACAGAGTATCTGCAAGTCCCGACGCCGCCCGGCGGAGGCCCATTGATTCAACAGCGCGGTCAAGCCGGAGGCGTGATCCGGATGAATATGGGTCAGATAGATCGCGTCGATGGCGTCCGCCGCCAACTGACGCCGCCACAGCGCCTGGGGCACCGTTGGTCCGCAATCGATCAGCAGGCGGAAGTCCTGTTCCTGCACCAGTACCGCGGCGTTCACCCGAAATCGGTCGTAGGCTTCGCCGGTTCCGATAATCTCAAGCAGCATGAGCGCACTCCATCTGCGAGGCCAGACTTATCCCCTGCTCGTCAAACAAATGCAGCATATCCGGCTTTAATCTGACGCCCACTTCGGTTCCGGCGCGGGGCGCGCAAGGGGTTTCCATGATCAGGCGATGGGTTTGAATACGCCCGTGCACGTAGGCGATATTGCCCAACTCCTCCACTACGTCCACCTGCATGCGCAGGTCGCTACTGTCGTCGATAACCAGGCCCTGAGCACGCACGCCCAGCGCCAGTTGCGCGTCGGCTTGCAGGCCAGACATCCCGGTTTTTGGACCAAACCTGGACGCGTCAGCCTGCATCGTCTGCCCCCAGGGCAATTCTAAAGACAGATTGCGGGCGTTCAGCGCCGCCACGCGCGCGGGCAGAAAATTCATGGCCGGAGAGCCGATAAACTCTGCGACAAAACGGTTGGCGGGCTGATGGTACAACTCCAGCGGCGTACCCACCTGTTCAATAACGCCATTGCGCATCACCACGATGCGGTCCGCCATGGTCATGGCTTCTTTCTGATCATGGGTGACGTAGATCATGGTGGAGCCCAGACGGTGGTGCAGTTCGGACAGTTGCACCCGCATCTGGTCCCGCAACTTGGCGTCCAGGTTGGAAAGCGGTTCATCGAACAGAAACACCTCCGGCTTGCGCACGATCGCGCGCCCAATGGCCACGCGCTGACGCTGACCGCCGGACAGCTCCGCCGGTTTACGTTGCGTCAACGCCTGCAATTGCAGCAATTCCACCGCCTGTTGAATGCGCTGCTCCCGCTCCGGTTTGGCGACGCCGGCCATCTTCAGGCCGAACGCCATGTTGTCCCACACGGTCATATGGGGATACAGTGCATAGGACTGAAACACCATGGCGATGCCCCGGTCCACCGGGTCCAGTTGATTGACCCGACGGCCTCCGATCCGGATATCGCCGCCGGAGACGGTCTCCAGCCCTGCGATCATGCGCAGCAGCGTGGATTTGCCGCAGCCCGAAGGTCCCACTAATACCAGAAACTCGCCGTCTCTGACTTGTAAGTTGATATCCCGCAGCACGGTCTGGTTTTTGTATTGCTTGCCCAGGTTTTGCAATGTGACGGAAGCCATCAGCGAAATTCCTATTTCATTTGCATGGCGAAGCCACGCAGTAAGTAACGTTGAACATACCCCGCCATCAACAGCATGGGTAAAGAAGACAGCAGGCCAATCCCCATCAGTTGCCCCCAGAAAGTCTCGTTTTCGGTGATGAAATTGGACACATACAGGGGCAAGGTGAAGTGACTGGGCGTAGACAGATACAGCAAGGCGAACAGGAACTCGTTCCAGGCCATGATCAGGGTGAAAATAAAGGTCGCCGCCAGTCCCGGACCGCACAGAGGCAGCACGATATGCCACAGGCGGCGCAGCAATCCGGCGCCTTCCAGACTGGCCGCTTCTTCCAGACTCAGGGGCACGTCGCGCACAAAACTCAGCAGCATCCAGATGCAAAACGGCAGCGTGTAGACCTGATACACCAGAATCAGACCCAGCTTGCTGTCCAGCAATCCCAGGCCTTTCAGCAATTGAAACAGCGGAATCGCCACCACAATCGGCGGCATCATCTTGATCACCAGCACCAATAGCAGAAAAGCGTGATCCAGACGGCGGGGAAAACGAAAACGCACCAGGGCGTAACTGGCCAGAAAGCCCAGCGACAACGCCAGCAGCGTGGCGCCCACGGCGACGATCAGCGTATTCGCCAGACGTCCGGGAAACCCGTCGCGCCATAAGGCTTCAAAGTGCGCCAGGGTCGGATGCGCAGGCAGCAGACTCAGGCTGTCGCTAACGTACTCCCCGGACGGCGTGAAGGCGATGCCGGCCATCCACACTATCGGCAGCGCAAAAAACGTCAACGCTGCGCCCAGAGCAAGGTAAAACCCCAGGGTTCGCGCAGACAGTCGCGAGACGCCGGAGAAAGGCGCCGCAACGGAATCAGAAAATACCGGGACGGAGGTTTGCTTGATCGCACTCATGACTTAGCTCCCACATAGCGCCACGCATACACCGCACTCAACGCGCAGGCGATGGTCAGCATCAGCAGCGCCGCGGCGGACGCCAGACCGAGATTGAAAAACTTGAAGCCTTGTTTGTAGATAAACAGCGACAGGGTTTCCGTGCTGTTCCCCGGCCCGCCGCCGGTCAGCGCGTAGACTTTATCGAACAGCTTGAAGGTGTCGATGGATCTGAGTAGCAACGCCAGCAGCACCTGCGGCATGATCAGCGGCAAGGTGATATGACGAAACCGTCGCCAGCCGCGCGCGCCGTCGGTCAACGCTGCGTCCTTGATATCCGCCGGAATAGACTGCAGGCCGGCGAGAATGATGAGGAACGCCATCGGCGTCCATTGCCAGATATCCACCAGCATCACGGAAAACAGCGCCATGTCCGGGTCAAACAGCCATTGCACAGGCTCCAGCCCCAGGCTGAGCAGCGCATTGTTCAAAAAGCCGAAGTCATAGTGATACCAGGCGCGCCAGATGGCGGAACACACCAGGGTCGACAGCATCATCGGATAGATGATCACCGGCAGCGCAAAACGCCGTCCGGCGAACTGACGGTCGAACAGCACCGCCAGAGCCAGTCCGAGGCCGACCTGCAGCAGCGACGCCAGCACCGAGAAACTCAAGGAGTTCTTGATGGCGCCGGCGAAAAACCAGTCTTCCGACAACTCCACGAAGTTGTCCAGACCGACGAACTGACGCTCGGCGCCGACATAATCCACATAGGAAAACGCATTGATCAGAATCTGACTGATGGGATACAGGGTCAACATCGCCAACAAAAGCGTGGCGGGCGACATCAGCAGGAGTAACTGCAGGCGGGAACGAAACAGCATTCATCTCTCCGTGAAAGCGGCGGCGCAGTCAGAACCCGCGCCGCCCGGTGTTATGTTCTGACATGTGCAGGCCATGTCGTTGCTGACAAATAGAAGGAAGCTATTTGTCTGCCTGATTAATAGTGAAAAGTCAGAACTGGATGGGTTACCGCTTCAGCGCCCGGTCGATCTTGCGATTGGCCTGATCCAGCGCAGTGCGGGCGTCCATCTGCCCGATCATCGCCAGTTGCAGGTAATCTCCCAGGATGCTCTCCACTTCGTTCCACTGTTTGATGCGGGGACGCGCTTTGCCATGCTCCAACGCTTCCAATTGATTGGGATACCAGCGGTATTTCGCTACAACGTCTTTATCGGTGTACACGCTGCGGCGTGTCGGCGGCAGACCCAGCTCCAGCGCCAGGGTTTTCTGGTTTTCCGCGCTGGTCAGGTAGTCGAGAAAGTCTCGGGCGGCCTTGTCATGTTTGGCGTCTGCGGTCACGCCCATCTGCCAGACGCCCAGCATGGGAGAAGAACCATTCACCTGACCCGGCGCCGCCATGACCTGCATTTCCTGCACCACTTTGGACTGGCTGGGGTCGTCCATGGACGGCGCCCAGGAAGGCCAGACTTCAATGGCGATGGCCGCCTTGCGCTGCTGGATGGCGTCGCGGACTTCCGTGGAGTTATAGACTTCGATGCCCTTGGGCGCGTACTGCTTCAGCTCCAGAAAGGATTCCAGCGCCTGCACGCCCTGGGTGGAGTTCACCTGGGGCTGTCCGCTGTCATCAACGATGACGCCGCCATGGGCCCAGAACAGAGGCAAAAAGCCGGTAACGATAGGGTTGCCTTTCTGGCCACGAAACACCACGCCGCTGGTGTCCGGGTTTTTGGCGGAAATAGTTTTGGCGGCGACTTTCACCGCATCCCAGTTGGCGGGTTTGCTCAGGCCGAATTGATCAAACAGCGCCTGGTTGTAGGCGAACATGGCCACGTTGCCGACGATAGGTAGTGAATAAGCCGGCCCTTGCGCCACGGGATAGCGGGAAATGTCCAAAGTGGCGGCGATGAAATCGCCGGTGATCTTGCCCTGCTCTTCCAGATTCGCCAGCCAGCCGTTGCCCATGAACTCTGTGGCCCAGGTATCGTCCAGCAACACCAGATCGTAAGCGCCGGACTTCTCGCGCAGGGAGATCACCAGCTTTTCATAGAGACTGCCATAAGGCAGCTTCAGTAATTCGATATCCATGTCGGGGTGGGTGTCCTTATAACGCGCAACGGTGGCCTCCAGGGCCTGACCGTAGATACCGTCGCGTCCGGCGATCACCAGATCCGCCGCAGTCGCCCCGGCGGCGCTCAGTGTCAAAGACGCGGTCAGCGCCAGCGATAATGCACTTCTACTCAACATGATGGACCCCTTGTTGTAACGATGTATGTCAGTTTTTCCCGGCGACCGCCCCGCAGCTTGCACTCGTGCGCAGAGTTTTCTCGCTGCGGGCGCAGAACCCGTAACAGGCTGATAAGACGTGGCGGCGCTCACGAAATGCAGTGTGCGCCCGCCAGATGACAACAAGGTGAAGGCAGATTGAAGGTTTTTAATGCACGCGCGTGCAAGGTGGGGTTGAGATGGCTGATTTTGGACGAAGGGAGTTTGTTTCGGCCCATCCATGCTCCCTAAACAAGGACATACTCTTCTGGCGTTCTCCAGCGTACACTAACGCAACACGGGGTCTTTATCTGGTAGCCATGCGCCAACCAAATCGCACGCACATCCTGAAACCTATAAACCGGGTTTAACCCACCTACACTCAATAATCACATACCTTTTGTGGGCTGATAGCTCTATGGAAACGATCAAGCTAAGTACTGTAGGAAAGATATTAGCGGGAGATGACGCGGGCTTATTCGTGAAGGTGCTTGATGATACTGAGAATACAGGCGGTTACCTGATCATCACCTCAGCGAAAGAGTCATTTGAAGATGGACACGACGGTTGGGTGGAAAACATGGCGTCGCTGAAAAAGTACTTCGAAGAGTCTCATTGGGTAGTTGAGTGGAAGGGATAGATGTCCTAAAAAGTGGGTATTCAAAACTCTGTGTGAACCAAGTCTCGGATCGATATGATCGTCTAGCCGCCCATCGACAACTGAGAATTAGCCGTATCTTTTAAAAACCGCCATTAAATAGTCAAACATATCGAGCCCTTTTTCTATTGGCGCGACAAGCTCTTCTATCTGCTTATACACAATCCCATCCTCCTCCTTTTTAACTACAATCACTTTTCCCACTAACACATGCTTATCTACATTCAGCTGGACAATCTCTATTCTAGGGCTGTATCCGCCATCACTCTTATGGACACAGAACATGTTATGTGAGACAAAACAGTCATGCGTCAGAAGAGCCTCTCGCTTGTCAAACAGCTCTTCAATAAAGCCTTCGAGAATATGAATTTCTGAATAAGTACTATTTGAAAACGAAATCAGCACGCTTTCTCTATCATTCATTGTCACTCACTCCAACACTCATCCAATAATTTAGGCGGATTATTAACCACCTTATATTGATTATAAAAAATAGTTTTCTCCATCAGGAAGTCCTTCATGGAACAGATGAATTTCTCCGAAGCAGAATATCAGATGAAAGAGTGGAAATAAAATTTCGGTAAAGATAAAGTCGAAAGCTGGCTTGTCCAATTAATTTATCGAGGTTGCCGCTTATATGGTTTAACCATTAGGCGGCCCCTCCTCTCATCAATTCAGCAAGTTATGGCAGCAACTGATCGACTTTACTGGGTTAGTATTGCCAGATAGACTCCCCTCTCAATTCTTGTGCTAGTCTAGAAAGACTATTGATAATCTTGTCTTAATTAATAACTATCTCGTCTATTTTGTTACCAGGATGTGACCGATGGACTTTTCCTCTTTATTCTCAATTGATACGTATAAACCAGTTCACGTTTTCCGACACCATAAGATAGCTAAGCGATATCAATTTGATATTACCAATGAAACTTCAGAAATTTTTCAAACGCAATATACCCATAATGACGTGTTGAACTATGTAATCAAGATCAAAGCCGCCAAGCTGTACGACAGAATGCTGGCAAAAAACTTTCGTTGTTCAATGACCATTATTGTCTATCACCCTTTAACAGCGGAAGAGGTCAGTATATTGAACCGCCAAAGAAATAAAATCGCGAATGGAGCAGGTGGAGTTGTGGGTTTCGCAAGTCAGCGCTTGCTTCCATTTAGTAAAGGTAAAGGAGGCCAACCAACCCGCGGGGTGAAGGAAGTTGGGAAAACTGAAGCAAAGGAAGCCGTCGCAAAGGGAGCTACTGGCGCAGGCGCCGCGGTCGTTGCGAGGAATTTCGTCCTTGATAACATTCGCGAATATAATGAAGGGGATATCTTGATCCAATTAGAAGCTGAGGTTAAGGGCGGGATTGGCCCTCAGCATTCTGGCACATCTGTTGTAGTTAGGCGTCAAGCTTATGATCCACTTGGAGAGCTGTTCTAATGAGTCTCGTGTTAGCAACCATTACGTTCCTTCTACCCACTCTCTTGCTTTTAAAGGTTCGGTCGCGGCTTCTGTTAACCCTGGCCTTTCTGTGCTCGACAGTTTGTGCTGTGGCACTGATATTTATGCCATTGGACCCGCCACTTGAGTATATTTTCGCAAGCTTCATCGGGATTGCTGTTGCTTCACAAACCTTGAGGGCTAAACTTTCAGATGCTGAATCTTCGGTATGAGCATTCAGGGAAATCCTGAGCTCATAATTATTGGTCCACGGTGAGTTGCTGAGACCAAGACTCTCCTACTACTAAATTCCGTTATAGCACAGCTCTCGTCATCGCACCCAAACTCATCAACTCCCCAGTATCTCCCCATAAGCTTCCGCCTGATTGGCGAGGGTTTCCATGGCGGTTTCGAAGTCGTGTAGCTGGCAGTCGTCCAGGGGGAGTGTTTGGAACAGGATGACGCGGTTTTGTTCGTCCAGTGCGACTACGCTGGAGGTTTGCAGGCTGTCCAGTAGCGACTGTTGCATCAGGTGTTTGCCGGTTTGGGAGTGGTCCGGGCCTGCTCCCGGCAGTTCTTCCAGATCAATTTGCAGATAGATGCGCCCGCTTTGGGAAAAGCAGCGCACCGCCAGATTATCGATATACACCACATAATGCAGATTGGCGTCCGGCCGGATCATGGCGATCTGGTGGCGCTGGCAGAAGCGGAATAACAGGCTTTCGAACTGATTGTAGGTGTGCATGGGCGTCTCCTTGAATTTAAGGCGTAAGTATCCTGCTCCAGACGCCTTGAGGCGTCGGAGGTTGTTCAGATTTGGTTCTGTTTTTCCCGGAAGGCGTCAGGCGATGGCGACGTTGTATTTATTGATCGCCGCGACCCGATTGGCGGCGCCCAGCTTCCGGTAAATGTTGTGGACGTGAATCTTGATCGTGCCCAGAGAGCGGCACAGGGCGTCGGCGATTTCGGGGTTAGACATGCCAGTCACCAGCAGATCCAGCACTTGCTTCTCGCGTTTGCTCAGCGCGGCGAGATTGGCGCTGTCATCGTCATCCAGCGCGATATCCTGGCCATAATGCTCGATCAACTTGCCGACATAGGCGGGATAACGCCCTTGCTGTTTGGCCGCCGCCAACAGGCATTTCATTTCCGGCGCGTCTTTTCTCACCAGGGAATGCACGCTGCTGGTCATGCGACCGACATGCAACGCGTCGTGAAACACCTGCTGCGCTTTCTCCTCTCGCCCCAGCTTTTGCAGCGCCAATGCCTCGATCGCCAGCGAGCGTGTCAACAACAAACCGCAACGACGTTGCTCCGCCCAGGCTTTCACCTGACGCGCTGGGTCCAGACTTTCTTCGGGACGGTTTAGAGCGAACAGAATCTCGCTCAGTATTAATTGCTCGTGCTGGGTGGCGAAACAGGCTTGGTCATAGTGACCACCCCAGGCCTGCAACAGGTGCAGCGCCTCGCTTTTGCCGCCTTGCGCCAGCAGTCTTTGCGCCTTGAGCGCAGGCAACGAAAACAGCGTCCGCCGCACAGGATCGGGTATTGAGTGATGCAGCACTTCCGCTTCCTGCAACGCTTCTCCCGCGTCGTCCCAGCGGGCCTCACGGATCGCCCGCAACGCCTGCGCCGCCGCCAGATTGAAGCGCAGCTCCGCCGGCGCGCATAGGCCGTGCAACACAGAGGCGTCTTGCAATCCTTGCGTCACTTCGTCCGCCGAGGCGTTTTCCAGCAGGCCGAACAAGGTCGATGCGCTGGTCCAGGCGAACCCATGCGGCAGGTCGCACCCTGGCGCTAAGCGCTCCCGTAGCGAGGCCAGTCCACTGCGCCACAGGTCCGTTTCACCGATCAGATAATGCAACCAACCCAATACTGGAATCACCTGAATCAGCATCCCCGGATCATCCGCCAACGCCGCTTCCATAACCTGCGTAAGCTGCCGCCTGGCCTCATGCAAACGCCCCTGATGCAGTGCATGCAGTCCCTGATGATAACGCGTCACTAGACAAGTCAGCTCAAGCTCAGCGACAGGGAGAGCCTGACGGGTGACGTACAGCGCCTGAGTGGACGCGATCAATGCGGACGTCTCCTGCCATTGCTGTGCTCTGGCTGCCGCGTCATACACAGCGTCGGGGTGATCCAGTTCCTGATCTGACGCCAGTAGCGTCTGCGCCTGTTTGAAGTGCTTAAGCGCTGACGCAGGGGCCGACTCAAACAAGGCTTTTCGCCCCAGCAACGTCTGCAAAAGCGGACGTTGCTCGACGATATGGGGCGGAATGGCCGTCAGCCACTGGGCTACCTGCGTCCAGTATCCAGCGCTGACAAGGGAGGGATACAACTTTTCCAGCATATGCACGGCGGCCCGCCAATAACCGTTATCAATACACAGGGTGACCGCCGCCATGCCCTGTTTATTGGCCAAACGCCATCTAAACGCTTTGTCGAACAGAGAGGCCGTTTCCGCTGTGTTTGACGCCGCTCTGTTCGACAAGGCGTTATCCTGGCGCAAATGCTCCCGCAACGGGCGACGCAGACGATACTCGCCGTTTGATTGCGCCGCTTTGACGATCAGGCCGGTGTGATGAATCATCGCTTGAATCAAGGCGGGCGATTCGCCAGGCAGCAGACACTGACTCAGCAGATCCCGATTGAATTCGCTAATCGGCGCCAGCTCGCGTAATCGCGTCACCATATCTTTCTGCAGTAGTTGCAACGGCTGCATCACCTGCTCTTCCATATAGCGATGAAAATCAGGTAGCGCGTTGAGTTCTTCTTTGGCGGCGAACGGCGTGGTTCTGTTAGCCATACGGTTCGCCATGGCGCAAAAGAAGATCGGCCAGCCATCGGTTTGTCGCCACAGTTCGCTGAGCTGCGTCTGCATGCCGGGAGCACCGGGAGCGGCATAACGCCCCAGACAACCTTCCGCCTGCAACGCCCGCAGATACTGTTTGCCTTCCTCCAGCGTAAACGCCAGTTCGTCGGCGTTAAGGTGATGAATTCTGTTCCAGGATATGGACGCGAACAACGCAGGAGCAAGCGGGTTTCTGGATAACAGGCATAAGCGGTGCGGAGCCGGCAGGTCGCGCACCAGACAGGAAAGCAAAGCGATGGCCTCGGGGGCGTCCAGTAGATGCAGATTGTCCAGCACCAGCGTCAATGAAGCGTCATTCCGTCGGGCGGCGGTCTCCAGTTCAGCGATAAACAGGCTGCTCCAACGCGCGACGCCGCCCGGCTCATTCAACAGGCCCAGCTCTTCCCTGCAGCCCAGAAAACCATAACCGGCGTTGGCGAAAGCGGCCAACAGTCCGCCGCCCAGGCGCAAGAGGCGATTATCGCTGCGCTCCACCGTGAACCAGATAACGCGGCCTTTCTGCGGAGCGGCCCAATCCTGCATCAGGGTGGTTTTACCAAACCCGGCGGGCGCCGTCAGACAATGAATCTGCGCCTGTCTGGCCGCATCCAGCTTCCGCGTCAAACGGCGGCGTGAAATAACGATCTGTGATGCCAAAGGGAAGGAAAACTTTCCCTTCAAAAACTGCCCTGTGTCCATGTCGTTTACCTGTGTCGTTATCTGTTCGTCTTGTTATCGGCCATCGTTACGTGGCGCGTTTTCAGACCGCTGCTCAGCGGCCATTTATCTCATTTACGCCGTCGCTTCAGAAAAAGTTACAGGGCCTCGCGAAAAAAATTTCAGCGGCAAAATCAGCCGGTCGATATATGTCTCCCTGCCCCCGGTTTCAAAAATACTGGCCCTGTCGGCGGGTCAGACTGCGACGGCGACGTCTTGTGCGTCCTATATCAGTCCCCCCGCCATTCAGCTAACTGGTCAGGCGAACCGCGCATTACCCAGCGACTCGCCGCTTACTTTGAAAGAGGAAACGCAATGGAAAATATCGGCGGAATTTCCTCCCTGGGGGGAGATAAATTTCAAATCAACAATCAGGTGATGAGCCTGGCGGAACTCATCATGTTTCTGGAGATCGAGCGCGCCAATAACCTGGAACTGCAACTGGCGGATGAGCTGCAAAGCATGGCGGCGCTGAACAATCTGCTCAAAGAAGCCAATGCCATGCTGTCCATCTCCCGCACGGAAAAAGGCAAGCTGGAAGGCAAAGGCGCCAGCCCAATGCCGCCGGAAATGATCGACTTCTTCGAAGAGCACGACATCCAGCAGGGGCTCAGCAAGAACGATGAACGCATCAAAGGCACAGCCCCCAATGGCCAGCGTCTGGACGACGAAGGCTATGACTTCATTCAAAGCAGCGATGAATGGGAAACCTCTATCGAAAACCTGAAGGCCTTTATCGACGGCCTCAACAGTCGCAGTCAGTTGGAAATGATCCGCATCAGCTCATTGATGAAGAAGCGGGATGAGTCCCTGACGCTGCCTTCCAATACCAACAGCAACATCCATCAGACCAACCAGGGCATCCTCGGCAAGATCTAAACCCTTGCCCTGTGAGCACGGCGCCCCGCCCGATCGCCGGGAGGGGCTAATGACAAATTCAAAAGAGGAAACACCATGGAAAATATCGGCGGCATTGCTTCCCTTGGCGGAGACAAATTTCAAATCAACGGACAGGTTATGAGTCTGGCGGAACTGATCATGTTTCTGGAGATCGAACGCGCCAATAACCTGGAGCAACAACTCGCGGACGAGCTGCAAAGCATGGCCGCGCTGAACAATCTGCTCAAGCAGGCCAACGCGATGCTATCCATCGCCCGCACCGAGAAAGGCAAGCTGGAGGGCGAAGGCCATAGCACCATGTCTCCGGAAATGATCGATTTCTTCGAGAAGAATGACATCCAGCAGGGTCTCAGCAAGTACGACAAGGAGCACAAAGGCGTGCCTCACAGCGGCTTGTATCTGGACAGCGACGGCTACGATTTCTGTCAGAACAGCGATGAGTGGGAAACCTCCATCGAAAACCTGAAGGCTTTTATCGACGGCCTCAACAGCCGCAGTCAGTTGGAGATGATCCGCATCAGCTCATTGATGAAGAAGCGGGATGAGTCGCTAACGCTGCCTTCCAACACCAACAGCAATATCCACCAGACCAACCAGGGCATCCTCGGCAAGATCTAGGGATCTCGATTTTGTCAGGCCCGGTCCCGGATCGGGCTTGCCTGATCATTGAGGATTGCATGCCTGAGAGGCTGCATACCTGAAAGACTGAATAACCGAAAACAGGAGGAACCATGTCCACCGCGACGGAAAATCTCTCTTACCAACTTATCTACGAGATGGAGCGGCTGCACGCGTCGGTAACCGCCTCGTTCGCCGACACCGACGCGCTGATGGCGAAATGGGGCGTGAACCGGGACACCCTGGCGCCCTTGATCGAGCGCAGCAAGCGCCAATTGTCCGAAGCCGAACGCGTGGAACTCGCACGCCGGGAGCAGGACTGGCGCGACCGCTTCGAGCGATCCGACGACTCCGCTCCACCCCCGCCCGGCCTTAAACGGGCGCGCATTCAACTGGGGTTGATCAACCGCATCTGACATCACAGGAGACTCATTGTGACGCAACCCGACACACTCACTGACGCCGACATCCCCGCCTTGCTGGAGCAGATTCTGCAAGGCGGAGGGGCTCTGGCGATCGCCCGCGGCATCACCCAGGCGGAGATTGAGGCGATCTACACCATCAGCTACAACCTTTACCAACAACGCAAGTTCGAGCAGGCGGAAAAGACCTTCGCTTTTCTGTGCCTCTACAGTCACCTGGACGTGCGCTTCTGGACCGGACTGGGCGCCTGCCGCGAGTCGCTGGGCAAGTATGCGGAGGCGATTGAAGCCTACTCCTACTCCGCCCTGCTCCAGCACGACAATCCGGTGCCGCCGCTACAGGCCGCCAAGTGCTATCTGGCGCTCAACAATCGGCGGCAGGCCCGCAACGGCCTCACCGCGGCGCTGCACTGGTCTAAGGGCCGCCCCCAGCATCAGGCGACGTATAACAAGGCGCAGGAGCTGCTGGGCGCGATCGACAGTAAAACGCCCTCTCAGTCCAGCTCTCAAACCACTCATCCATCCAGCACTCAAAACCATCAAGGAGAGACCCTATGAGCACGATAGGCGCATTGTCGACAGACGTCCTGAACGCCGATCTGGCGGAGCTGTTTCTGGCCAGTCAGGACACCCATAACGCCACGCGGACCTCACGCGCGGCTGATTCCTTCACCCAATTGCCGGCGGTTAACGCCGATAACAGCAGCGGCGCGTCGTCCCTGGTGGCGCTGACGCCCCCCAACAACACCGTCGATCTGTTGCTGGCGATGCAAAGTCTGCAGGTGAAGCTGGACGAGGAAGGCGTCAAAAGCGGGAAAGAAGACGCCAAGTTTCTCGCCCAGGAAAACGAGGCGCGTCACAAGGAAGTGATGGAAGCCCTGCAGAAATCCATCAACGAGATGGAAAAGGCCAAGAAGTCCGGCATGTTCGCCAAAGTATTCGGCTGGATCGCCGCGGCCGCCACCCTGATCGCCGGCGCTGCGATGATCGCTACCGGCGCTGGAGCCATCGCAGGCGGCGTCATGATGGCGTTGGCGGTGGATCAAATGGTCGGCATGGCCACCGGCAAAAGCGCGGTGTCGGAACTGACCAACGCCATCGCCAAAGGCCTGGCCAGCGTCATGGGAGAACCGGCTAACGCCATCGTCGCCTCGGTGATTGTGGCCGCCGTATTGATCATCGGCACGGCGGGAGCGGGCATGTACGCCTCCGCTGGCGCCTCCGCAGGCAAAGCCGCCTCGGTCGCCTCCAACTCCAGCAAAACGGCCACCACTGCCGCTTCCACAGGCAAGACCGCTGGCGCGGCCACCCAAGCGGGTTCGACCGCTTCGTCGTCCAGTCAGGCGACAATGAACAGCCTCAGTAAGCTGGCGCAGTCCCTCAGGGAATGGCCGCTGATGCATCAGGCCCGCAACATGTCCCTGTTCGTGTCCAGTGGCGCGCAAGTGGGCGGCGGCGCGGCGGGCGTCGATGCGGCCGTGCACACGAAAGAGGCGAATGACGCCAAAGCCGAGGAAGCCCTGGTGCGCAAGGTGATCATGCAGAATCAGGCCGGCATCGAGCAGGCGATTGAGCATATCAAGAGTCTGACCTCAAACAGCGAAAGCACCCTGAGTCAGATGGTCAATTACATCAATCAGGAACAGCAGACCAATCAGGCGTTGATCAGGGATATGGCCTGAGGCCTGTCTCCCAGGCTCGACAGCCTGTCAGCGCACAAACTGTCCTTACCTATAACGATTGAGGAAATACCATGAACATCACCAATACCGGTCTGGAGCCCAACGAGCTGGCTCTGGCGTCCCTGTATTCGGCGCAAAGCGCGTCCACATCGGCTACCCGCTCAGCGCAAACGCCCGCCCTCACGGCGTCAAGACAGCCAGGCGCGGAGACGCCCTTCCCGCCTGCGACAAGACTGCTGGACGAACCGTCCACCTTCGAATCAGAGTTTGACGCCGGAACCCTCAGCTTTAAGCTGAACGGAACCAACCACGGCGCTGACACCTTCAAAATCATGGAGGCGATTCACAAGATTTTTATCGAAATGCGCCGTCAGGCCGCCGAGTCCAGACAGGACGCCTATCTGTCCCAGTGGACCGCCCTGGAAGCGAAAGCGGAAGAGATCAAAAGCGCCGCCAAGAAAGACCTCGCCGCGTCGGTGGTGAACAGCTCCATGGCCATGGTGGGCGGCGCTCTTGGCATGTACGGCGGCGCACGAGCGATCAGTCAGACCAACAAAGCCATGAAACTGGACATCGCCAAGCCCAAGCTGGACGCCCCGGCGCCATCAAAAACGCTGGAACTGGAGATACCCACGCCTGTGGTTAAACCTCCCACTCCGGGCAATACAGGCCCCACCGCGACAACCGCCAGCAAAGGCAATCCTGGACAAACGCCTCCTACCGCCAACGCCGCTCCAGTCACCAAAACGCCAGCCAGCGGCTCGACTCAAAACGGTCAGAGCAAGCCTGCCGTGAACGCGGAGACGCCCAACAAACCCACAACTCATGCGGATGCGGAGAAAGCCCCGGACGCCGGTAACGCCAACAAACCCCAAAAGGCGGCGGACAAGCCCAAAGAGCACGCCGACGGGCCGGATACGCCGACAAAATCTGCAGAAGTGAAACACCAGGAGTTGATGTCCGACGCGCAAAACTACAGCAGCATGGGCATGGTTGTCGGCCAGTTCTTTACCGGCTTTGGCGGCCTGATCGCCGCGCCGTTGAGCTACTCCGCAGAACTGGACCGGGCGGAGAAAGAGCAACAGGACGCGCAAGCCACCAAAGCCCAGGCGGATGTGGAGAGCGAAGTGGAGTTTGTACGTTCCGCCAGCGAAGGCGCCAAAGCCATCCAGGACTTCCTGGATCAATTCATCACCTCCCGCGCCCAGGTCAACAGCAAAATCATGGCCTGATAAAGCGCTCGCCTTTTGTTGTCCCACGTTGATTAGCCATGACTTAGCCGGCGGCCTGTCGCGCCGGCTTTTTTCCTTTTCGAGCCGCTGTTATTGCAAATACACCGTTGATGAGCGTGATTCAGGCTCGCGCCCTCTGAGGACCTCGCGTGGCCAGAATCACCACCGGGAAAGCCATCGCGTAGAAGGTCATCACCAACAGCCAGATAGCGCCGGGCCAGGCATCCCGCATCACAAAGTAGAAACTGGAGAAAACCAATGGAGCGATCACGGACGCCAGGCTCACCGCTGAGGCCAGCACGCCTTGCAGCCGCCCTTGGTGATCCGCGTCAACCTGTCGCGTCGCCAAAGCCTGTAGCGCGGGCGTGCCGATGCCGCCCAACGCAAACAGGGGCATGATGACAAACACCAGCCAGCCCTGCTGGATGAAGGCCATGGCGATAAGCGCCGTGCTGGCGCAGGCGATCCCAACGCACACCGCACCGCGTTCGCCGAGCTGCCGACTTGCCAGCCCCGGTAAAAAAGCCTGCGCCAACGTCTGGCAGACGCCAAAGGTCCCCAGGGAAAGGCCGATTCCCAAACCGCTCCAATGGAACGCATCCGCGCCCCACATGGCCCAGCAAACGCCGTAGGCCTCACCTGTCGCGCTGAGCAGAAAAAAGATCAGGACAAGAAGCGGCAGCTCCCGAGTGGAGAACGCCCAAACCAAAGGGCGAACCGGATTCAAATCAGACATGCGAATGGGTTCTCTGCGGGTGGTCTCCCCACCGGGCGCACGCGTTTCCGACAGCATGCAGAACGCGAGAACCAGATTGATGGCGTTAAGGCCCGCCGCAGCCAGGAAAGGCAGCCGCACGCCGATGTCGCCCAATACGCCGCCAAGGACGGGTCCGAAAATAAAGCCAGCGCCGAACATGGCGTTGAGCAGACCAAAGCGACGCGCTCGCTGCGCTTCAGCGGAAATATCGGTGATATAGGCGTACGCCACGGAGGTATTGGCGCTGGTAAGACCGGCCATGGCGCGGCCCAGCAACAGCAGCCAGAAGCTGGACGCATACGCCAGTATCAGATAGTTGATGACAGCCCCAGCGATTGAAATCAGTAATACCGGACGTCGGCCCAGGCGGTCGCTGAGCGCGCCCAACACCGGGGCGAAGACAAACTGCATCGCAGCGTAAAGCGCCGCCATCACGCCCATGAGAGGCGCGACAGAATCAGCGCCTGCCACGTCCTGCAACAGCGCGGGCAAAATAGGAAAAACGAGGCCGACGCCCACGGCGTCAAGAGTAATAGCGAGGTAAATAACCAAGAGTGATCTGTGCATGGCGCGTTCCGTTTAGTGCAAGTCGCAACACCGTGGTCGACGGCTTGCTTAGGATTAAACCCGAGGATATCGGGCGACTTTATTGGAAACGCTGGCGGACCATGCTTAAGGAAGATGGGCGGCTTGTGTGCGACTGCCTGTTTTGCAATCAAGCAGTCGTTTTTCGCGACGGCCAAAGACTACAGGAGCCGGTTTATCTTGGCAATATTGGCAAAAAGCCCGGACCCGGAGCGTCAGGGCCTATCCGTATTAGCATATATTTCAAACTGCGCACTAAAAATATAATAGAGAAACCCTCTATTATCCCCACTCATTCTCAAGAACCACATAGGTGAATGCAATCCCGAAATCTGCGGAGGCGACAATTCCAGAATCAACCACTTTGGTAGATATATGGCCCGGGAATTTATTGTATAGTTCCATGACCGCCTTATTAAAAGCGATGTCTATACTGGATTTATCTGGCGCATATCCAACGGCCTGTTTGTCATTAAGCGCGCGTATCGAAGGGGGCGTTAGATCCAATGCTCTTGCATCGCCAATATGGTTAACACAGTAGGACTTTATTCCATACTGCGACTGTATGCGGATTTCCTGAATGTCAGGGGCGACGCCATGAAATATATGCTTGACCTTGTATTGCTCGACGATAGGCTCATCCACCACTGTTCTTCCTACCACCTTGAAAAGAGGCGATTTCTGCGCCAGATCGACTGCAACAAGCCTGGTTTGACTGATAGAGCCGTTATAAAAACCTTCCACCGCTATGGCTAAGGCCGAGACTTTTACGTCGTAAGATTTTGTAAACATAAACTCCGTTGCAGTCACTTTTGAGGGAGCCAGTTCCACTTCTTTTTCCTGATAGATGATATTCATATAACTTAATCCTTTTTGCTATATAAGGTTGAGCTAAGCCGCTCAACAATCAACACCATGAGCAACCACGAATCACGACACTCAAACTCTCCTCCAATTCAAATTTCATGGATAGTTTGTATTAATATTTAAAGAAGGCGTTCATACTTTAGTACGGCATAGGATGAAAATTATAAATCGTTACACTGCCAGCCTCTTCAGCTCTTCATGTCTATTCATTCTTCTCAATATTTCTTCATATCTATGGGAAGACCTCCGTTTATATCCACCGATCTATTTCTCTTCCCGGCTCTGAACGCAACACTAGCAACAACTTAAACAGGCTTGGCGGCGATCCCGCATTTTGTCGGTTTTTCGCTATCGCACTCGTTTTTTCTAACAAACAGGCCTTTCTAGCACACAGCGGGTTTTGTCTATGTCCAACCTCACAGGCGGCGTTTCATTTCAGACGGACAGGAGCTATCGCGCCGACGCATTGAGCGCCTCGGTCGCGGCGGGGAACTGGCGTGGCGAGGGGGTGAGTCTGGCGAGCAATGACAAGTCGCTGTTCGCTTCTGCGGCGGAGGAGATGTCTTTTCTGCGCTCGGAGAAAAAGAGCGAGGACCTTAGCAAACGCAAGATTGGCGAACGGCCGCTGTATAAAACCCAGGCGCTGGAAAAGGCGTTGGCCTACGTGGAGAAAGCCAGGGAGCTGGATAAGGAAAAGCAGCTCAAGCCCTTTCTGCATCAGCTGTTAACTCTGAGCGATCCCGCCAAAGCGGAGATGCGTCAGCGCGCTGCGCAACAGTTTGCGGACATTACCCAACAGTATCTGGCGCTGGTGTTCGTCCGCGATCAGTTGCGACGCAAACGCAAGGCGGGCGACGCCAGTGTGGATGAGTTGCTGGCGTCGGTGGAAGCCGCTCTGGATGACATGCTGGAGGAAAACAGCGCCGCCATTCTCGCGGGCGTCAATGTGGCGGAAGTGGCCACCCAGTTCAGCGACCGCCAGCTCGGCGCGCTGAATGAACTGCGCCAACTCTACCGTGACGCCGTGCTGGACTACGGCAGTCTCACCGACACCTTTCGCAAGATTCTGGCCCAGTATGGCGAGGAGCGTTTTTCCGAATCTGTCGCCTACCTGATTTCCGCATTGGGCGCTGACCTGGGGTCGGAAGGCCCTTCGCTGCCTAAAGAACGCCTGCGCATGATTATCGAAGATCTCTACGCGCTGCAGGCGCTGGAAGGGCTCGACGCGGAGTGTCGTGATTTTCTCGCGCAACTGGAGAGAATCTACCGCTCTCAGACCCCGCTTAAGAAATATGCGCTGATGGAGCAACTGCTCGCCCTGCTGGAAAAGAAATGGGTCAGCGTCGAGCAACTGGGCGGCGTACTGAAGGCGTTAAACATTCCGCCCGCCATGACCATCTACTTCTGGCGCGGCTTCAAGGAGCTGATGCGGGCCATTCCGCTGAAAGCGTACCGCGACCCGTTTGAGCGGGACAAATTGCTGACCGTCATCCAGGAGCGTCTGGATCTCAGCATTGAGCAAGAAGCCGAACAACCTTAACGAGGCCCAAAGTGAAAGCCATTTTCCCATTCGCCAAGGAGTCGCGCTCATGATGCAGGACGCCGCCGTTCACCTAACGATTACCGAGTTCCTGCAACAATTGGGATTTGCCGATTTTATCTGGCGCGGCGAGCCGCTGACGCTGGCGTTTGAGCGCTCGGGAACGCTGATGATCGAGCCTCACGAACAAGGTTTGCTACTGGTGCGGCTGCAGGAAATCAGCGACTACGACTGTGCGGATTTGATCCCCAAAGCGTTGCGCGCGGTGCATTACGACCAGCCCTTGCCGTTACGGGCGCACACCGGGATGAAAGGCCCCAGTCAACTGGCCTTCATCGTCGCGCTGTCCCGTCAGCAGTTGTCCATCGCCGGTCTCAACGAGGCGCTGGGCGTGCTCGATTATCTTCATCAACAACTGAATCAATAGGCAGGTGATCCATGGATCTGGTGACTTTCACCGAAGGCGTGCAAAGCATTCGCGTCCACGACAACGACGTACAGGACGCCAGCACGACCGCCAACGCCCCTTCCCGGCCTTTTGTGCCGCGAGGGGAATCCGTCGTCCAGCATACGGAGAAGCTGTTTCTGCGTCATGCGACCAGTCAGGAGATGCTGCGCACTTTGATTGGGCCGTCCGGCGCTGCCGGGGTCGATCCTCAGGATTTTGACGATGTGGCCGCGTCCACCCAGTCCGCGCTAACGGCGCTGGAGCAGGAGGCGGAAGCCATCAGCGATCCCGAATTCAGGCAAACCCTGCAAAGCGCCGTCGCCATTCTCAACGCGCTGTATGAAGACCGGCAATTGCTGCGCAGCAATCTGAGCGCGCTGGAAAAACCATGAGACCAACTCAATTCGTCGCCCCACTTCCACTCGCCAGCGCCACGAGCAGACTGCAGCCGCAACAGGCGGCCTGGCTACAGGAAGTGACCACCGTGTTTCTGCAATGCCGCCAGTACGCCAAGGCGCAACCGCTGCTGCGTCTGCTGATCAGACTGGCGCCGGACGACCCCGCGCCGCTGCGACAGATGGCTTATCTGTGCTATCAGCTCGGCCGCTACGAACTGGCGCTGAAATACTGTAAGGCCTGCGAGAAACGATTACAGGGCGTGTCGGAAGCGCGTTTGTCGCTGCTGCGCAGCCATTGCCATCTCAAGCTGGGACAAAGAGAACCCGCGCTGACTCACTATCTGCAATTTTTAGCCACAAGGACTCCGTCATGACCCTCGCACGCCTGAACCAGACCCTGCAAGTGATCGCCGGGCGCAAAGACATTCTGTTCGCGGCCATGTTGGTGGCGATTATTTTCATGATGATTCTGCCGTTGCCCACCGCTCTGGTGGACATCCTCATCGGCGTCAATATGGGGCTGGCGGTGGTGTTGCTGATGGTGGGTGTGTATCTGCGTTCGCCGCTGGAGTTCGTCGCCTTTCCCTCGGTGCTGCTGATCACCACCCTGTTTCGTCTGTCGCTGTCCATCACCACCACGCGACTGATTCTGCTGCAGGCGGACGCGGGCTCCATCATCGAAGCCTTCGGCGGCTTTGTGGTGGGCGGCAATCTGGTGGTGGGGCTGGTTATTTTCCTGATCATCACCGTGGTGCAGTTTCTGGTGATCACCAAGGGCTCTGAGCGGGTGGCGGAAGTCAGCGCCCGTTTCTCGCTGGACGCCATGCCCGGAAAACAAATGAGCATCGACGGCGATATGCGCGCAGGGGTGATCGATGTGGACGAAGCCCGTCACCGCCGCTCTCAGGTGCAGAAAGAAAGCCAGTTGTACGGCTCCATGGACGGCGCCATGAAGTTCGTCAAAGGCGACGCCATCGCCGGTTTGATCATCATTGCGGTGAACATCCTCGGCGGCATCGCCATCGGCACGCTGCAAAACGGCATGACCTCCGGCGAGGCGCTGGAACTATACGCCATTCTCACCATCGGCGACGGCCTGGTGGCGCAGATTCCCGCGTTGTTTATCGCCATCACCGCTGGCGTCATCGTCACCCGGGTCACCACCGACGAGTCGGAAAACCTGGGTGCAGACATCGCCAATCAGATCGTCAGCAAACCCCAGGCGATCCTGATCGGCGGCGGCTTGCTGTTCACCTTCGCGCTGATTCCCGGCTTCCCCACCCTCACCTTTATCGTGCTGGCGTTAACCTTGACAGGCATTGGCGTGTTCACCCTACGACAATCCAAAAACGCCGGCGTGGACAAACATCCGCCTCTATCCGCCATGGCGGCCGCCGGCCAGCCTCCCAGCAAGGCGCAGCTCAACGAAGCGGAAGAGTTTACCTTTACCGTCCCGCTGCTGGTGGACATCGCCGCCGACGCAGAAGACGCCCTGGACCCGAATGCGTTGAATGATGAAATTCTCAAAATCCGCCGCTCTCTGTATCTCGATCTGGGCGTGCCGTTTCCGGGCATTCATCTGCGCATCAATCACGGATTGAGCGACGGCCGCTATAAGATTCATCTGCAGGAGACACCGATTGCGGAAGGCTTTATCAAGCCCAGGCAGTTATTGGTGCGCGATCAGAAGGAGCAACTGGATCTGCTGGCCATCAAGCATAACAGCGAAGTGGAGCTGCTGCCCGACGCTCCCGCTTATTGGGTGGAGCAACGTCATCAGACTTCTCTGGACAAGATGGAAGTCGCCTATCTGACCCCGCCCCGGGTGTTGAGTTATCACCTGTCGATCATCCTGAAAAAGTACGCGCAGGAATTCATCGGCATTCAGGAAACCCGCTTCCTGTTGGAGAAAATGGAAGGGCGCTATGGCGAGCTGGTGAAGGAAGTGCAGCGTCTGCTGCCGATTCAGAAAATCACCGAGATACTGCAGCGTCTGGTGTCCGAGGACATCTCCATCCGCAACCTGCGCAGCATTCTGGAAGCCTTGGCGGAATGGGGTCAGAAAGAGAAGGAAACCGTGCTGCTGACGGAGTATGTGCGCAACAGCCTGCGTCGCTATATCAGCTACAAATACAGCAACGGGCAGAATATCCTGCCGGCGTATATGCTGGATCAGTCTCTGGAAGACGCCATTCGCGGCGGCGTGCGCCAAACCTCCTCCGGCGCCTACCTGGCCCTGGAGCCGGACACCACCCGCAAGATCGTGGACATCGCCAAACGCACTGTGGGCGACTTGAATCCCGGCGCGCAAAAAGTCGTGGTGATCACCTCCATGGATGTGCGCCGCTACCTGCGCAAACTACTGGAAAGAGACATGCGCCAACTGCCCATCCTTTCCTACCAGGACCTGACGCCGGAAATCACCATTCAGCCGCTGGGTAGAATCGCGCTGAGTTATTAACCCAACAGACAAGCAATTTCTTTCTGCTGGTCTGACGACGACAGGGTCTGCTTATCTCAGGCCCTGTTCCATATCCCCAGTCGCCATATCAATCATTACCCATCAAGCCGACTGATCCGGCCGATACACCTGAACACTCTCCTGCTCATTGGGATCATTACGGGACACCAAGGCAATGGCCTCCTCCGTATCACTCAGATTGATCGGCTGATGCGGCACTCCGTCAGGTATAAAAATAAAATCCCCTTCCTTGTTCACCACCGACTTCGACAAATTCTCGCCATAAAGGGTCTTAACATTCCCCTTCAACAAATAAATCGCCGTCTCAAACCCATCATGAAAATGCGGCTCCGCCCGCGCCGAAGGCGGAATCACCACAATATTCATCGAAATCCCGGTAGAACCCGCCGTTTTCCCCGAAATTCCCAAATAATTAGGCAACTTCTGAATCGTATCAATCGTCCCCTTCGGCCTCACCGTCACAATATCTTTATCCAGATTCATATCCGCTCTCACTTGTATTGTTGTGTTGATCTTTAATCGATGGCTCATGTGTCACTAACAAAAGCAGGTCGGGAAAAGCGCTGCGCCTTCCGACAAAAGACTCCATGCGCCGCCAATCCAATAAAGGTACACCAGAATAACGAAAGCAGCGTCGGAAGGCGCTGCGCTT
>NZ_JAPELK010000023.1:0-56438 GCF_029813005.1 Hahella sp. CR1
CGCCTACAGCCGGCCTCGTCGCCGGCTTTTTTCGTTCGCTGTCCCTGAAGGAGAGATAAAAAGAAAACCCGCCAGCGGATCGCTCCAGGGGCGAGTATGGGGAAGAGTCGTTTGATTCGGACATCGCCCCATGGTTCGCACGAAGTACGCTAGGTTCGCAGCCAGCTGGGTCATGCCTGAATATTTATGCTTCGACCTGAAAGCTACACCAGAAGGGGTGTTTGGACTTCGGTATCATTTGGCACACGCGAACCGCAAACCCTGCAAACCTCGTTTTTAGCGCTGACGCTAAACAAACGCGGCGCTGTCGCCCCCCGCTTCGACTCATGGCCAGGAAGGACCCATCAGGAGCCCCAAAAGCGCCCAGATAGGCCAAATAATCGCCTGGCGGCTGCCATAGCGGGGAGGTGCGCGCCCTGATAGATGGAGCAGCGCTTATGGTAGCAAAACCATGCGCTTACGCTACCTCTAATTTCACACCAACCCTGCACCAGCACTACGTTTTCCGCAGGAGTTGTTTAAAACTATTCCTACCCTCGGAAAATAACGACGCCCAAGTCTAAGGACTGGATTATGTTGAGCGTGTCCATCGAGACACTTATCTCATGAGACCAATCGCTCAGGTTTTCGGCGGCAATAGTCTTAGTGTTTTGGTAGAGACCTCTGCGCTTATGCGTGAGGTCTCTACTACCCCTGTAAGGGGTAGTAGTCTGCGTGCAAACTGAAAACTGCCCCGCAGACCGCGTCGTTGCTGGGTTTCATCTCAGTTTGCAGAGGGTTTTGCAAACTTAACGCCTGCAAACTAAAAACTCACCTAACCAATTGTTTTTATTCGTTTTAAGTTTGCAGCCAGATTGCAGATTGCAGCAAACTGGCTCAGATTGCAGAGTGAATTCGGGGCTTTGTCCATAGAATATCCGTAGGCTAATCACGGCGCTAACTCCTCGTGATAGACCCAGATTTCCGGGTTTTCCACTGGCAAGAGCGAACCTGTTTTAGGACACTTGTAATGGGTTGGTCGAACAGCGGCCCCGGCGAGAACGTCCTCATCCGCGCCTGCGCTGGTTGGGCCTCCTAGTAACGCCATGCCCTCCACACACATATACCCAAACTTGCTGCGGCCGACGGCTGGCAGGCCATAATCCTCTGGGTTTCGGAAGAACTTTATATACCCTTTAGTCGCTAATACGGAAAGCCGTTCGTTAATGGTGCGATTGGCCCCTAAGCCTGCCACCCCCTCAAAAGACTCTGCGAACTGGTTAGCGGTATAACACTTACCTTTAGCGGCCTCTTCGAACAGGATCTGCAGAATATTGTCTCGTTTGCGACGTCGCTCCGCATCCAGGCGCTCCCCATAATCTTTCATAACCAGACGTTCACTGGAAGATACCTCGCGCCATTCTCCCTCGAGTTTGTCGACATACTTAGGAGGGATGTGAGCGCCATTACGCAGCTCAAAGTACATCTGCCTTACTGAGTTAGCCTCATCGGGTCGAAACAGCAGCATTCCTGTTGAATAGTACCCTCGTAGGCTACCGGCCCCCGCCAGCGCTTGAAATGGGTCCTCTTCTAACTGTCGTTTACCGAGCTTACGGGTATGGTGCGCCAAGATAATTCCTGCATTGGGATTTACCGTTTGGCGTAGTCGCTCAACGCGTTGCGACAGGAAAAACAGCATGGCGCCGTTATCGTTTTCGCCGCCAGCCTCTCCACCGTCGAACAGATTGCGGATGGGGTCGATAGCGATAATATCCGGTCCTTCAGGGCCAAAGGCATTGGTGATCGCTGGAATCACTTGAGCAAGTCCACCCTCATCAAGGACGAGTCGTAATTGTGGGGTTGCGACAAAGTTCTTACGCGCTTCCACCATACGATGGGACGGTAAACGTAATGCTTTCACTCGCTCACGCAGATAGTGGTATTGCACCTCCGCTTGTAGGTAGAACACACGTAACGGCCTTGCGGGAGTCATGCCGAGGAAGCTGGCGCCCGCCGCCATATGCGTCAGCCATGCTAATAAGAAGTCGCTTTTGCCCACTTTGGGAGCGCCGCCGAACACCAAAGTACCTGCTGGTGTGAGTACACGTGGCGCAATGAGGTCCGGCGGAACCGGGGCATCGTCATCCAGCAGTTCCCCCAGTGTGTAAGAGGGCAAGCGGTGTGGCGTTGCCTTGATGATCCGACGCTCGCCGTGGGTAACAAAACCCTCCATGTCGAAGCCCTCGGCAATGGCGTCCGCCGCATCCCATTTTTCGGGTTTATCCGGTGACGGAACGAGGATGGCCACAGAGGTTGCTCCCGCCTTCACACAAGCGGGCGCCACGCTTTCCGCATACTCCCAGCCCGGTCTGTCGCAGTCTGGCCAGATCACCACATGCTTGCCCGACATAGGGCTCCAGTCGGTTTTGCCCACCGGCGCTTTGGCTCCATTCATCGCCGTGGTGGCGCAGATGCCCGCATCGATCAGCGCCTGCGCGCATTTCTCGCCTTCCACCAACACCACCCGATCCGTTTGTGCGATGCCGGGTTGATTATACAAGGGGCGCGAATCTGGAGCCCGCCAAGCACGCGCCCGAGCATCCCAGGGGCGATACTCTTTGCCCGATGGTGGATCATAGCGATATACGCAGGCGATCAACTCGCGGTTAGCGTTTAGGTAATCCCATTTGGCAGTGTATGGCCCCAAATCATCCATGACAGGCGCAGACTTGCCCCTCTCCACCTGTCGCTGTTCATGCCTGCCGTCCACCGTATCCGTGTTTCCCAACCAATGCGTAATTGAGCGCTTTAATTCTGGAAACTGACCTTGAGCATCCAGTCCTTTAACTGCGGCCCAAAGCGAGAGAACGTCGCCGGACTCGTTAGTTTCGAAGTCAATCCAGACTCCCATTTTGGGACCGGCAAGCTCAACCACTAGGCTTTTACCTGGGTTCCCCTGCAGGTCGCCAATAAAAAATTGCGCGCCGCGAACCTTGCCATTGGGAAACAGATGGGAAAGCGCATCAGGAAGGCGTTCCAGCAATTGCATTTTCAGTTGCTGAGCGTCGCAACGAGGCGGCATAGAGAGTGCGGGACTCGCAACATCATTGAAGTCCAACCAGCTCACTGATAGTCCCCCTCCGGAAAATAGGCTTTAAACCAGTCGCCGTTCTCACGAACGCAGTAGTACTTGCGGCCGGGACCTAGGTACTTACGATCGGGTGCGATCCAAAGATGCTCTGCTTTATCGTATGCCCAACCTCCCTCACCAAAGAGGGAGTTCATCAACACGGGCATGCCACCCTGTTTGAGAGCACGACGAAACTTTCGCAACAAGGATTGATACTGCTTACTAGTTTGCTTCACGCTAAGTGCTTCACTCCTATCAATTATTGCCGTCAGCCCCTCCGCTAATATGGGACTCTCCTAGGTATTTCCGACCTAGTCTCCATCACACTCCAGCGCAGGTTTTTCAGTAGTTTGAACGTTCTGTGAAGCCGCTGAAATCCCCGTTTCAATGGGGTTTCCTGCAATAACCTGAAATAGCCCGCAATAGCATGTTAAAACTAACGGAGTTATGAAAAAAAATGAATGGGAAGAGGTGGGCGTATCCATGTTGGATTCACTCAGTATCCCCCACGAGGATTTTCACTGGTTCCTAGGGCGAAGCCGGACGCCAGTGACCATCTCGCGGAAATGGTCTCAACTACATTTCAGTTCTTGGTGACGGATGGTGACTGGCCTACCGAATAACCTTATTGCGCGTACGCGCGTGTAGGGGTAAATCAGAATGAGAGTCACCATCCGTCACCAATCGGTCTTTTCCTTTCAATTAGCCGGGAACGCGCGCTGTCTACGCCACCACAAAAAACCCTTATTAACATTACCTTAAGAGAGTATCGCTCGTTAAAAACCCGAAATCCCTTACTCTCTTAAATACGTCAATAATTCGCATGGAACAGATGACTTTCTCCGAAGCCGAATACCAGAATATGAAGCGTAAGACCCGCCGGGAAATCTTTCTGGAGCGGATGGATAAGCTGATTCCCTGGGAACGGTTAGAGAAGAAGGTCGCCCGTCATTATCCCAAGGGTGAAAATGGACGGCCGCCGTATCCGTTATCCGCCATGCTTCGCGTTCACTGCTACTTACAAAGTTCATGGTAGTCTCTGTGAGACGAAACAAGATTACGTTTTGGGTATAGCTCTGGAATCTTATCTTGCCGACCCATCCTTGCACTCTGTGTCAGTGGGCCCCGTTCAGCAAGCTATAAGTCGCCTCTAACAACGATTCTCAACATTAAATTTTCCCGCGGTTCCTGCAATTTCCTGCAATCCCCCCCACCTGCTCGCAGTATCCTGAAACTCCGTCATGGCTCGTTAGGCGGCCGGTACTGATAATGGCGTCTCCATCAAAAAGTTTGAATATTGGAGCCGCCTTATGTCATCAAACCTTCCGTTGTCTGGTCCATCCCAGGCCATTCCACCCGAGAAATTAAACGCGATGCAACGTCGCCAGGAAATGGCTCTTATCCTTGCCCACGGCATCGTTCGTCTGCGAGAGCTGAACTCTCAAAAACAGAGCAAGGTGGGACTTGCTTTCCAGGGCCTTCAGAGCGTTCATCCAACTCCGTCACACACAGAAAAAACGGAGAATAAATGAATCCATCAAGACTTCAGGAAAAACCATCAATTACCGCTCAAGTGGCCGCGCTACCCAATCTGTCTCTACAGGAGCTCCGCGCACTGTGGCGCGAGCTATTCAACAAAGAGGCGCCCACACATGTGAAAACCTATCTCGTGCGCCGCATCGCCTATCGGATTCAGGAGGTGGAGTTTCGTAAGCTCAACCCTGAGCTACTGGATAACAATCGACGGCGCATCGCCGCCCTCACAGAAACGGCCGAGCAGTCCAAGAAGTCTGCCGCCAACCTACTTCCAGCTGGTACTGTGCTGACCCGTGAATTCAGGGAGGTAGAGTACCGAGTGGTGGTGGCGGTTAACGGACAATTCGAGTTTCAAGGACGTATCTACCCTTCCCTGTCCATGATCGCCCGGGAGATCACCGGGACACGATGGTCCGGTCCTGAGTTTTTCGGATTGAATAAGGCCTCGAAATCGAAAGGGACACGCAAGGGAGTCAAAGAATGAGTGAAACCGTTAAACGTCGACTGCGCTGCGCCGTCTATACCCGCAAGTCCACCGAGGAAGGCCTTGAACAGGAGTACAACTCCATTGACGCCCAACGGGACGCAGGACACGCCTATATCGCCAGCCAGCGTGCGGAGGGGTGGATTTCTGTTGAGGATGACTACGACGATCCCGCTTATTCTGGCGGCGATTTGGAGCGCCCCGCTCTACAACGCCTGCTTAACGATGTGGAAGGCGGTAAGGTGGATATCATCGTTGTATACAAAATTGACCGATTAACTCGTAGCCTTGCCGACTTCTCCAAAATCGTGGACGTCCTAGATCGTAGCAGCGTGTCTTTCGTATCCGTAACCCAACAGATCAACAGCGCAACCTCGATGGGGCGTCTAATGCTAAACGTGCTGCTTTCCTTTGCACAATTCGAACGCGAGGTGATTGGAGAGCGTATTCGCGACAAGATTGCCGCGAGTAAACGTCGAGGGATGTGGATGGGCGGCATTCCCCCGCTTGGCTATGACTTGGAAGGGCGTTATCTCGTCCCCAATGTTCGTGAGGCTGAGCTGGTCCGTCATATCTTTCAGCGCTTCGTGGCGTTAGGCTCCAGTACGCCCCTCATGAAAGAGTTACGCCAGCAGGGCGTTACCGCCAAGTCCTGGACTACCAGCGATGGCCGTGTTCGTGAAGGAAAGCCATTTGATAGGGTGATGATCTACAGAGTGCTAACCAACCGCGCTTACATAGGGGAAATCAAACATCGGAAAGACTGGTACAAGGGAAAACATCCTTCCCTCATCACTCCTGAGTTATGGGATCAAGTTCACGAGATTTTGAGTAAAAATCACCGCTCTCGCGGAAACACCTTGCGCGCCAAAGTGCCCTACCTGCTGAAAGGCATTATCTTCGATTCAGAAGGCCGGGCGCTGACGCCCTGGCACACCACCAAAAGAAGCGGAAAGCGTTATAGATACTACATTCCACAGCGAGACGAGAGGGAGGGCGCCGGCGCATCAGGATTGCCTCGCTTACCGGCGGCCGAACTCGAATCCGCCGTCCTGGAACAATTACGCGGCTACCTGCGCTCCCCCACTCTAATTCAGGATATTTCATCCATGGGCGTAGGCCTGGACACGGAACTGGACGAGGCGAAGGTCACTGTCGCAATGACGCAATTGGACGCCATTTGGGAGCAGCTGTTTCCTGCGGAGCAGTCCCGCATCGTGCGCCTGCTGGTTGAGAAAGTCATATTTACGCCGATGAGTTTAGAGGTGAGGCTACGCATGAATGGCATTGAACAAATAACGCAAGAGCTGTCCAGCACTAATCACTTCTCAAAGGAGAAAGTAGCGTGAGCGGAGGAAGCATTCAAATCACTGGACGCACCAGCACCATTTTAGCGAGCAATGGCGCTCCAACCTTGTTTATACCCATTCGGATAAAACGCCGAGGCGGACGAAAACTAGTGGCTCTTCCTGAAGGTGAAAGCGGTGATCGCCCCTGGGACAAGACGCAAACCCCTTTGCAAGTTGCAATGGTCCGAGCTCATCGTCTGGCGGCTCGCCTTGAATCTGGAGAAGCACGTAATGTGCGCGACTTGGCGAAGAAAGAAAGTATAAACATCAGCTATCTCAGTCGCTTTCTGAACTTAACCTTACTGCCGCCTGATGTCGTGGCGGCCATTCTCGATAACACTCTGCCTAGTCAAATATCCTTTTCGGATCTGACAATAGACCCGCCATTACATTGGGATGAATATAGAAAAAAGGCCGGAATAGCTGAGAAGAATAGAAAGGTCAGCGTCGACAACGCCGTTAGCGGCGCTGACCTTACGGCCAAGCAAAGTGACTATTGAATGGTCATTAGTCAGTGTAGCCGCTGGTGCGTTTTTTAACAGGACGGAAGTCGTTTGCTTTGCACATAGGAAGGGCAGATATCGGATTGTATTAAGTTGCAATCCTCCGCTGATTACGCGTTCATAGGCTACCTCTAGTCGCCGGCGCTAGGTGTAGCAGCACCCAACGCCGACTAACCACAACCAACTGTTAGGAGTTGATCATGGCTGACGTCGAGTCTACTACGGCCACACTTCATTTGAACAGGCGCACCGGGGAATTTACCCTATCCGTGCCCTTGGATTCGGACATCGTTTTAAAGGCCGCCAAACGCGCTCTGGCGCAACGGTTTAAACGTCATTCCTGCCACATGGATGACCCAGGCAAAGTGAAAGAATATCTGATGATGCACTTGGCGCCGGAGCCGCGCGAAACGTTCGTAGGACTTTTCCTGGATACTCAGAACCGATTGATCGCCTACGAAGTGCTATTCCGTGGCGCGATCGACGAGGCCCATATTTATCCTCGCGAAGTGGTGAAAGCGGCATTACGCCATAACGCTGCAAAAGTCATCGTCGCCCACAACCATCCCTCCGGCGATCCCAAACCTAGCGTTAACGACCAGCTCATTACCTACCGTTTGCTACAGGCGCTTATGCTCGTTGAAATTCCACTCGTCGACCACTTTGTGGTGGGAGGAGATGAGGTTGTAAGTATGGCGGCTCAGGGCATCTTCGGAAAAAGACCGCGGAAGATTCCCGAACCAGCTTAACTAATGCCGTCTTGATAATACGCTCCGGGCAATCCCGGAGCCTGCACACACTTTTCTCCGAACAAAAGACGCATCGCATTTCCAACTAAGAGTTGCTCCATCAACACACATCAGCTATTTCTTGCAAGAGTGAAAAGGCAGCATGACAGCAAGAGAATAGACTTAACACCAAGATAATAACGTGGGAGTATAACTAACTCGTAAGCGCTATTCGGATGGGCGGTTGATAAAAATCAACGCTAGAAGTGACATGGATGGGAGACCTTGAATTCAATGAAACGAATTCCTTTTGGCTTGCAAGTCAACTCTTCGAAATTAGTCGATGTGCATGAAGTCCCTCGAGGAATCCATTCAGGCTGTATTTGCCCCTCATGCCGTATTGAGCTGGTGGCTCGGCAAGGCCAGAAAAAAACTTGGCACTTCGCTCATTTCACAAAAAACAAATCTGAAGAAGAAATCACGCAATGTGAGTATTCTTTTTATGTCTCAGTTGCCATGATGGCCCGGCAGTTAATGGACTCTGTTGATGCTTGTAATATCCAGCTCCCACTGTACGAAAGATTAGTTTCCGTAAACGGAATGTCAGAGTGGATAACTATAACAGAGTCACGGGAAGTGACTTTGAAAGATATCTTCGTCAGCCAACAGATGTATGGGGTTGACTTTGATGTACTTGGAAAGGTTCAGGGAAAGAAAAAAATGGTTCCCTTGGGGCTTCAGTTCGAATACCCAGAAAGGCGTATTGACCTAATTCAAGTGCCTGTAGAAAAACCAATAGGTATTCTCGCCGTTGACTTAACTGGGCTTGAGTCTTTGTTTTGGGAAGAAAAAGACCACTCAAACACATTTAAGCACGTGCTTAAAACTTTTTTGCTGGATAAGCTTGAAGGGAAAAGATGGCTTTTTCATCCAAATCAGAATAGTGAAATTCGTGCCGCCGAGAAGGAGTTGCAAAAAAAATCACCCCGCAACCCACTGTTCTCTCAAGTTGCCTACCACAACAGAACACACACTCCATACTCTACAACGCGTAACGCTCAGCAACGCACTTTTACGTGCGCGCAATGTGGGCACAACTACAACTTTTCAGCCAGCTATGGCAGCCGGTGCCCCAGATGCGTGCAGGAAGTTGAGGAAGCAGGTTGCAGACCAAGATAGCTCACTCCATCTAGCGCTCAATCAGCTTTATTTTAGGCTTGGCCTTTTGTCTCATTAAGAAACTATTCCGCACCTATTTAAGTAACTGACCAAAAAAATGCAATGTATAGATGGAATCCTACATCTGTAGGATTGGCTCTCTTAATACGTATACAGATAATTCCCCTTCAAACAATAACTCAACATAAAACGACAAAGGTGGAGTTAAAATGATTAATTTTAAATCATTACACAAATCACGTCCCTCATTAGTTATAGCATTTTCTGTTCTGGCTGCATCATATAGCAGCACGTCTATGGCCGGCAGACTTTGTGTGGAACGGGCGGAGGTTACGAAGTTGTTTGTAGGAGAAGTGAATGGAAATATGGGCACAGATGGAGGAAATGCTATTTATGCCGAATTTGATAATCAGACAACAATTGCAGCAAATCTAAAATATAATTTAGATGACGAAAAAGGAAAAGGGCTTTTAAGCATACTTCGAACTGCTTTCATTATGAAAGCAAAAGTGGATGTTTGGGATCATCATGGCGATAACTGTGACGACTTTGACGAAGTTGATATTTACTAAATAAAAACCATCAATGAGTCCAAATATTTAATTTTTTGGGCTCGAGAAGGAATTATGAAAAAAAACATTGCCATCTTATTTTTATTGCAAATATTTTCATTTTCATCAAGCGCTCAGGATTACTTTTGCCCAGATGAGAACGTTAGGTTTGTGATAGCCTCGCCTCTTATTCAAGTTTCAGATCCATCAGATGGTGCAGAAGAACTGACGAGTGCGGTGTACGGTTACGCACTGAAAGCGGGATATGACGAAGAAGATATAGCATTTTTGTATGGATCTCGAGCTACCACAGACAATTACTTATCGTACCTTTCCTGCAATAAGCTTGAGTTCTTTTTTAATATGTCTCACGGTAGTCAAGTGCATATAAAAACTTACCAACCATCATCCAGGACGATAAATTTGGGGATTTCACAGCTGGAGGATATCAATAAAGTCGAGAGCTATCCAAGGCAGCTAATATTTTATACACACAGTTGTAATAGTGGAGATATACCGAACCCAAATATTATAAACCCTAACACTTTGGCTGGTTCGGTGCTGAAATATCTTAGGGCAAAAGTATATGTTGGACAGATATCAAAGGTTGACTCACAGAAAAACTGTAGTGATGTTCGCAACTCAAAAAATCTTATTAAGTTTATACTTAATGGCTATGGAGGAAATGATTCACCTACTTTTTCTCAGGCAGAGAAGAAGGTTTTAAGTGGTGAAACAACCGCCAACTTTCGTCCAACTATGTCATTTGCAAACCCTGGCGACGACAATGATATAGCTAACACTCCAAAAAGAAGATCTGACCAAGCATTGATAGTTGAAAGCTACAATAATATGGATTATGAAGAAGAGCTTTAGTTATATGATACATTTTTAGATTGTAGAACGCTGGGCGGCATATTCAAGTTTAGAAATCCAGAGCTGATCTGACGGCTACCGGCTTTTAGGTGGTGTCTGTCAGGTCACGTTCAGCCTATGAGTTTTCCCTTTCCAGATTTTAGCCCTTCTTACTAGGCACATTTTACCCTGCTACTTTTTACCAACAACGGGTTTTCATTCGCTTCAGCTGATACTCCATTGACGACGGGCTTATTAGACAAGTGATATCCTTTAAGCTCAATCCACGATAAGTTTTGGCTTCTTTAGGAAAGACATTGCCTATCAGGAATAGCGTTTCAGAAACGCCACTTTGGATAGCATCAGGCACATATTCAGGGAGGTACCGCAGTATCGCTTCTTCAGCAATTTGTTGGGGAGATTATTGACTGCGCGGGTCCATAAGAAATATGGAATTTCTCCCGATAGGATTGAGGTTCTCGCATGCTGCCAGCGCCCGCCAAGTGTTGGCTAATGCAGCTGGCGTTCCTGTATTTGCAGGTAGAGGTATGGCAGTGCAATCAAATGGTGACGTACGCGTCGTCGATGAGAAAAAAGCTGCCGAGTTCTTTAGCGGAGAGGGTGCGAATATTAAGCCCGAAGACTTAACAGGAGCACAGCAAAGGGCTTTGAATTACCCTAAAGGCCAAGACGGCACTGTTTTCTTTCCGGAGAAAGAGTCATGAAAACATTCACTTTAGAGGCAATTGGGTTCTGGTCTGATCGTTACGAGGACGGAGTGACCCCGACGTATCTATGTGGCGAACTTCATTCAGACTTGAAAGCCAAAGTGATTGGTTATTTGAAAAATGGAGTTCGAGGCATGTCATTTTTAGGCTATGCCAGGTGCCGTTTTGAATGCGAAGACTCGGAAACGAATGTGCTTGGTAGTGCAGATCTGACCGACGGCAAATGGATTTGGCCTGAGGGCCTTTATCACTATGTTGAGAAGCACGATCTGTTATTACCCAGGAAGTTTATTGATCATCTGGTGTCGATAGACTTCGTCCTCCCAGAGATTGATAAGGATTTAGCTCGGGTGCATGAGGACCTTTTTGAAGCTAGCGATGTCGAGCTTAAGGTCAGCTCGCACGAATGGAATGCATGGCTAAAAGAAATGGGAGAAGACGAGTATTTAAAATCGCCCGTCATCGTGCCGAAGAAGGTGCATAAATTCGATCCTGACTACGACCCCATAGCAATGGCTCATTTGATGTTTGGGGACGACGACAATCAAAAATTCTGATTTCTGCTTACTCAAGAGATTTGCCGTGGTCACTCACTTATCATGTGAGGGGCGCGGGATAGGATAGTTTTATGTTGGACACCTCTAGCTCGCAACGCTTCAAAGAACATTGCCCCGGCTTTCGTCATTACTGCGCCCTGTACGAGTATTAGATGAACAGAAGGTTGCCCAGCGCACTGAAGCGAAGGGTCGCCCTCCTCTCACGAATGAAGAGCTAAATTCTTGTTTGCGTCCTGTAGGGGAAGGATTTCAAACCTTCGCACCCAATGGTTCATATTCTACCGTCGCATAGGAATAAACATGATCGTCACCTCTCTGAATGAAATCGGCTTCTGGTCGAATAATTATGAAAACGGAGTCACTCCAAGCTATCTGTGCGGAGATATCGGCTCTGACAAAGAAAGCATCATAAATTACCTGAAGAATGCCCCGCGCTGCGATGGCTGGCTCGGGTACGCACGCTGCCGCTTTGAATGTGAACACTCAGAGAGTAGTCCGCTTGGTGCTGCAGAACTGACTGATGGAGAGTGGTATTGGCCTGAGGGACTGGCTCACTATGTTGAAGTCCATCATCTATTGCTCCCCCCTCAATTTCTGGAACATATCAGGTCCTTAAACTACAGGGTCCCGGAGCTAGATCCAGTGTTCTTAAAGGCAGTCCGTAACGCCGCCAACCTAAATGAAAATGACGAGTTCAAGATCAAGTTCAGTAATCACATCTGGCTGAACTGGCTCAGTGAAATGGGGGAGGAAAGCTATCTAAGAAACCCTGTAGTTGTCCCTAAAGCAAAGCCAGCAGCTAGTTCAACTTTCGATCTGGATAGTTTACTACCGGGTGACGGAGACCTATAGGAGCTACGACTGGGGCGCTTGTTCTTGGCTGCTCAACTTTCGGCGACACTTTAAAATCAGGAAGAGTTGTACAGAATCCAGGACTTTTTCAATTTATCCACTTTAAAGGGCCACTGCCCCGGCTTTAGTCATTAAGTCGACTGCGCCATTGACTAGCGCATTTATCCGCAATTAACCAAAGGCTCCTGCGACAGCTCGACGCTCTTTGGGCATGGTATTGGCGAGACGCAGAAGGTTGCGTCTCGCCACCTAGTAGAGTCAGGCAGTGATCATTTCCCCAATTGGTTATTTCAGGAAGGCTGGGGCAACAGCTGGTCTATAAGTGGAACCACGGCAAAAAATTCAATCACCTTCTCGTTATTAACCCTCAGCCGACTAAACTCCCTGGCGACAGTCAATGGGGGTAGCAGCAACGGGCCGCAGAACCCCACATTTCCTGAATAAGGTTTCGGAGGGTCGCCATTGGGAATGGAGTGCCCCATTCCCAAACGAGAGTCCACTTTGTGGGGAAATTCTGCGAGGGGCCTGATCATGCGTAGTGGCCAACACCATCGATCGCTGTTACAGGATTCAGGCTCCAATCCTGCAGCAACGGCATACCAAGTGGAAAGCCTCAGAGTTGGGTAGTGGAGCGTACGTTTGGTTGGCTGTCTAAGTGCCGTGCGTTACTGATTCGCTATGACAAGAAGGACTGCAACTATCTGGGATTGCTGCAATTGGCATGTGGCCTGTTATGGTTTCGTCGGAGGAAGCGACCGTCGAAATTGGTGTGCCAAATCCGGTCGGGTGGCAAGAGAATCGTTGTTGTGCATGGCTAAAACTCCAAATGTGATAACAACCAAGCCAAATAGCAGGCGTTTTTCATGATGGGTATCCAACTCGGGCCTCCTAATTGGCCGGTAATTGACCTTATGCCTGTTAAATGAATCGTTGCCAACCCTCCAACAAAATGAGGGGACGCAATAGATTGCTCATATTTCCACCAGGATTTTTTAAAAAAGCATCTATATTTAACGGACAAAAGGTAGTTGTAAATTGGGACTACCTTTTGATGTGGCACAGCGCCCCAAGGAGGGACACCATGAAAACAAGACAAAACGTTTACGAATTGCAAGACGATACGCTTTCCTGGTACTCAAGAGCCGTTGAGGAAATGCAATCCAGGGACATTAACGACCCCACCAGCTGGTGGTACCAAGGAGCCATTCACGGCTACGCAACCTACCCCAGTGCTTTAATCTACTGGCAAGACGCCACAGGTTTTCCTCCATCCCAGCAGACCGTTAATAACGGCTTCTGGAACCGTTGCCAGCACGGTACCTGGTACTTCCTGCCGTGGCACCGCATGTACCTATTCTACTTCGAAGAGATTGTCGCCAAGGCAATCCGTGACATGGGTGGGCCCTCAGATTGGACGCTTCCCTACTGGAACTACTGTGACGCATATAACACAAGCGCTCAGGCGAGTGAGCAACAACAAGCCCTGCAAATCCCACCTGAGTTTGGATCTTCCCAGGGGCCCAATACCGACTTCGCCGCTTTATGGATCAAAAACCGGCGCAACTATGTGTTGAACAAGAACAACGTTAATCCGTGGCCAGCCATGAATGAAGTGGAGTTTACCAGTATCAGCAATGACATAAGCTTTGGCGGCGGAGTCACAGGATTCGCCCACTCAGGTAGCGAGACCGGGCAACTAGAAAGTCTTCCACACAACGTTGTGCACACCGATATTAACGGCGCCATGGGGAATCCCGATACGGCTGCTCTCGACCCCATATTCTGGCTACACCATGCTAATATCGACCGGCTGTGGCAGGTGTGGCTGGCTCAGGCAGGTCGCACCAACCCTGATGTGAATGCGTGGAAGGATTTCCGCTTCAAGTTCCATGACGGCAATGGCCAACCTGTCGAAATGGCGGTCAAAGACGTGGAGACGACCGAATTACTGGGTTATGTATATACCCCGTCCTTTCCTCTTCCTTCCACCAAGCCCGTCAGAAGAACAGCTCCGCCAATGGATGTTGTCGGTGCGACCCCAGGCAGCTTTTCGGTCGGCGATCATATGGCTCCCATGGATCTGACCATGGTGCCTCAGCCGGCAAGAGGCGCACGCCTTAAGTCCGCCAGAGCTGATGACGAAAAAAGAACCATTTTGCGAATCAGTAACGTGAAAGGTAAAGGCGCAACGTCCCCGATCGATCTGTTCATCACAAACCGTGATAACGAAGAAGGCAACGAAGAAAACTTCGTGGGTTGTATTGGACTGTTTGGCCTCGAAAATGCCTCAACCCCCAGTGTTGAGAGTGATGGCAGCGGCTTGAACTTTGCTCTCGATATTTCCGACACGATTAACAAGCTCAGGCAGCGTGACGATTGGGACGAAGAAAAAATTCGGGTCCAATTGATCCCCCAGTCAAAGCAGGACAGCGATGTCGAAATAAACGTTGGCAGGGTCAGTTTGCACAGTGAAATTGATTAGCGAACGGTATGCTGACATGAGCGACAGGATGAGCCGTCTGACAACGGCTCATCCATACTGGTGGCTTTTCATGGTGAGCGCGCTCAGCTGGGCATATTTGATTTCGGCTGAGCTGAGCAGCTCCGCACACTCACATCACCATATATCAGCCACTCCCATTGTGGCGCTTTCTGGTAGTTTGCTGGCCTGGCTAATGATGGTTTCAGCGATGATGCTGCCCATGCTCAGCGGTTCAGTCCGGCGGGTGAAAATTATGATGCCACGGTATCAACACTTAAGGTTGATGCCCCTTCTCGTGTTTGGGTATTCAATCGTCTGGCTGATCGCAGGAGCCGTGGTAGAGGTTATCAGGGGAATTTTTTATCAGCTGCCCTATATTGAGCATGACGTGATATCACCATTACCTGTTGGGTCGCTTACCTTTTTGGCGGCGGCGGTCTGGAACAATACATCATCCCGAAGAAAAGCCGTTTTTGCCTGCAGCAGCGGCGTCCCCATGCGGATTAGTGGCTGGTATGCCTACAGGGATGCAGTCTATTTTGGACTAATCAAGGGCATCAGTTGTGTAAAAGCCTGCCTTCATGTCATGTTGGCGCTAGTAATCGCCGGGCACAATCTTTGGCTGATGATGATTGTAACGGCTGTACTGTTATATGAACGCATGCTTCTTCCCAGAGAAACCAGACTGGTGTCCTGGATGTGCTATGCGCTGGCAGCGTACCAATTACTGATCTGGCTCAATTGATTATGGCGTCACCTTCCATAAACATTATGGCCGAGCATCCTGGACCGTTAACCTTGTCGGGAGATGAGGTAGAGATCCGGCTAGGAATGTATGAGGAAAATCGACCTCATTTCAATCACAAATCTTTGCTCACCTCACGGGTATTCCTAAACTTTCATCGCATCTTCGGTGAACCCGGCAGCCCTAACTACGATGTGTTTCTCGTTGCACACACACAGGGAGGTGCGCTCCACTATATCGGCTCATTATCGTTTTTTTCCGTCCGGCCAAAAAACCCGGACAACAACGAGGGAATGAACCTAAAAATAAAAATCGAGTCTCCAATAAAAGAATTGCTTGGTCAGGAGGCAAGCAAGAGAGATAACCTGACTCTACAAATCAAACCCCAGGACCAGACCAACGAGCCAATCCCCATAGAGGTGGAGTTCATATTCCTCTGCTGTATGCCACACGAATAGCAGCCTCTCTTGCCACTTTGCGAACCGATTCCACAGACAAAAAAGTTAGTGGCAGGACAATTTTTGTACTTTTCTTTCAATCTTCACAATACCACCCACTGAAAGCCGCTCACCAGATATCTCATCCTCCATCTGGCAGCCTTTCAGACCCATAAAGCAAAAATATAATCTCAAAGTCACATCTGGCTTCAGCGATCAAAATTCTGAAAATTGCTTTGAGCTTTTGATGATTACTAACCTGGATTCTGCGCCGCTTATTAAGCAGTTCGTTGGCTGGGCCATTAATTTTGAAAACCAGTCTGATTCCCTTGAAGTCGGAGATTTCCTTCAAACCAATGAGGAGCGAATTCCAGATACCATCTACGGCGGCTTTTTGGTTCTTCCTCCCGTATCCATTGATGAAGAGTTCCCAGTTGGAAACCGAGTTATTGGCGCGTACTTTTGGGCGCCACGCCCAGCGAGCTTGCTACAGCAAAAACTGAAGGACCATTTCATATAGCACAAGAATCTTTGAGGCAGGCTACAATGACGCAACTCCTAATAGCCGCGAGTCCGTAGCGTAACGCCCCCCCATAACAGAGACTAGTAGGGGGCAAAGCACAAAATACTTACTCATAATCCGTTGGTCCCAGGTTCAAGTCCTGGTGGGCCAACCAACTTTTCCATTTAAAAACAGCATGTTACAAGACAGCCCCTTTCTGGTTATGGCGTAATTTCGTGCTGTTTTCGCCAAAGTGTCAACGCGGAAAAGTCTGAGTTCTCACTAGCAACCAAAAACGGCGTTGAAATTGGTGATTTTCTTAAAAGCCTGTTTTCCCGAGCAGGCTTTTGGAAGCGCGGCCCCCTGCGACTTATCCAGAGCACCCCTTCCCTACTCTATCGTCGTGAACTTCTTCAGCGTCTACTTAACTGTTGTTTCCAGGTTGCCTCCCATGCAGGGAGCGTGGATTGAAACTATTTGTTGACTCCTTCCTTGAGAGCATAACGTCTGAGCTATGGGGAGGGGCGGCAGTCCCACATGAGTGATTTGTTATGGCTGAGGAAAATTTCCACACTCCAACTCAGGCAAATTACTAAAGGTTGCATGTTCTTCAAATTCACTCGTCATAATTTCATTTAGAGCATCAATACTTTCCTGGCGTGGGACTCCTCCGTGATGATCCAAGTCGAGATGACCTACAAGCACCGGAAATAATGTGAGATAACGTGCCAATAGTATCGTTCGGTGACGACCGTTAATAAACTTAATAACGCCTTCTTGAATGTATACGGCTGGCGGAGTGAAGTAACTCTCGCCATTAAATTCAAAGAACCAATCTTTATGATATGCATCGTCAATTCGTTGGGAATTACGGCACAGTAAGTCAGCTCGGTCAGTGAAGCTTATTAACTTCTCGGCATTAGCCAAAATCAACCGGTCAGTCGCTGCCGTTTTCATGACCTTTTTATTCATGTGGGCTCTCCTAACAACAGCCGAGCACAGCTAGGTCCAGCGCACGTAATGCACGGCCTTGTTAACTGTTTTGTATTTGTTGGTTATAGAACTCACACCGATCCTCTAGGCCCATAGATTTTGCAGCCTCCTTCAGCTTTAGCCAAATCTCTTTTGGCGGCTTGCTCGTTGCCTCAAGTGCTGCTTCTTCTAGCATATCAAGTGCTAGCTCTAGCTCGTTGTGATCAAGGTATTCATCGTACTCGGCGATATACTTGCTGCCCCCTGCGTAATCACAGAGAACTGCGCGGGCCTCGCTCAACAGGGCTATAGTAACCTTCCACTTTTTTTCTAATTTTCTGAAGCTCATAGGATAGTTAACATTTGTGTATCACGAATGTGCGTTTTTCCACTCCAACACTTTGAATATAGTTCCTCCAGCCACGGGTTCCAGTGTAAAAATCTCGGAAAGGCAAGCCACCAAACATACGAAAAACTGTACGAGTGCCTTTATAGATTCGTTAACGAGCAGCCTGTGTGCCGCCCTCACTATGAGAGGCGACTTATTCTCTCACTTACAATTCAAAACACCTCAAATATTTTCAATAAATGAATTTCAGCACTTAGGCGTCAGTCCTTCCAGTATGAGGTTTTACCCGTTTGCCAACTTTCCCTACATAAAGTTTTTTGCAAAACGCGCAGGCGTGGGGAGGAGTGAAAAATCTCGCTTAAGCGCGTTAATCGTCTAAGTTGTAAGGTGACATAGATCAGTTCAAGAAAGCGTCAGAGGAACTTTTTCTTAATGACAATAGAAAGCTTGGTCATAGGGAGCTGATATCATGAAACCAAACGTTTTTCTTACGAAAGTGTGGGGGTTTGGAAGCGATTGGCCTTTGGTGGCCTTTAACAAAGACGGTAATCGTATGGCGTTAATGCGCCAATACAAGTCTGGTGATTGGGTTGTCCTGGTAGGAACTTGCGGGCCACCAACAAAGGAGGAGGAGCGTGGGCGCATTTTGGGGATTGTCAAAATTGCTGCAATGTCGCCTGTAGATACCTTAGAGTTTTTAAAGGCTTTAGGAACAGAAATTACCCCTGAGAGTTTTAATGATGCAGGGAAATTTCGTTGGCCCTATAGTGTGCCATATATCGAAGCATACGCCATGGACGGCATGCCTCGTTTAAATGATGTATTGCCAGCTAGACGCCGTGACAGGGGAACCCAAGAGACTAATCAAGCTGTACGACTCCCCCCTGACGAGGCTGCAACAATATTGTCCTTACCCAAGACTGAGTTATCTCTGCCTACTTATCCAGAAATAGTAAATCTTCAGAGTCGTATACAACGTAGTTTAGAAGAAAAGCGTAGAGTTAATGGTCCTCCGCCTTATACAGGAATTTATACTGGTGAGCGCAAGGATGGCCCTGCGTGGGTTTATATTTTTACGGTTGTACTAGGTAACAAAGCGTCACGCTGCATTTGTCCAGTCATAAAGATTGGCTTCAGTAGCGATCCGCATAACCGTGCCGCATTTCTATCTGACTCAATTTATCGTGAATTATTACAGTTGCCAAGAATGGAAGTGGCTTTTTTGCAACATTGCAATAGTTGTGAAGAGGCTTATAAAATTGAGCAAAAAACTCATAATTCATTTAGAAAATATCGCTTTTGGGGGGAATACTTCCAAATATCTCCAGAAAAAGTTGAAGCTGAGATAGTTAGAATCGCTTTTTCTCTAAACTGAGCGTTAAGAGGCCTCTGGATGGAAAAGGAAATACTTCTAAATAATGGAATGAAGCTAACTCTCTCAAAGAAGGCAATAAATCACATAACTAATGGAGTAATAGTCGAATCAATAAATAACGTCAATGGCAAAAGAGTTGCACGCAAAGCAATTAAAGGCGGCCTGCACTCTTACCAAGGCTGGATTGATTTTAAGTCTAACTATAAAACAAAAATCGAACATTTGCGATTTTTTGATTCGGCTACAAATTCATTTTGGTATTTTTCTAGAGAGCTTTCGAATGGAGTCATAACACTAAGAATTCCAAGAGAGCTTTTTACAAAAAATTCTGCAAAATTAACTATGTATCCTGATGAATATTACAAATCAGGATACTTGTGGAAAACTTTGTTTCCAAAAAACTTTTCAGAGAATGATATTGTTAAAGCGATAGAGTCATCTCTCCTTAATATCGATGAAGATCAATGCCAAGTAGGGCAAATTGTAGGCTACTACAATATTAATTCACCAAGAGATACAATTAGAATAACTATCCAGCATACCGGTTCAGAGATACAATCGGCTTTTCCTTCTTGGACTCAACCAAATATAGATAACAATGGTAAACCGTATTCTCATTTTGAAAACATTGGATTTGTCCTAGCTGAATCAACAGAATATTTCGATGATTTCATAAAGATAAATAATAAATTAAGATTTAATATCGGTGGCGATAAATTAACCATAAGAAATATAATAAAAAACACACCTAACTTTTTTAAGTTGAGAGGGAAGCCTAATTTATCTTCCCCAGACTGGACTTATCAAAGAAATGAAGAAATAAAATTATTATCTAAAACCATAAGTAAAGAAGATGTAGAGAGTATTGTTACGTACCTATCCGAATTTGTTATGCTCAAAGAATATCCTTGTATTATGTCTAATGCATATTGCTGTTGCTATAATGCAATCACATCAAATATAAGATATTACAACTCATTCATGATACCTCAAAACATAATTGATGGAGTAAAATTACTATATTACCATGGGGATAAGTGCAGATTCCTTGAAGTCATTGAAAATATTTTTAAAAATATGGCCTCATTCACCATGTTTGATTTGGTCTCAAAGAAAAGAATATTGTCAACCATATTGATGCTGGTGTCTGATAGCAATGATTCAAAAATGATTTATAAATTTATAACATTTTTGTCAGTCTCACCAATAAGGCGTGAGCTATACACGGAATATAACTTGAATTCAATTAAAAGTAAGAAACGGAAACTGCCGATATATAATCTCTTAGACCTTGCAGTAATAAACAATCCATCAATACGTGCCGAATTAAATGTAAACGACTATATAGAAATACTAAAAGAGAGTGTAGGGGAGTCTTATACTTTAAATTTCAGTGATGAGTACCTCGACGACTATCTCTCGCGTCAGTTGGCGCAAATGGAAAATAATTACAAAAGCCTCATTTCTCACTCATTAATGCATTGTGATAAAGATGAATTCTTGTCCTTATCCGATCATATAGGAAAGCTTCTTGCAAACTTAAAAAGCCCGTATAAGGACAATAGTTTATTGACGGCCATAGAGTTAATAATGAGAGATTATGCGAGAATACAATTTGCGCAGAGACTACGTATTAATGCAAGATATAAAGAATATCATGATTTTACTAATGTAGTTTACTGTCCAGTTGATAAAAACTTGTTATACGGAACAATACTCAAACATGAAAGAATTTTAAATAGACTTCGGCTGGAAACTTTTTTTGACGATGTTAAAAAATATCTATTAAGTGTTAACAGTAAAAAGCAGTTGGAAACCTTAGAAAAGTTAAAGGCCAAAATTGGCAAGGAGGTTCCTCCTTTACCATTAAAAATTCCAGCGAAACTTTTTATTAAAAATAAATGACTATTTTACTACGAATACAAGAACAGTTACGACGTCAATAAGATCTATGACCTAGCCACCTTGTAGAGCAAATTAAGTTTAAACTCTCGATATTTGATCTTTCAGATTGCCCGTACGACTCGCTTGGCTGCTATGGCTCCCATTGCTTGAGACATCCTGTGTAGGTGCGGCTCTCTGTCGTAGCAGCCAACTTCTTAGTCATATAGCCAAATAGAAAAGCAATTGATTTATTAGTTTTCGTTAGTTTTAATGTAAGTTATCTCCCATCTTTTTATGACACTTACTGCATACTGGAACATCCTTTCCATTAACGTTGTACCAATATCTATTCGATTTTATCGTTAAATATTTTCCACATGAATAACAGCTATTTAAACCCTCTTTATGATTGTAGTAAATAATCGATATTGCTATTACTATAATGCCAATTAATATGAAAGAAGCTTCGAAAATACCTCTCTCCATTGCGTGATAGACCTCCGTCTTATGGGCTCCACTTTTTCACTCTAATTAAACAGAATGTTCGCTTCTTTTAATGAAGTTACTTTTTATACTCAACCCATGGGAAATTCAAAGGCTCAACAAACCCTGATGCGTGCGATGGCCTTATATACTTATGCGACAAATACTTGGCAACAATTTATAATGTTTCTTCAGATTCATTTTGAAGTACCATAGTGAACAACGAGTCTTCATTCCTTGGTTTGTATTTCTTTGAATTTTGAATGTGAATTCAATTCCTAATGCGCCTAAGATTATCTAGATTTTCATATATCCCAGTTGTTTTAGGGCCTAGCAGCTCATGTTTCTTCGAGACAGCTATCAATGTTTCAAGCTGATCTACATTCTTGCTTCTTATTTTTTTTAAAACTGCCTCAGCTACATTCCCCAAGCCTTCTCGCGTAAATTTGTTTATTCGAAAAAACATATCATATAGCAAGGCTTCAATTATAGATGTTTCAGTGACTATTATAGGCTTACAAAGTAAAATCCCGTCATCCTTACTCACAATACCCTGAGCCTTATACATCACTCTTAAACAATCGAGGTTATAGTTTATATTGTCGCCTGTTTTAAACTCTCCAATAAAGTTTCCATCAACAGTAAACATACCGTCCCCATTTACTTATCCACACAAATCAATCCTGATCAAGTATAGGTCATATCTGATGGGCCTCAACATGTATAACCGATAAATATAAATCTTCCTTGCAACTATTTTTTAGTTGTAGGGCTAATGTGTTGTTTGTAAAAGGGGTAGTTAACGTATGAGCATCAAAATTTGTGCTTTAATTGTGTCAGCGCGGCTTGCCTGAATACTATGACTACCCATGCTTGATGGCGTCCCGCTTCCTCCGCCTCCGTGGGTGTGGCTCGCCGTGGTAGCCGCCAACTCCTGAAACACCCCGATTAGATCCTCAATCACCTGCAACACATCCGCCGCCCATGGCGATGGCCGGCGTTTGGATGGTCACAGCGGAGCTGGCTTTTAGCTCTATGATTTGCGCCTGGATCTTCCTGTCCGCATGGTTACCCTGAACGTTTACGGTTTTATTGGCGCTGGTCCGCGTGTTGTTGCCGCTGATCGTCGCGGAGCGCGAGCCGCCCACCGTGGCGCTGTCGTTGCCTTGAATCGACGCGTGTCGGTTTCGCGCGATGGCCTAGTTAAAATCGGCGGCGGTGATCAGGTTCAGGTTATCCGTAGCCGAGAGGTTTGGTCAACATATGGTCATCCAATATCAGGCACTTCAGTGGCGCAAGAGAATGCCGACGAGACTACTCTCCACTGCTGTAAAAAACTCCAAATGCTAATTCTTTCTCAACATGTTCTATCCAACCTATATTTTCAATAAATATATGTGGAATTGAATTAAACGTCTGTATTTTCTTCTCATTCACCATGTCAGAATGCCAATTCCCATATATAAGCAACCCTTCAATAGCATAGATCACATCTCGTTTCGCTTGCCCTTGTGAGAAAAAAGGGGTTCCTAATGTCACCATAAAGTTAAGTTTAGGATAAGCTATTCTCAACCGCTCCATCCTTTCAATATGATCCAATGCTTGATTGCGAGCAGCAACCGTTTGATCCATTGTCATACCTATATAATAGGGCCACCAGACTCTTTTACTTTGCGCTACGATAGAATAAAAATATGCTGAAACATTTTCCTTTACCTTGCCAGAGAATAGTTCATCGTGAGTATATGGTTCAGACCATTCTAACTGAGCAATCACATCAAAATATTCCGGCCAAGCTGGTTTAAAAACACTATTCATCATTGGACTTTAATCACCTAAAACTGGAAACTCTCTTTAAGCTAAGATGACCTTAATCAAGGCAGAAAGCCACAGCTTTATGGTAAGGACGACTTTTCCGCCCATAGGTCACCACCCTATCCTTGCGCTATGAATTCCTCCCACATTACCCTATAATCTGATCACAGTATGAGGTAGCCCAAAAAATGGAAAACAAGAACGCCCGCCTAACAGTCTTAATTGATCCTCGAAAGAAACAGGCTTTTGAGGAGTTATGCGCATCCCAAGATCTAACCCCTTCCCAAGTTGTACGTCAGTTAATACGGGACTACTTAAAAAAATACAATGTCAATTATCTCTCTACTTCTAACACCGAGCTAAAAAAATCAAAGTAGCCGTCTTGGCATTCCCGCCACATCTCTAACTACGCTACTAATTGACCTTTAAATCAAAGCGTTCCATTCGCATAAAATATGGCATCATAGAAAAGCCCAAAAGCCCTTCTAGCTCATCGACCCTCTGCGCAACCATATCGTGACTCAACAACGGCATCGTATCCGTCGCTAGAACAATCCTATTTCCTGTAGTAAGGCTACAAACATAAACCTTTTCAAATATGCTCAGAATAGTATCAAAGGCAGATTTATGTACCCAGTGGGATTGAAAGTAGTTAAGCACCAACCATCCTTGTGTATTTAATAAACGCCTACACTGCCTTATGAATTTGGGATGTAGCTGTAGGCGCTCAATACCATCAGAGTGATACATATCACAAAACAGGATATCAGTTTCTTCAGTTTCTCCACTTGAAATATAAGACCATGCGTCAGATTTAATTACGGAAAGACGCTGATCTACAGGCAACTGAAAGTATTCAAATGCTATATCAATAACAGCTTTCCTCAACTCAACCGCATGAAGTCTGAGGTTACAAAAATGTTTAAAAAGGCAACTGACTAAGCACCCACCTCCTAACCCCAAAACTGTAACATGGCGAGGGTTGATGTATATTAGGGGCAACAACATCGCACGCATATGCTCGTGAACAAGGTATGCAGGATTAGACTTAAATTGACAGCTCTGCTCAAAAATTGACCCTAATGCTAGAATCCTCCTATCATCAGTATCATACACCTCCACATCCCCATATGAGTCACATCGACGGACTATTGGCCTTCCTATGCTTAGAAGTTGAATTAGTTTGTAGAATGCCAGCATTTTTTAGTCCTTGTTATTCCACAACTAATCAAAATGCAATCTCAGCACGCCTAAACCCGATCTCCTTCAATAGTCCAACTATTGACTCAAGGTTCACACAGCTAGTTACTTCGCCAGTATCACGAAGCAAGAAATGACTACGTCCGGCATAATCTTTAAATAAAATGATCCACTCACTACATAAAGATGGATTTGGCAGCACGACAACATCCTTCAACATTCCTCGGCTTTGCATCTCAATAGCTTGGTCCTTATGCATATGCGCTATGTGCCTCTAATTCTTTTAGTCGCCCACTTCTATAGCTCTGTACACATAGTTGACCTTGGTCCCATGGCTTGGTTACAGCGAAACCAAGAACCCCCTATGGTTTGAAGCCAATTCCAATTTGATGTTAATCATATTAACATCAAATGGTAATAGAATTAGCATAGCACACTACTCATAATGGGCAAGAAGCCTGATTAAGGGCGCATTTAGGAGTATCGCAAAGAATAAAGTACGATTGCGCCTTACCAAGTTACCAATCGCAGACGATACCCGGAACGAGTCAAGAAGGAATTAGAGGCCAAAGCAGTCTTTACACTGGTTTCGAGTTCTTGTCAGTGTAGAGTTCTGATTAACTCTCGATTTTCTACGCTGGAGCCAAATTTGAGAGCTACACAGATACTCACGCAACGACTAGACTCTTTAACGGTGATGATGAAGGAAGCCTTGACTTTGAGGCTTGTTGCAAGCCTCTTTTTTCAACCAATAATGTCTCTGGAGAGCATTTTATTTTTTGTAAAGAATCGCTACCTGAAATCACAAAATCTCCAGCTATTCAGAGATCTATCGTTATGTCCCACGCCCCCTCCTGAACCATCTTCCTGATTTCGGTATTAAGTGACTTTGCATTCTTACAAAGTCTCTTGTAATACCCCACGCAATTTCTCTATCTTCCGTTACTCTTCAGATCAACATTGTTTCTTCTTCCCACCGAAGCCATTGCCAAACCACTCGATTAGAATTCTTCGTAACACACTGTTTACAAAGAAAAAAAATCTTTATAATGTCGCGTACATTAACCTAACGAAAAAGCAGAGGAGGAGAGAGGACAGCCCAGGAGAGAGCAAATTAGGGTCAAATAGCATGGGTTGAGGCACTCCGCCAAGTACGCGAGAGCCAGCATGAACCCACGCCACCCCGCACAAACCTACAAAGAATAATACAAAGCAGAGGGAGTATTACTGCGACAGCTTTTTCAGGGAGAATGCTGTGACTCGTTCCAATCAAAATAATCTCTTACGTCGTTCTATCGCACTTACTATTTTAACCAGCGCACACGCCTTAGCCGGACCTTTACCAACGCCTGTCGTCGATTCGGATTACTACGATAATGGCGATCCGGCTCCGGCTAAATATGAGTTAGGGCGGATGCTCTTCTTCGACAAAATCATGAGCGGCAATCGCAATATTTCCTGCGCCACTTGCCATAACCCGCTTCTGGCCACAACGGACGGACTGTCTTTGGGCATCGGCGAAGGCGGGCGATTTATCGGCCCTTATCGCACCACAGGTTCCGGCGACGACGCCGTGCCCGGTCGAATAGGCCGACATGCGCCACACCTTTATAACCTGGGCGCGCGGGAGTTTATTCATCTCAACTGGCAAGGCATCATGGAGGGCAATGCGGACAAGCCCAGCGAAATCAGTATTCCAGCCGGTCCGGAAAAACCAGGTGGGTTAGATAACGTGCTAGCCGGACAGGCGCTGTTCCCCATCGCCAACATCAATGAGATGATCGGACAACGTGGTGAGAATGAAATCGCCGACTCCGTCCGCCCCGGCAATGGTCGCTTCCGTCCCATTTGGGAAGGTTATCTGAAACGCATCCGCGCCATTCCAGAATATGTCGAGTTATTCCAGGCCGCATATCCCAATATCAGCCTGCCTGAAGATATCAAGATCGCTCATTACGCAAACGCCATCGCCGCTTTTGAAACCAACGCCTTTCGCGCCGACAACAGCCGTTTTGATCAGTATCTGCGAGGCGATGTCGACGCACTCAGTCCGAAGGAAGTGGAAGGTATGAACTTATTCTATGGCGCAGCAGGTTGCGACAGCTGTCATAGCGGTAAATTCCAGACCGACCACAGCTTCCATAACATCGCCATGCCGCAAATCGGCCCCGGGCCGGAGGCGCGCATGCCATTAGAGGATCGCGGTCGGACGGAAGCCAGTCGCGAACAGAGTGACTTCGCCAAGTTCAAAACGCCCTCGCTGCGTAACGTCGCGCATACCGCTCCGTATGGCCACAGCGGCGCTTATGCATCATTGGAAGGCGTCGTCAGACATCATTTGAATGCACTGGAGTCATTGGACAACTACGACACATCGCAGACGTTGATGCCCTCGCGCAGCGACCTGGACGAGATTGACTTTCAGGGCTACGAGGATGTTTCGCTACGGGACAAGATCGCTCAGAACAACGAGCTACGCCCCAACCCGCTATCGGATGCGGAGGTCAGCGCTTTAATCGCTTTCCTGCATACGTTAACGGACGCGAACAGCCTTGATCTTCGTAAACTGATTCCCAATCAGGTTCCTAGCGGCATTGCAGTCAGCGATTAATATTGAGTCGCTCTAGGTAAGGGTATCCGCGGTTTGCCCCGCGGATACCACTCGATTACGTCCCGCGCCTTTGGCCGCATACAAGGCTTGATCCGCTCTGGCGATCAGGGCTTCCATGGCCTCGCCCTCTTCCAGCTCCGCCGCGCCAAGAGATATGGTGACGCGAAACTCCGGCGCTACTTCCGAAAATGAAGTCTCCATGACTGCCCGCCGTAATCGTTCTGCTGTAATGAAAGCGCCATCAAGGGGCGTTTGCGGAAGAATCAGTAAAAACTCCTCACCGCCATAGCGTCCTAAACAATCGATAGAACGCACCAGGGACTGCATGGTTTCCGCCACTTTTTTCAGCACGGCGTCCCCCGCCTGATGGCCATAGGAATCATTGATGCGTTTGAAGTGGTCGATATCCAGCAGACAGAGCGACAAAGCGCCTGAACTACGCCGACAACGACTGAGCTCATTGGACAGTTGCTTCATTAATTCCCGTCGGGTGCAGAGTCCGGTCAACTCATCTGTACTCGCCATAACGCTGATTTTTTCCAGCGCTTCATTCAATTGATGATTCTTCGCCCTCAGGCTCGCGCGTAAATTACTGATGAAGCCGCCAATCAGAGCCATCTGCGCCATGACCATAAAAAGCGCGGTCAACAATACAAATTCCGAGTTCGGCGTCACTAAGCGCGGTTTGAGCCATAGCAGCAGACCAAGCAGCCCCAGATACCCGCCGAAATAAGCTGCAGCAACGCGAATATAGCGTTTGGTGTCGATGCCGAGGATGCCATATAGCAGAGGAATGATAGCCACCATCGCCACTGCGCTGCGGGCCTGGTTGTCGTCCATGAAATACATGATATACAGCGGAGGAAATAAAGAGACCAGCATCTGCTCTTCCGTGAGGTTGGGATCTTTACGGCTTAAATTCCAATTACTCAGGAAGCACAGGTAAAAACCGCCGTTGATGGCGACGCTCATGATAAGGAAATGCACCGCATAGCGCAGCTCAAGCAGGCCTGCCGCCCACCCCGCCAAGGCGACAGCGAAGGTGAGGAGATAAGACCCAAAGGTCATCAGCGTACGGCGCTTACGAATGTGCTGATGACTCTTTATGCGTTCGTCCAGGCTGCTGCTCACTTTCCTTCGCGCTCCTTCCCTTTTAATTCGTCTCTATGTTCTGGAGCCCCTCGGACTTCCAGGCGCAAAGGAACGGAACCGCTTAATCCGTCATGCAGCGAATGCCAGCCCCGCCTCTTGTCCATTACGCCATTTCACTTCCGCGAAACGCTCGCCCCACAAAGGATGTCGCACAGTAACGCGATTATGTTCGCTGATAGCGCCGACCGCCTCCAGGCGAGCGCCAGCGCCGGAATAATCCAGCACTCGGCAAAGTTCTCCCGTTCCGGTAAGGGTCGCGCTCACTGCGGCTTCATCCACAAGAATGCGCTCACATCTACGGGGATAAAACAGCGGGACATGATCATTGAATGCAGCGTACAAGTTGCCCTTATTGAGCCCTACGCCTTTATTGTCCGACCTGACTTTCGCAAAGTGATGAATTTTCTCATTCACCCCCAGCTCCAACCCAAGCTCTTCTCGCTGCTGAGGGCCAATCGGACGACAGAACTCGCCCATTGCTGAATAAATACCTTTGAACTCATCATGCAACGATCCCATCTCACGGTGTTCCTCAGCGGTGGACATCACCATGGACGGATCAGTATAAAGGCCATGAGCTCTGGCTTGCTCACTCATGAACGCCAGGGTCAAATCAGACAATTCCGCTTCGCTGTAGCCGCCGCCCACATCAGAATGACTGCCCGGCAACCAAACCTGCAGTATGCGCTGGTTATCCCGGTCGCGACGCAGCTCGGAAGCGTCAGGATGATGGGTCCACAAATCTGGAGAAAACGGCTTGCGCAGCTCATCAATCGCAAGGGCCTGCACGGCGAACTTCACCGTATCGGACAACTGAGTGTCATGGAACCCCACCCAGCGTCGGGACAGTGTGCGCAACCCAGTGATGGGAGCGCCCAACGCGCCAACCGTGTCCCATACCCCCATAAACTCGATTTCCACGCGCCGATTCTGACTCTCCACCAGATCAATCAAGCGCCGGGCGGTGTAGGCCTGCGCCAGCTGCTCACGTTCTTCTGGTTGAGTGCGATAGTAGCGATAGGCTAATGGGAAGTTTTTCATTTCATATTTCGGCAGTAACCCGAATAAATGAATGAAACCGGCGAGAGACCTGACTGTGTAGGCCCCGCGGCTGAATCCAAACAAATAGATACGATCGCCTTCCGACCAGTTGTTAGCCAGGAAGCGGTAAGCATCCATGACATTATCGGACAGTCCCGCACCCAACGCGCCTCCAGCAAAACGGTCCCACAAGCCGTTCACACCCACGCCCATATCATAGAACACCACCTGATGCCCCCCTTGGTAACAAGGTGTAATAGAGCGCACCAGTTTGAGCACGTTCGTAGGATGACAATTCACATCCTGTTCGGATTCCGGTCTATTCCAAGTACCATCGCAGCAGACAACTATCGACTTGCCCATACATCCCTCCCCCGTATTGCATTGCGGGCCGGTCTTCGATCCTTGTCGGCGCATGCATGCGTGGCGTCAATCGCGCGTACTCCAGCAGAATCGAAGAGGCATCAGCGACCAAGGAAATTTCACCCACTATTTCCCTTTACACATGTATAAAAAATAGTCTACCGCACTAAAAATGCAATCCGGCCCAAAGGCCTTGCGCGCCAAGGCCACGCACAAAAATAGTTAACATGGGCAAGCAGTATACGACCCAACTAAGCGTCACATTCCTTTACACATTCCACCTTGGAAAGTAGCGCAACTCCTTGTTTTATAACGAGTGGCACGCCTATTGCTAAGATAAGCCAGAATTTCACTACAACCTCAAAGATATTTCTTAATGGAGTAACGACATGTTCAAATTTATCGCAAAAAGCGTACTGGTCTCCGGGCTGACGGTTTCCTCAGCATTCGCAAGCACTATCTCCTGGGACCTGAATGATGGCGTTGCTTACGGTTCTTACAACAACTCTATTTCTTACTCTAAAGACGGCTTGGGCCTGACTGTCACCGCATGGAGCGACACCAAAGGTTCTTCCGACAACAAACTCGAAGATGCGCGTCTGGGACGTTGGGACGGTCTGGGCGTTTGTAACGATGACGAGTACAGAGCGGATCGTTGCGCCTCTCCCGAGCATTCCATTGACAACGACAGCGGCTACGGCGCCGACTACGACATGATCATGTTGTCCTTTTCTGAAGCCGTTAACCTGAGCTATTTCAAGAACGGCTGGTACTACTCCGACTCCGACGTTTCCATTCTGGCTTACACTGGCGGCGCTTCCGCTTATGACCTGAATGACAAAGAGTGGAACGATCTGTTGGGCGACGGCTGGAGCGTGGCGGGCAACTACGCCGACACCAAGAAAAACGAAACTGCAACTGGCACTGACATCGCGTCCAAGTTCTGGTTGATTGGCGCTTACAACCCTGCCTTCGGCGAGAGCTGGTCTTCATACAATGACCACTTCAAACTGAGACATGTCACCATCGAAACTGTCGATGTTCCAGAGCCTGCGACAGTAGCCCTGATTGGTCTGGGTCTGGCTGGCTTCGGCTTGTCCCGTCGTCGTAAAGCAGCGTAACTCACGCTTAAATAAAAAAGCCGGCATCGCCGGCTTTTTTATATTTCAGGACTAGACACCAGCGTTTAATTTTCTACAGCGCCTCACTCTAACTTCTCGCGCTTTGACAACGCCTGACGTAATTCTTCCAGTTGCTTCCGCAGCGCCTTCACTTCATCCATCTCTAAACCAGAAACGCAAAGCACCTGCTCTGGAATGCTTTCCGCAGAGTCTCTTAATTGTTTTCCCGCTTCCGTTAAAAACAGACGCACAACTCTCTCATCTTCCGTTGAGCGTTTGCGTTGCAGCAACCCCTCTTTTTCCAGACGCTTAACCACCGGGCTCAGAGCGCCGAGATCCTGGATCAATTGTTTCGCCAGCTCAGAAGAAGTCAGCCCTTCCTGCTCCCAAAGCACCAGCATGATCAGATACTGCGGGTAGGTCAGCCCTAACTCGCTCAATAGGGGTTTATAAAGTTTACTCATCGCCAACGAAGTGGAGTAAAGAGCAAAACAAAGCTGCTCACCAAGCTTTAAGGCCTTTCCGGGAGGGGTCGTCATAATCATCATTCTCTTTTTCTGGTCTCGCAGCGCGCTCTGTGCGAGGAAAGCGGCTAATATTTAATTTATCCGCAAGCTGCCCGGAGCATTGTACGCCATCCATCCGTCGGGTCGAGACAGAGGAACCGGCATGCGCGTTTCAAGGCGTGAAAAAATAGCAGTATGCGCTTATAGTCAAAAATTTACTCCTATTGGGAATATCCCATGCGAGGAATCGCCTTCCATCGCAATTCGCCAAATAATCGGGACCTCCCTCCGGAGTTGCGAGATGAACTGGAGCAACAACGCAAGCGTGACCTGGCCAACCGCCAGCGTCCCGGAATCCTGTTCTATCCCGCAACCTGGGTGTTCATCTCGGCGGCGATCATGTTCAGCTCTCCCACACCAGAGAAATCTCTTTGGCTGGCTTATGTCGCCCTGCTGATCATTGCCGTATCAGGCTATCGTTATTACGCGATGCACCAGTTCACGCGTAAGCTTGAGGTAGGGCATGAGGCTTCTTATGCGCCTCTATTGTTTGGAGCCAGCTTCAGCGCCGGTCTGTGGGGCGGTATTGCTGCGTTATCAGTGCTTCCTACGCCCTTTTCAGCGCACTTCCCTTTATTTCTTACCTGCACTCTTGGATTGTGCGCCGGCGGAGCCGCATCTCTGGCGATACTGGGACGCATGGTGAATCTGTTCATCATTTGCCTGCTGGGCCCTATGACTCTGGCGCTGTTTTCCCCTTACGCCACCCAACCTGGCGCGGTCGGCTTTCTACTGATTACTTTCGGCCTGGGCATGAGCTGGATCTCGACGTTGCCTCGTCACGAATACGAAGTCGCAGTGTTAAGCATTATAAAGCTGTCCCAACAGGCCAAATACCTGACCGAACTGACGATTCAAGATGGTCTGACCGGCGTCAAAAACCGCCGTTATTTTGACCAGATTCTAAATACCGACTTGCGGCGGGCCTCCCGGTTGAACTACCCCATATCACTCCTGCTCATCGATATCGATCACTTCAAACGGGTCAATGATCGCTATGGTCACTTGGTCGGAGATGAATGTCTGGTGCAAACCGCACAAACCCTGATGCGCCAATTACAACGCAACAGCGATGTCCTGGCCCGCTATGGCGGAGAAGAATTCGGCATCATTTTGCCGGGCGTCGATGTGGAGGAAGCCGCCGCGCTGGCGGAGAAATTACGCAAAGCGGTGGCGGCGAGCGCCGTATGGCATCTATCGGACCCGGTATCCGTCACGATCAGCATCGGCGGGGTCAGCGGCGTTCCTCGAGAGACCATGACGCCTAAACAACTCCTGGAGCTTGCGGACAAAGCGCTCTATCAGGCCAAGTCCTATGGTCGCAATTGCGTATTCTGGTCATCACTGGATGGCGTTCTGACGCCTGTAGATTCAGAGAAAGGACAGCAATACTGACCCCTCATCTTTATGAATTTTAAATAGATTTGCGCAGGCGAAATTTACCGCCTGCGTCTACACTCAAGAATACTCCTTGACGCCCTCCACCGGCGCAGGCTCGCTTAAATCGGGCGATGACAAAAAACATGACCACAGGCGGATAAGAATATGTTCGGATTCGGCAAACCACGCGCAAATGACGACCAGACTATCATCGACAACTCACGCTTACGGGAGTTGGAGCGCAAAGCGGAATTGCTAGACAGGCTTATGGAGAAGAGCCCTGCGGCCATGGCGAAATCGATCCACGACAATGCCGTCAAAGTAAAGAAATCCACAGAAAAGCGACTGTCTGAAATTCAGGACAGTTGCCATCAGTTGGAAGCGTTTATGGATCACTCCGCACAAATCAAAGGGGTGACGGAACAGTCCGTGGAGGTGGCGGTGGGTACCGTCGACACCACCCAGCAAAGTGTGGCCGACATCAAGCAACTGTCCTCAAATATCGAAGCCTCATCGCGCTACATCAATGAATTCACCGATCTGCTGTCCTCGCTGGAAGAAAGCAACAAGACGATCAACCAGCTAGTCGAATCCATCAAAGCTATCGCCGACCAAACCAACCTGCTCGCCCTCAACGCCGCTATCGAAGCCGCTCGGGCGGGTGAGCACGGCAGAGGATTCGCCGTCGTCGCGGACGAAGTACGGCAACTGGCCACCACCGCCAACGAATCGGCGGAAGAAATACAAAGCGAAATAAAGAAAATCACCGACATTTCCGGACGCGTCATTCAGAAGCAGCAGGAAGTGTCCGAAGTCATAGGCAGCAGCGTCACCATCGCCAGCGAAACTGTACGCAATCTCAATCAATTAATGAGTTCCGCCACTGAAAGCGCGGAGGCGGCAAAAGGCGTCGCTCGGGATTTCGACCATCTTTCACAAGAACTCGATTCACTCAATCATCGCACTCAGAATCTATTGGAAGACACTCATAAGTCCGTTGAAGGCGCTGATGAAAATATTCATCTCAGTGAAGAACTCCGTCAACATCTCAGCGCCAAGTAAGCCCTTCTTAATTACGGAAGTGCGACCAACTGATTGATTTACTTGCACTTCCGTACCACTTAATTTCCTCTCATATACGTTTATATGTGCGTATAAACACATAGTCTTCATATTGATTTTCTATCGGAAACAATTTGTAACTTAGGTAATTTCCGAAATTTTTAAATTATTGTGCATTTTTTAACTGACTTATTAAAAACTTTGTCTAAACTACTAAATAAATAAGGTTTTGCTCATTCCTCCCTTGGTTGAGCGCTGTAAAAAAGTATGTTGTAAGGTTGCAAATTCTTTTCTTATGGCAATAATTCACAACAATTTTCAATCAAGGGAATTATCAAGGTTCAGCGCTTTCTAAAAGTAAGAGAGCCTTTTGAAGAGACAGAGTAGTTAAAGTCCAAAGGCTGTAGTAAAGGGAGATAGGCAAGCATTTTGCTTATCTATAGATGAGAGTAAAACTGCCGATATAGTGAGCAAGGATCATGGCGAAAATATTACAGACAGAAATTTTGGAGGTAACTGCAATGACCAGCCAAATTTCACACTACAACAAACGCTTAGAGCGTTTATACAGTAGCAAAATGGAACAACTTAACCGCGCAATGACTGCCGGCAACAAATTACGTTGTTTGGTATTACAGGCGGAAGCTGACGCGATTTGTCAGGAACTTAAACAATTTGTCGGCGCTAAATAGTCTTCTATTTATCGCCGACGCCCCTCTCCTCCAGGGAGAGCTGTAGTCGGCGTCACCAACAAAGCCTCTTATCCATTGAAATTATTAGACTTTCTTCTGTTTCTCTTACAGAGTCCCCACCGTCGCCTCATACAAACAGCCTTTATAATAAATTAGATTATATATATCTATTTTTATATTCATTAGTGACTCAATAAACTTTACAAGGCTTTTGTAAAGTATTTAACAAAAGCGGAAATATACGTCTGAAAATTTTACACCTTTATTTGTTGTAGCATTTCCGTATCTTGACGACAGGAACAATATTACACATATATTTTGTAACTCCTTGAATTTGTTCCCTGCACGAGCCTGCCATTAATTTAAATATCCCGTTTTTGGTGCTACATTCATTGAGGGTATGCGCTCTAATGCCCGCCCCTTTGGGCGTGGCGGCAATTAAAAGGAGATAGAACTCGCCGCCAAAAAGTGTCTGCCTGCGTCCGGATATCCGGACAAAATCTGCCGCTCAGCATGCTGAAAAATAACAAAAGGAGTAGAAAGATGAGGTACGCCGTCCTCGGCGCAGGAACAATAGGCAGTTTTTTGGGAGGAATGCTGCAGGCAGGCGGCAATCCCGTCTGGTTCGTTGGCCGCTCAGCGCAAGCACAGCTCATTGCGCAGGAAGGCCTGCATCTACGCAACCTCAAAGGCGGACGACGTTACTTCGATGGCGCACAGCTTCATTTCGGCGATGACCCCGCCGTTCTGGCCAACGCCGACTGCATACTAGTGACGGTCAAAAGCCAGGATACAGCCAGCGCGGCGGAGGTTCTGCGTCGTCACGCTCCAGAGTCCGCCATTATCGTGAGTTTCCAGAATGGAGTCCGCAATGCCGGACAGCTCAAAGCCCGCTTACCCCATAAGATTATTCCCGGGATGGTCCCATTCAACGTGATCCAGCCTCATCCAGGCGATCTGCGGCAAGTCTCATCCGGCCATTTAGCCATCCAGGCCTCTCCCTTTTCAGAACAGATTCAGAAAGATTTCAAGGCGGGCGGATTGCCATTGGATGTTCACGAGCGGATGGAGCCGGTACAGTGGAGCAAGTTGTTGCTCAACCTCAACAACGCCATTAATGCTTTATCGGGACTGCCTTTGCGCGCCATGTTGCTCAACCCCGGTTATCGTAAGGCACTGGCGGCGGCGCAACGGGAAGCGTTAAGGGTGATTGAGCAGGCAGGCTTCCAGACCGTTCGGTTGGGCCCGATTGTGCCGGAACTGTCGCCCTATCTTCTGCATCTTCCGACGCCGCTGTTCCGGCTTATCGCCAATGCTGCGCTGGCCATTGATCCCGACGCTGGCTCTTCCATGCAGGATGACCTCCGCCTTGGTAAAAAAACGGAAGTGGAATACATCAATGGCGAAGTAACGCACTTGGCCGACAAGTTAGGCGCTCCCTGTCCAGTTAACCGGACACTGATGAACCTGATTAAACAAGCGGAAGCCGAAGGCAGGGACTACCGTAAGCTCAGTGCGCAAGACATCCTCAACGCCATTACGACGGCTTGCGCAGCGGAGGAATAAACCCCGCTGCAATAACCTGAAAATCCAATGTTTCCCGTTAGCCGGCGCCGCAGATTTTCCGACTATACTGATTAGATAACATTTACTCAGCATCCCTTCTCACCGCCGCACCGATCATGTCGAGGGATGCGCCTGACGCAGTTTCAGACATGACACTGAAGTTTCATCGACGTATATCCTTCAAGCTGGCGCGCGCCGGAGTCATTCTGGCCTTTATCCTTGGGGGCCTGCTCAGCTCCATACAGGTGTATTTCGACTATTTGAGTCATGAGAAGGATTTTCAGGACTTTATTGAGCGCGTGCTGCAAGCCGCCCGTCCTCCCGCCGTACGCGCCGTTCACACTCTGGATGCTCGCCTGGCGGAAGAAGTCGTCACCGGCCTCATGCAGTATGATTATGTCCATCAGGTGCTGATCGTCGACGAACTGGGGCAAACCCTCGCTGAAGGCGCCAAGCCTGTCGCCGACTCCAACACTGGCTGGATTACGTCCAGCATCGGCGCGATTTATCGCACCTATCCTATCGCGCTACAAATGGAGTCTTATCACCAGCTCCAGACCGGCCGCATGGAAGTGGTGGTGAATGTGGACAAAGCCCTGGAGCCCTTCTTCAATCGCGCCTATTACGTACTGATTATCGGCATCGTGCGCAACATGGTGCTGGTGTTGCTGTTGTTTATCGCCTTCTATTACATGATCACGCGACCGCTGATCTCTCTCGCCGCCAGCTTTTCCGAGGTGAACCCGGAAGATCCCGGTGACCGCCGCTTGCGCCTGCCTCGCAGTCATGACGGCGATGAGCTGGGCTATCTGGCGCAGATCGGCAACCAGTTTCTGGAAACTTTACAAAAACGCCTGGAAGAACGTCGCGAGGCGGAAGAAACTTTGCGCGACAGTGAACGCCAGACCCGACAGATTATCGATACGGTTCCCCACCTGATTTACGCCAAAGATCGCAACGGCGCTTTTGTCTTCGTCAATCAGGCGCTCGCAAGCTTCTACGATCGCAATATCACAGAAATCGAGGGAACGGATCATCACTCGTTGCACCATTTGATTTCCAACCTGGAGTCCGTGCGCTTCGATAACGAAGACAGAGAGGTCATCGATAAGCAGAAAGTCATGTTCATTCCCGAACACGGCCTCACGGATATTTATGGCCGCCGTCGCATTCTGCAAAGCAACAAAATCCCATTTCGTTTTTTCGGCAAACCCTGCGCGCTAATCGTATCCGTGGACATCACCGACAGAGTCGAGGCGCAGTCCCGCGTTGAGCAGCTGGCCTTTCACGACCCCCTCACCGGCCTGCCCAATCGCAACCTGTTCTATGACCGTCTCACCATGGACATCGCCCGCTCCCGCAACCACGGAGCCTACGGGGCGCTATTGTTGATCGATCTGGACAACTTCAAGAACATCAACGATTCACTGGGACATTCGGTCGGCGATGAGCTATTGCGTAACGTGGCGAAAAATCTGCGTAACTGTCTGGATGAAGAAATCACTGTCGGTCGCCTCGGCGGCGATGAGTTTACAGTGATCATGCCAGAGTTGGGACGCACGCCGGAGGAGGCGGAGCAAAACGCCAACCTGATCGCGGCGAAAGTCCTCTCAGAACTGTCCTCCCCGTTCTTTTTCAACACTCAGGAATTCACCGTAACCGCCAGCATGGGCGTGGCGCTGTACCCAGATAAAGACGCCAACACGGAAGTCATCCTGCGCTACGCCGACACAGCGCTGTTCCAGGCTAAACATGAAGGCCGCAACAAAATGACCATCTTTAAAGCGGAGATGGCGGATGCGGTGAGCAAGCGTCTCAGTATCGAAAATGAATTGCGCACAGCGGTAAAAGACAAAGCGCTGATGTTCTACTACCAGCCCCAGGTCAGCGTCACCGACGGACGCATTATCGGCGCGGAGGCGTTGATACGCTGGAACCATCCACAACGAGGACTGATTACTCCCGATGAATTCGTGCCCGTGCTGGAAAACTCCAACCTGATTCTCACCGCCGGCCTGGATATGTTCACCCAGGCCTGTATGCAGGTGAAGGAGTGGCTGGACAAGGGATGGTGGGAAGAGGATATGCGCGTCGCCATCAACGTCAGCCCCAAACAGTTTTACCAGCCGGAGTTTGTTGAGCAAATCATAGAAATTCTGCAAGCCACTCGACTCCCAGCACATTGCGTAGAATTGGAAGTGACGGAGACCGTGGTTATCCAGAACGTCAAAGACACCATCAACAAGATGCTCAGCCTTAAAGGATTGGGCGTTCGTTTTTCCCTGGACGACTTCGGCACCGGCTACTCGTCCCTCAGTTATCTGAAACGATTGCCTGTCGACTGCCTGAAAATCGACCGCTCCTTCGTCACCGACATCAACAGCGACGTGAACGACGCCGCCATTGTCTCCACGATCCTGGCCATGGCCTCACACCTGGATCTTGAGGTGGTGGCGGAGGGCGTGGAGACCGTTGAGCATCTGGAGTTTCTGAAAGAGAACGAATGCGATTACTACCAAGGCTATCTATTCAGTAAACCCCTGCCCGCCGCAGAGATGGGGGAGCTGCTGAGATTACAGCCGAAAAATCCCAAGTAACCTGAGTGCAGTTGCAGGGGGCGGCGGCGCTCCGCATAATGCTGACAGCTTATCAGCGGAGCCAACGACACTATGCCCTCAGCAGCCGAAATCAGCCGAATATTGAAAAGCGTACACACTATCGCAATGGTCGGCGCCAGCGATAAACCGGGGCGCGACAGCCACCATGTCATGCTATTCCTGCAAAACAAGGGATATCGGGTCATTCCCGTCAACCCTGCGCTGGAAGGCTCCACCTTGCTGGGCGAGACCGTTTACGCCTGCCTGCGCGACATTCCCGTCCCTGTAGATATGGTGGATATCTTTCGCCGCCCGGACGCGGTTCCCGACATCGTCGACAACGCGATCGCCATTGGCGCCGGCGTCGTGTGGATGCAGTTGGGCGTCATTCATGAGCAGGCGGCGCAAAAAGCAATGGATGCGGGGATCAAAGTCGTCATGGACCGTTGTCCGAAAATCGAAATCACCCGACTGGGACTGTAATTCCTAACCTTTATGACAAAACTGAAGTTGTTATTGCGCAACGCCTTTATCGGCGGCGTTATCGTACTCTTACCGCTGGCCATATTGGGTTTATTTTTCAATTGGCTTTTCCGCGCCGTCACAGACCTGATTCAACCTATCACCAATATCGTCATCCGCATGGTGTCGGCGCCGGAAGTGGTCGGAGATATGGTCGTCATCCTGGTGATCGCTATCGTGTGCATCCTGGTGGGCAGTCTCACCGCCACCAGCATCGGCCGCTATCTGCATTCACGATTTGACGTTCATTTACGTCGTATCGCGCCGGGCTATCAAATGGTGAAGGAGATCGTCACCCAGTTGTTGGGCGATAAGAAAAACTCGCCATTCAGATCCGGCGCCGTGGCGGAAGTCAAAATATTCGGCCCTTCAACGCCGACCAGCGTCACCGCCATTGTCACCAGCACGCACGACGACGGCCGCTACACGGTTTTTGTCCCGACAGGCCCTAACCCCACAACCGGCTTCGTTTTTCACGTTCCAGGCGAAGCAGTGACGCTAAGACCGGATATCAAAGTGGAAGCTGCTATTCGCACCATTATTTCATGCGGCGCCGGCAGCGCGGCCTTGCTGGCAATCGCCGGCCCCGCCAACGCCAAAACGGACCCCGCCGTCGCCACGGCGGATAAGGGTTCAGCCCCCAAACATCCAGAGCAACATAAGGACATCCAACTATGACGACGCTTTACGATTTCACCGTCAAAGATATTCATGGCGCCGACCTGCCGCTGGAGCAGTTCAAAGGCAGAACGCTATTGTTGGTGAACGTCGCCAGTGAATGCGGTCTGACGCCTCAATACGAAGAGCTGCAGTCGCTATACGAAGAGCACAAGGACGATGGCTTAGTGGTATTGGGACTGCCTTGCAACCAGTTCGGCGGGCAAGAGCCAGGCGACGAAGCCGCTATTCACGCGTTCTGCTCTACGCGTTTTCAGGTGAGCTTCCCCATTACCGCCAAGATAGAGGTGAACGGCCCGGGACGGCACCCGCTTTACCAGTGGCTCATCGGCGATGGCGAGGACATACATTGGAATTTCGAGAAGTTTCTGGTGAATGGCGAAGGCCGCTGCGTAGCGCGCTTCGATCCGCGTACGCCGCCCAGTGATGAAGAATTGCTGGATAAAGTCGACGAGCAACTCCATCTCAGCAAAATCCTGCTGGGCAAATAGCCCAGAGTTATTTCCCAATCAGAAGAAGGCTCCGCGAATCCGCGCGGAGCTTCAGAACGGCGATGAGTTGGTGCGCAGCCAGCAGGCGATGCTCCAGCGGGCGCGGTGAGTCAGTCTGACTTCGTGAGGGAAATCCTCGCTGAGAAAGATCACTGTCCGGCCCATCTCGGGAGTAATATCCGCGATGAGACCGCCGTTACCGCCATCGTATAAACCCAGCTCACCGCCTTCATCTGGCAGCCAGTCCTGATTCAGGTAGTGCACCAGCGTCACCTTACGGGGGCTGCGGCCGCGAAAGTTGTCCACATGACGGCGGTAATACGCCTGCGGCTCATATACAGCGTAATGCGCTTCCACTTCCTGCAAGCCCAGATACAAAGTGCGATTCAGAACCTGACGCACATTTTCCAGAAAGAGCAGAAACTCTTGTTGCGTCTCACTGCGCCCATCCAGCCAACATGACCAGTCGCGCCGCACGGAGTCATTCAATTGTCGGTCTTCCGCACGTCCAATATGAGCAGGGCTAAAACCGCCTTCGGTATACATGAATTCCGCCTCCTGTCGCAGACGCGAAGCCAGCTCCAGCGGAATCAGATCGTCAAAGACGCCCCATCCTTGCTGCGCCAAAACATCAGCCATCCGCTCATGCCATTCCTGAGAAGGAAGCACACAGACCGAAGCGCCCGACTGAGCGATATCTTGATTCAAGGACATAGGATGCAATTCCTTCCGCGCCAGCGGCGAGAACAATAGGAGGACGTCAAGGTCAATGGCGGCTGCCGTGCTGACCGGGCGAAGAATTATAGAGCGGAATCTACCCCACGCGAATTGTTTTTTACTCTGTTCCCGTGTGACGAATATTAAGCCGCCGCCGTCGCTCCCAGCGGGGTGTGCGAGCGAATGAAATCGCCGATTTCATGAATGGCGCGACCGCCCTGCGGCAACAGACGGGATGCGAAATGCCAGACATGAAACATGTGCGGCCACACCTGCAATTGCAAAGGCACCCCCTGCAGTCGGGCGCGCCGGTGAAACTGCTTACATTCTGAAAGCAAAATTTCATCACCGCCCACCTGAATCAGTACTGGCGGCAGGTCGTGCAAATCGCCAAAGAACGGCGAGATGCCAGGTAATTTTGGGTCGTGTTCTCCCGCATAATGGCGGGCAAAAAAGCGTATGCGCTCCGGTGAAATCACCGGGTCATGAGGCAGGCGATGAGATTTGCTCGACAGCTGGCAGGTCAGATCCAGCCAGGGCGAAATACACACCGCCGCCGCAGGTGTCGGTAAATCCATATCACGAATGAATTGCAGCGCCGCCATGGTAAGGCCGCCGCCGGCGGAATCTCCCGCAATAACAATATGCCTGGCCTTAACGCCCCGATCCAAAAGGTGTTTATAAGCCGCCACCACATCATGCAACGCCGCAGGAAATGGATGCTCCGGCGCCAGCCGATATTCCAGCATCAAAGTGCGCGCTTTGGCGGCCTTGCTGATGCGGCAGGCCAGTTCAAGATGAGTGCGATTGGAGCCAATGACATACCCGCCGCCATGCAGATACAGAACCACGCGGGATTCGCATTCAGTGCGATGGCTCAACCATAACGCCTGTAACCCGTCAATTTCACAAGGCTCGCTGGAGAACCCCGGCGGAGCATGAATAAACCACGAGGTCTGAGAGGCGCACAGACGATAAGCCATCAAATTGTTGGGAATGAAATGCATCCCCAAACGAATCATATCTTTCAGAATATTTATGCGAGTCATACGAGCAAACAGCCGTCCAAGTTACAACTGATGGACCTACTTTTGATTTATAGACCAACTTACACAGTTGTACAAAAAACATCCGCCGCTCACAGAACTAGACATAAGTCAAAAAGGTTACCGTTGGTAACATTTTTGTCGGGTTGTACCTATATCAATTTTTTACCAAAAGTTCAAGATATGCCCCAATACAGTTTTTCATCGTTGTTTTAACAACTTACCGATTTCTTAACTAAACTGACTTTTAAGGTTTAAATTTTAAAACTAATCTGGAGTACCCATGACTGACCATCTCAAGCATATCGGCGTCGCCGATCCCCAACGCATCGAAAAATACACGCTGCGCACCGAAGCTGAGAACGACATCCTCAAGATCTACTACAAAAAGGAAAAAGGCGACCTTTTCCACAGAAGCCTGAAAGTTAAATTCCCCCGTCTGCAAAAGCAGTTGCTGGTGGATTCAGGCGGCACCAAGCGTTATGAAAACACATCTGAAATTGCGCCTAACCTGCTGCACGTTCTGGATGAGCTGGACAAAATCACCTGCAAAGAAACCGAACAGGTCGACGTAAAAGAGAAGATCCTGAAGGATCTGCGCCACTTGGAGCGCGTCGTGAACAACAAGATCAAGGAAATCGAGCGCGACCTGGACAAGCTGTCATCGCGTTGATTCGTAACGATCGATCTCGGCCGGGCGGTCTTCCAACGTAGCCGCCTGGCCAACCTGACCGCCAGCAATTGAATATTTCCCTCTCGTCATACTGACATCTCATTCATACGCTGCGGCAATCTCGCTTAAACTCCTCAACCAAGCCCATTAATTTCCAGAGTCCGCCCATGTTTGAGTTGTTGCTGCAAAGCGCCGTTTTCGCCGCCGGTGTGGTGTTGCCGATATTCTTTCTCGTCATCCTCGGCTTCTTATTGCGACGCAGCAACATGATTGACGGCGCGTTCATTGAGACGGGCTCCCGTCTGGTATTCAAAATCGCGCTACCTACTCTTATCTTCCTCAACGTCGCCGAACTACAGTTGGGGCAGGTGGTCAATCTGGCGCAATTGGGCTACGCCATCGTCTCCACGACGATTGGCTTTATTGCAGTCTGGCTCATCGCCAAACGCTATATTTCAGAACCTACGCAACTGGGCGTGTTCGTACAGGGCGCATTTCGAGGCAATCTGGGCATCGTCGGTTTGGCGTTATGCGCTGGCGCCTACGGCGCGCAGGGCGTGGCGATAGGGTCGGTGCTGCTGGGCTTCGTCACCCTGCTGTACAACCTGTTGTCAGTCTGGGCGTTAACCGCCTCGCAGCATCAAAACGCCAAGCTGCCCTGGGCTGGCGTGCTGAAAGAGATCGTCCGCAATCCCCTCATCATCAGCATCGTACTGGCGCTTGGATTTGCGGCATTACAGATTCCATTGCCGGAGATGGCGAAAAAAGCCGCCGGTTACTTCGCCGATCTGACTCTGCCTCTGGCGCTGCTCTGCGTCGGCGGCTCCATCAACGGCAAAGTATTGCGGGCGACGTCCCGACTCGCGCTGCACGCCACGCAACTGAAGCTGGTCTGGCTGCCTGTAGCGCAGATCGTGATTGCGTTCGCCATAGGCATACGCGATATCTACCTGGGTTCGCTCTTTCTCATGTTCGCCAGCCCGACCGCCACCGTCAGTTTCGTGATGGCGAAAGCCATGGGTGGGGACAGTGAGTTGGCCGCCGCCATTGTCGCCTTATCTACGTTGGCGTCCTTCGTCTCCCTGGCGATCGGCATTACCGTGCTGAACACGATTGGCTGGATGTAAGGCGCGGAGTCAGTCCAGCACTTTGATCATACGCACTTCACAGACTTGATGACCGGTATCTCCCATGGGGTCGGTCAGCAGTTCGAAGCCCAGGCGTTCGTATAAAGCGATAGCCTCTTTCAACGCGGCTGTCGTTTCCAGATAGCACTGCTTGAACCCCTGGTCCCTGGCGAACTTTTGCGCCATGAGCACGATTTTGTACCCCAGGCCTTGCCCACGGCAGACCGGCAGGAAGTACATTTTCTGTAGTTCCGCCACCGAGCCGTCTCCTCCCGCCAACGGCGCCACGCCACCGCCGCCGACGATGCGCCCTTCATACTCCACCACCCAATAGGCGGCGCCAGCGGTTGCATAGGTTTCATACATGGCGTCTACACTGGGGTCTCCGACAGCAAATCCTCGCTCAGGCGTAAGCCCGTATTCGGCGGAGACCTGACGGATGACCTCCGCCATTTGCGAGTTATCCGCAGCGGTGATGGATCGTAGGCTAAACTGAGAAGCGTTCGAGGTCATTGGCGTCCTTTTGCGTTGTATCAAGTCAATTTCTCTATGAGAAACCGATAATTACCCCATTTTTAGCGTTACATCAACCAAGACCTCGGCGTTAAGGAAAGCCATGGCTGAGCGAATATGCGATTGAAATTGATTGGGATAATCCTGGCCGCAGGGCCGCTATGCCTGGAAACGCTGATACAGGCTCCCGCCGACGCCCGTCATGGGCTCTCTATCCTGTGGATAGCCGCCGTGTTGTGGATGACGGAGTTGCTGCATGTCACCGTCACCGCCCTGTTGATTCCCATCATGGCGGTAACGTTGGGCTTACTGTCGGTCAGGGAGGGCTTCAGTGAATTCGCCAATCCCATTATCTTTCTGTTCCTTGGCGGCTTCGCTCTGGCTTCAGCGCTGCATAAACAGCAAGTGGACAGCGCCATCGCCGCCAAAGTGCTGCGCCTCACGCGCGGCAAAATCAGTCACGCTCTGATTTTACTATGCGCCCTCAGCGCGCTGCTCTCCATGTGGATCAGCAACACCGCGACGACCGCCATTATGATGCCTCTGGTTCTGGGCCTGCTCAGCCAGGAAAATGATCGCCCGGATAATCCTCGCGTATTCGCGCTACTGGCGGTGGCGTATTCCGCCAGCATCGGCGGCGTCGCCACCTTGGTGGGCAGTCCGCCCAACGCCATTGTCGCCGCGCAGTTGGGTATGTCCTTCAGCGACTGGATTCAACTGGGTTTGCCCGTGACGCTGATGCTGTGGCCGGTGATGCTTTTCATTCTCTACAAAGCGCTGCGACCGGATCTTAGCGGTCACGCCCAGACAGGGACACGCTCCGACTTTACCTGGACCCGTGAGCGTTTGATTCTACTGGGCATATTCAGCGCCACGGTTGCGATGTGGCTCTTCAGCAAGCCTTTAGGAGAACTGCTGGGAATAGAAAAAGACCTGGATAGCTGGATCGCTATATTGGCGCTGGTCGCGCTGACCGTCAGCAAAGTCGTTGCCTGGAAAGACGTCAGCGCCACCACAGACTGGGGAGTGCTGCTGCTATTTGGAGGAGGTTTGACCTTAAGTGTGGTGTTGAAGAGTTCAGGCGCCAGTCAATTACTGGGAGAATCCCTGGCGGCGCTGGTGGCCGCCTGGCCCGCCTATCTGTTGCTGCTGACCATCACCGCCTTTGTGATATTCCTGACCGAGCTGTCCAGCAATACCGCCACCGCCGCTTTACTGGTTCCGATCTTTCTGGCTTTGCCGACGGGGCAGCTGAGCCCCGAACAAACTGCGCTGACCATCGGTATCGCCGCCTCCTGCGCCTTCATGTTGCCGGTGGCGACGCCACCCAACGCCATCGTTCACGGGACTGGGCTTGTGCCCCAGAAAACGATGGTCAGGATAGGCTTCTATTTAAACCTCGCCTGCGCTCTGCTGGTCAGTGCGTTTATTTTCTTCTTCGCCTAACGGAATAACCAATGCGGGCGTGCTGATCGGCCGCAGCCAACGCAGCGCCTTGCGCGGCAGATCAAAGTACAACGCCAGCCCCAGCAGAATGAGGCAGCCGCCCAGCAGCACTGTGGGATGGATCGTCTCATCATTCAGCGTAACGCCCAACAGCAACGCCAGAACTGGCGTGACCAACGTAGCCATGGCCACCGTGGACGGCTGCAGTTTCTGCAAAACATAGTAGTAAGCGAAGAAACCCAATACGGAGCCTACCAGGGCCAGGTAAACCACCGCCCACAGACCACGATCGTTCAGGGTAATCTGGGGTATTTCCCCGTCCATCAACGCCCACAGAACAAAGTAACCGGGTAAGGCCAGCAGAATCGAGCCGAAGGTCAGCGCCAGTGGATGCGGCGTCGCTTTCTGTTTCTTCAACAACACGCCGCTAAGACTGAACAACGCCACGGCGCCCAACACCAGCAGCAAACCAAATGCGATAGCGCCTGAAGCATGCAGATCCTTGCCAAATACTGTCGCCAATCCGCTAATAGCCAGCCCCAGGGCTAGCCACTGGCTTTTCTGAAAGCGCGCTCCGTCCAGCAGATACACGCCAAGCAGGCCGGACATTATCGGCGACAGACCATACATCACGGAGATCAATCCGGAGGGAACGGTTTTCGAAGCGAAATAGGTCAGCATCATCGCGCCAAAGACGCCCATGGTTCCGCACAGATAGCTATAGAGGGAGTCCCTGTCCCAGTGCATTGGAATGCGATACAGACGGATAACCACGCCAGTGACGATCGCCGCGATCGTCATACGCAAACCTACCGCCACCGTCGGATGAAAGGACTGACTGCTCCAGACGACTCCCAGCGGCGTCGTGGACCAGACTAATATCACCATCGCATAAGCAAGAATAACCACCGCCAACCTCCGCGCCTTTCCTTAAACACAGCCGCTCGTCGTCACAGATTTATCGCAGTCGGGGAACTTTAGATCGGGCCCTCAGGGCAAAAAAAAGCCGCAGGGGAAGAACCGCTGCGGCATCAAGAACTGTTACGATCCCGCTATTTCACCGCTGCCGCATGCGCACATCGCAGAATGGACGCGCAAGACATTGCGGGCAAAGTGAAATAATGAAAACGCACTGTCGTATACATCCGCGTATGGTGGTCTTCCAGCCCCATACCAGCAATACGCAATAACCACATAAGCGCCCGCCGTCAGGGCGTATACGGTGAATGGACGCTGACTTTCCAAAGCGATATTTGCTAAAGTCTGATGTAACTGCGTCCAGGGAGCCACGGCTCCATATAATCACAAATTCATGACCGGCGTATGAACCGGCCAATAATGGACGACATTAGCGCTGAAACATAATTAGGGTCGCCGATGACAACTACAATAAAGCCCGAGTCTTTAACCTTGATAAAAGCCAAGATAATGCCTCCGCCCAGGCCTGCGCGTCTGTTGGAGCGGGAGAAGTTCGACGACCTGCTGCATGAGATCGATCCGATCAACCTGATCCTGGTGCAGGCGCCCGCTGGTTACGGCAAAACCACGATGATCGACGATCGACTGAACGCACTGGGCGCCAACGCCGCCTGGTTCCGTCTCGACGCTCAGGACAACCTGAGCGAGCAGTTCGCCTTTTATGTCGCTCACTCATTGAACGAAGCTACCCAAGGCGCCTGTCCGGAAACCCTGCGCACGTTAAACCAACAAGGTTACCCGACCTTGCAGACGTTCCTCACTGACCTGCTGTCTGAGTTACCCTTGGAAGGCGATCCGCTGCTTGTGGTGCTGGATGATTATCACCTGATCACCAATACAGAGATCCATAGCGGCGTGACGTTTCTTCTCCGACACCTGCCTCCCTACATTACGTTAGTGCTGTTATCCCGCACCACACCGCCCATCGGGGTCGCGCAGCTTCGCATGCAGGGGCGGATGCTGGAAATCACCGCCAAGGACCTTTCTTTCAGCGCCGACGAAGCTCAGGTGTATTTTGAGCAGCGCCTGAGATTTGAAGTATCCCGAGAGAGTATCGAGCGCGCCAACCGCCGGGTCGAAGGCTGGGTGTCAGCCTTGCAACTGCTGGCGGCGACCGCTTCTACTGGCGTCGAATTCAACGAATACGTAGAGCAGTTGCACAGCGGCAATCACTATATATTCGATTACTTTGACGAGCTTACCCGCACCAGTATCGACAACGAGCAGCGCCTGTTCCTGCTGCGCACCAGCGTGCTGGAACGCTTCAATGCCTTGATGGTGATGCGTCTGGCGCAACAACAGGACGGCCAGTTCCTTCTGAACTCGCTGTTGAACCTGGGGCTGTTCATCGTGCCGTTGGACAGCAGCGGCCTGTGGTTCCGCTACCATCCACTATTCGCCGCCTACTTGCGACATATGCAAGCCTGCGTGCTGCCGGATGAAACCGCACGTCTTCACCAACGCGCCAGCGACGCCTGGCGTGAAATGGGCTTTTTTGAAGACGCCGCCCGTCACGCAGTGCTGGCCAAAGACCAGCAACGCATCAAGGATATCCTGCTCAGTTGCGGCCGCGACTTTTTCACCGAAGGGCAGTTCAATCTGCTGCAACGCTGTTTCGACGCGCTGAATAAAGAAGTCATCGCCGATCACCCTATTCTCACTCTGCTGCGCGCCTGGGTGGCGCAGGGCCAGTACCAGTGGTCTGAAGTGGAGTCCTGGCTGAAAGCGGCGGAGCAGCATTTGAAAACCCACTGCAGCGAAGAAGAGTGGGAAGCCATCACCGGCGAATTCAACGCCGTGCGCGCCCAGGTGGCCATGAACGTCGGAGACGCAGAACGGGCGCAAACCTTCGCAAAATCTGCGCTGGCCCATGATCCGGTGTATCTGCCCACCTCTCGCACCGCGGCGTCTTCGGTTATTGGCGAATCCTTATTCGTGCAGGGCCACCTCAAGGAAGCCATTAACCGCATGCAGGACACCGAACAACTGGCGTTGGCGGAACATGCGCACCAGAACGTGATTTGGGCTTTGTGCCAGCAATCAGAGATCAGCGTCGCCCAGGGCTATCTGCAAAAAGCCTACAACATCCAGGAGAAGGCGCTGCAATATGCGGAAGACCACAGCCTGGAGCGTCTGCCCATTCTGGAGTTCCTGTACCGCATACGCAGTCAGATCATGTGGGAGTGGCACCATCTGGAAAGCGCGGAGCGATGCGCACTAAAAGGCATCGAGATTCTGGAAAGCCAGGGAGAACGCTGGTTCATCCAAAGCTACGTGATGCTGGCGAAGATCGCCCAGGCGCGGGGACGTCAGTCGCTGTGCGCGGACTATGTGCAGAAGATTCACAAGATGCTGGCCTCCGGCGAATACCATATCGACTGGACCGCCAACGCGCACGCCGCCATGCTGTCTTATTGGGACGCGGTGCGCGATAAAGAATCCATTCAACGCTGGCTGACCGCGGCGCCGGAGCCCACGCCAGAGCAGGCCACCAACCACTTTACCCAGTGCAATATCCGCAACTGGGCGCGGGCCTACGTCAGTCTGGGAGATTTCGACAAGGCGCTGCCGCTGTTGGAAGGCATCCAAAGCATGGCGGAACAGTTTGGCCTGAAAACCGATATCAACCGCAACCATATCCATCTATCGCAGCTTTACTGGCTCAACGAGCAACGTGAAGACGCCCTGCGCCACATGGCCATTGCGCTCAAACTCGCCAGCACCACCGGCGCGGTGGGCAGTTTCCTGCGCATCGGCAAGGTGCTGATCAACATTCTCAAAGCCTTGATCAGCGAAGAGCAGTTGGATGAGATGGAAAAACAGCGGGCGGAACGCCTGATCCAACTGGCGCAACAACAACGGGATTTCAGCCGCGCGATTCGCATTTCACTGGATGAAGCCATCATCCAGGATATTATCGACCGCCCTGACGTGCCGGAACTCATTCGCACCTCGCCCCTCACCCGCCGGGAGTGGCAAGTGCTCAGCCTTATCCATGCAGGTCTGTCCAACGACCAGATCGCCGAGCACATGAAAGTGGCGCCCACCACCGTGAAAACCCACATCCGCAGCCTCTACCAAAAACAGAACATCACCCACCGCTCCGAAGCCATCAATCTGGCGCGGGATCTGCTGAGTAAGATACAGGGGGAGTGAGCGCCGCTCCCCCCTCATACCCACCCTCCGCCTCCTCCTCCCCCCTCATCCCCACTACTACGCCAAGAAAAAAGAGGGAGGGAGGATGTTCGCCCGGTTCGCCGCAGGCACCATCTCCATAACTGTAAAAATAACAACGTCTTCCACTTTTCTGTGGGTGCAAGTGCGTTACCTGGTTTGGAGTTGTTAAGAGAGGCGACATGCAGGTTGATCGTGATTGGTGGCGCGGCGCAGTCATCTACCAAATTTATCCCCGTAGTTTTTTTGATTCCAACGGCGACGGCATCGGCGACCTGCCGGGCGTCACCGCAAAGCTGGACTATGTCGCCAGTCTGGGAGTGGACGCCATCTGGCTGTCTCCTTTCTTCACTTCCCCCATGAAGGATTTCGGTTACGACGTTTCCGACTATCGCAACGTCGATCCTATTTTTGGAACCCTGGAAGATTTCGAGACGATGGTGGCGGAAGCGCACAAGCGCGGCCTGAAAATCATCATTGACCAAGTGCTCAGCCACACTTCCGACCAGCACGCCTGGTTCAAGGAAAGCCGCAGCAGTCGCGACAATGCGAAAGCGGACTGGTATGTGTGGGCGGAGGCGAAACCCGATGGCACGCCGCCGAATAACTGGGTGTCTGTCTTTGGCGGTTCCGCCTGGGCGTGGGACAGCCGTCGTCGTCAGTACTATCTGCACAACTTCCTGACCAGCCAGCCTGACCTGAACTTCCACAATCCTGACGTGGTTGAACAAGTGCTCAGCGATGTCGAGTTCTGGCTGCAAAGAGGCGTAGACGGCTTCCGTCTCGACGCCATCAACTTCTGCTACCACGACAAGCTGCTGCGGGATAACCCCGCCAATACCGAAGTGGCGGAAGGCTCTATCGGCGTGCGTAAAGAAAACCCCTACGCCTATCAGCGTCATCTTTACGACAAGACACAGCCGGAGAACCTGCCGTTCCTGCAACGGGTGCGCGTCCTGTTAGAGAAATACCCGGGTACAACCACCGTGGGCGAAATCGGCGACGACAACTCCCTGGACACCATGGCCGCTTACACCTCCGACGGCGACAAGCTGCACATGGCGTACTCCTTCGATTTCCTGACCGAACAGTGCGACGCCAAGTTTCTGCGCAAGACTGTAGAAACCATCGAGTCAAAACTGGTGGACGGCTGGCCTTGCTGGGCGATCGGCAACCACGATGTCGCCCGCGTCGCCACGCGCTGGTGCGGACAGGAAGCGCCGCTGGCGTTGAACAAAGTCTTCATGACGATGCTGCTGACTCTGCGCGGCAGCGTCTGCCTCTATCAGGGTGAAGAACTCGGTCTAGTGGAAGCGGAGCTGGAATACGAAGATCTGGTCGATCCCTACGGCATCGCCTTCTGGCCGGAATACAAAGGCCGCGATGGCTGCCGCACGCCGATGCCCTGGAAAGCGGAGCAGGAGCATGCCGGCTTCACGACTGGAAAGCCCTGGCTGCCGGTCTATCCAGAGCATGTATCCGCCGCCGTGGCGGAACAGGAGGATGCGGAAGATTCCCTGCTGCATACCTATCGGGAATTCCTGCTCTGGCGCAAGGCGCAACCGCTTCTGCAGAAAGGCGACATCCGCTTCCTGCCAAGCCCACAGGATACCCTCGTGTATGAGCGCAGCCTGAACGGCGAACGCATGTTGGTGGCGCTGAACCTGTCGGCGCAAAGCGTGGATATCGAACTGCCCGCCGGCGCCAAAACGGTGGTGAGCGATCTCAGCGTTCTCAATGCGGAATGGAGCGACGCCTGCGTGCACCTTCCTGCATACGGAATCGGTATTTGTCAGCTGGCGTAAGCAACGCCGGCAATCAAGTTAAGAGGGTCCAGCCATGGCCAGCGTAACGCTAAGAAATGTCTGCAAAAGTTATGACACGGTAGAAATATCCAAAGACATCAACCTGGATATTGAAGACGGCGAATTCGTCGTCTTCGTCGGCCCGTCCGGCTGCGGTAAATCCACCTTGCTGCGTATGATCGCAGGCTTGGAGGAAATCACCTCCGGCGACCTGTTCATCGGCGAGGAGCGCATGAACGAAAAGGCGCCCATGCAGCGCGAAGTCGGCATGGTGTTCCAGTCCTACGCCCTGTACCCCCACATGAACGTGGCGGAAAACATGGCGTTCGGTTTGAAGCTGGCGAAAACCGCCAAAGCCGAGATCGACAAGCGAGTGGAAAACGCCGCGCGCATTCTGCAATTGGAGCACCTGCTGCAACGCAAGCCGAAAGACTTGTCTGGCGGACAACGTCAGCGGGTGGCCATTGGCCGGACCATGGTGCGCGAGCCCAAGGTGTTCCTGTTCGACGAGCCTTTGTCCAACCTCGACGCCGCTCTGCGCGTACAGATGCGTATCGAGATATCCAAGCTGCACAAGCGCTTGCAGAGCACCATGATCTACGTCACTCACGACCAGGTGGAAGCCATGACCATGGCGGACAAAATCGTCGCGCTGGATCACGGACGCATTGCTCAAGTGGGCAAGCCGCTGGAGCTTTACCACTATCCGTCCAACAAATTCGTCGCCGGCTTCATCGGTTCTCCCAAGATGAACTTCGTCACCTGCGCGGTGCTGGAAGCCAGCGCTCAGTCTGTCAAAGTCTCTCTGCCAGGAGCCATCGATCTGATCGTTCCAGTTAATGGCGCGGGGCTGAAAACCGGCGATAAGGCGACCCTGGGCATTCGTCCGGAGCATTTCGTCAGCGCGGAAGAAGGCGAAGTCATCCTCAACGGCGTGGTGAATGTGGTTGAAAGACTCGGCTATCAAACCCTGGTGCACGCCGACGTAGAAGGATTCGACAGCACCCTGACCTTGCGTACGCCCGGCGCCAATCCGGTACGGGAAAATCACCCGATTGCTTTGGGCCTCAAGGCGCATAACTGTCATCTGTTCAAAGAAGACGGCAGCGCCTGCCCGCGTCTTTATGTGGAGCCTGGCGTAGAGCTGTAAGCCAACGCCGGAATAGAAGCTGGAGATTGCCCGCTGCTGGCGCCAGTTCAGCGGCGTTAAAGGATTACTGCGACCGCAGTGATAAGACGGATCAAGCGATTCCTGTATCGCTCACTCCGTCTATGTAAGCACCTCGACCCTGAGTGTTTACTCAGCGCTTTGCCCGGCCTTCGCCGGGTTTTTTTTCGTCTGCCGCCAGTGTTTCCTGTTCACGCTCATCGCTTTCCTGCTGGGCCTTCTCTTCCTTTAATAAGTCGGCGGCGCCGGAAAAATCAAATCCCGTGTCTTCGTCCAACTGCTCTGGATCGAAACGGACGCCACAGCCCGCTTTCACTAATGGAGGCGGCTTACTTTGTCCTGTCTTTCTCGACATATCGACTCCTACCCAAATCAGGATTTTGGAATGCTGTAAAGCAGAACCTGCTTCTGCTGAATCTCCAGGGTTTTACTGGCTTTCCCTCCCAGCTTTTCCGCCAGACGCCGCGAGCGGGCGTTCAGGGGATGGATCAGGCTGACCAGAGAGGATACGCCCACGTGCGAAAACGCCACATCCCTGATTGCTTGCGCTGCCTCATAGGCATAGCCCTGCCCCCAGGATGCGCGACGCAATAGCCAACCGATTTCCATACCTGGCCATCCCTGCGGATAATAGAGTCCCGCACGCCCCAGCAGACGCCCGCTCTCAATCTCCTCCAACGCCCACAAACCATATCCCCGCAGACGCCAATGGCCGAGCATCAGCGCGAGGCTTTTCCAGGCTGCGTCCAAATCATACCCCTGGCCGTTCGCCATGTACCGCATCACTTCGTCGTCAGCCAGCATCTTGGCGTAATCCGGCAAATCCGCTTCCGTAAACTGGCGCAACCTTAAGCGCTCCGTCGTCAGCGTGAGCGGCGCTTTAATCTCAATACTTTGCATAGGTTTCGCGTCTTTCCATAGAGTCCGTGCAGATAATGGCTTTATTCAGCTTTCTACTACACTTGAATGAAGTTAATTAATTATATGCATCCTGGGTTAAGTCAGTTATTTATTATAGATATATCAACAAATTGATTTATAAACATATTTTCTAAAAATGAGTGATGACAGACAGATTTAACTAGACTTAAAAGTGGAACACCTGCAATTGGGACAGCAATGAACGCACTGGAACAAGAGTTCGGTTTTCAAGACATTGTGGAAAACGCCGCTGACGGCGTCTTGGTCACCAAAGCCTCGCCCTTGGACGATCCTGGTCCGGAAATCGTTTACGTCAACAGCGCCATGGAGGACTTGTCCGGTTACTCCAGAGATGAACTTCTCGGCGCCACTCCCAGAATGCTGCAAGGACCATTAACCGATGCAAGCGCCTGCCGACGCATTCGTCGCGCCTTGCAGGAAAAGTCTCAAGTGCGTTGCCGGCTGCTGAACTATCGCAAAGACGGCAGCCAATACTGGATCGAAATCAGCATCATGCCGCTGTTGGATAAAAGCGGCGCGGTCAGCCATTTCGCTGCAATCCAACGGGATATCAGCGCGTACGTGAAACTGGAGGAGCACTTCTCCAAAGCCGCCGGTAAAGACGAAACCACCTTGCTCGCCAACAAGGACCATTTCCTTGATGGGCTGGACAAAGAATGGCGCCGCGCCTATCGACATCATTCGCTGTTCTCGCTACTCACTTTTCAGGTGGACCAGTTCAACGCCTCCCATGCCCGAGATTCGGAGCAAAGCCAGCAAATGCTGGCGCTCATCGGCGCGACCTGCAAAGCGGTATTCCGTCGCGAGGACACGCTCGGACGCATCGGAGAAAACGAATTCGCCGTATTGATGCCGGAAACGGATCTGCGTCAGGCGGGCCTTGCCGCAGAGCGACTGCGTAGCAAGCTGGCGGCGCTGGTGGACCGCCACCCCAGCATCCGGCCGCCGTTTACAGTCAGTATCGGCATTACCCAGAACCAGTTGTTGGATGAACGCCCGGAAAGCGTTCTCAACCGCGCCCGCCAGGGCCTGATCAAAGCCGGCGCTCAGGGCGACCGGGTCACGATTGTGGAAATCTGACAGGCGAAACAGGGCGTAAGATCAGAACAAACAATAGAGGCAAACGGATGAGCAAGGCAGAAACCCCTTTGGAGCTAAGCGAAGAGCAATGGCTGCACATCAACGAAACCATCACCATGCTTACGCTGGCGGTGGCGCAGATCGAAGCCTCCATTCTGGAAAGCGAGAAATCTTTCGGCCGTTTGACTCAGTCCTTCACGACCATCGTGGAAACCGTCAACTCCGCCCCAGACCCATCTACACAAGCCCATGAACTGAAATTGCAATTGGACGGATTAAAGAAAGACGTCCATAACGCCGTGGTCGACTTCCAGTTTTTCGACCGCTTGGCGCAACGCCTTTGCCACGTAAAGGAAAGCCTCGGCGAACTGGGCGGACTCTTGCAGGCGCGCGAACGTCTGGACAAACCGGAAGAATGGAAGAACCTGCAACAGGAACTCAAAGGTCGCTACACCATGGCCTGCGAGAGAGAAATGTTCGATATGATCCTCAATGGCGTCGCCATTGAAACCGCTCTGGCCCACTTCAAAGCCAACTATCTGGATGAGATGGCTAAACAAAACGAAGATGACGGAGAAATCGATCTGTTTTAAACACGTAAACCGCCCCCTTCTCTACAGCGCGACTTTCACTTACTCCTTTTTCATGACTGGCGTTAGTCCCAAAGGACGATTGATCAAAAAACAGACACAAATACAATAACGCCAGCATTATTTCTGTTTGTAACCCGGCCTCTTCTTACAGCAACTCAGGTTCCCCCCCCCCCCGGTTTACCTGAGTCTTCATGCGTCCAGAAGCGGCCTTTAACAAGGGATGTTTCCTGATGCATTACCCCCGTCGCTTCCAAGTCAAACATCACTTGGATATCGTCGCCGATGAGCTGACGCGCATTGAGTCGCCCACCACCGCCATCGGTTATATCGAGAAATGTCTGAGCGACGGAGACGGGCGCGGCAAAGATTTCGACGCCTTTATTGCTTCGCTGCAGGGAAGTCATTTTCAGTCCACCTCCAACAAGTTTCCCGGCCGCACCGCGGCGACGTTCAATACCTGGCGCAACACCCTGATTCGCGAAGCGCGCCATGGCAATGTGTTGCTGGTGGTGGATGCAAGCGAAAAGCCTTTCCATCCGTTGATCGTTGAGAAGAACAAGAAGTTGACGCCGGGGCAGTCCAACACCCACGCCGCCACCCAGTTGTTGAATCGCCTGAAGCCGGTGAAAACGCCGTCGCCGAAACGTCCGGCGGGGACG
>NZ_JAPELK010000024.1:0-52434 GCF_029813005.1 Hahella sp. CR1
CCCTTAACAGCGTCATTAGAAAGGTGATCAAGAAGCGGAAACTGTTCCCCACAGATGATTCCGCGAGGAAAGTGGTATATCTGGCGATCATGGATGCATCGAAGAAATGGACGATGCCGATCAGGAATTGGAAGTCAGCGCTGAACCGATTTATGATCGAGTTCGAAGATCGCTTGACTGAGTATCTCTAACAACCAGGCAGATACACAGAATTATTTACAGGGTCATGACTACTGATATTAAGGGTGACAAACGTCGCTAGAACAAGCAGATAGACAGTAATCAGCGGCCGCATCAGGCCCCGGATAGCGTCTACAAACCACATCCCATAAGTTTGGCTCTGCTCTTTAAGCCCGTCCTTGAACGCAGTAGTCTCCGCGATATCTCGGTTTATTCTCTCTTCCGAATCTGCTCGCAGAATATGTTTTTCAGCCTGATCTGCACCCCACTTTTTAATCCATTCTGAACTTAGTAATGTTCATCACCAGAGAGGAAGATGAACATGAAAAAACGATTCAATGACGAGCAGATAATAGCTGTTCTGAAGGAAGCCGAAGCTGGCCTTCCTATTAAAGAACTCCGCCGGAAGCACAACATTTCAGATGCGACTTTCTATACCTGACGCAAGAAGTGCGGAGGCCTTGAGGTTTTCGAAGCCTGACGCTTGATAGTCTTGGAAGAAGAAAATGTCAAGCTCAAGAACTTACCGGCGGAATCCATGCTGATTGGTGAAGCCCTTAAGGCTACATTAAATCAAAAGTACTGACCGTCGAGGATCGGCGCAAGGCCCTGCGCATCTTTCATTCGCGAACTCATCGCCCAACCTATGACTTTACGGCTGAACAGGTCCAGCACGACGGCTAGATACAGCCAACCTTCTTCCGTCCACAAATAGGTGATGTCGCCCGCCCATTTTTGATTTATCTCCGTTGCATTAAAGTCCTGCTGAAGAAGGTTTTCCGCCACAGGCAGGCTATGTCTGGAGTGAGTGGTGGCCTTAAACTTTCTGGCGGCTTTCGCTCTCAAGCCCAAGCGTTGCATGCTCCTGGCCACCGTTTTACGGTTAGCCAGAACTCCTTGTTGCGCCAAGTCTTTGGTCAGCCGGGGCGCCCCATTACGCTTTTTAGCTTTATCAAAATCGGCTCCAACCTGGATGTCCAGGGATTGCTGACGCTGTCGTCGCAGAGAAGGGGGTTGCTGTCGATGGAGCCAAACGTAGTAGCCGCTTCTTGAGACCTGAAGCGCTCTCGCCATGCAAGTGATGCGGAAAAGGCCTGTGTGAGAGTGCATAAAGGCGTACCTCACTTCACGCTTTTGGCGAAGTACGCCGCCGCTTTTTTTAACACGGCAAGCTCTTCCGCCTGTTCAGCCAACTGACGCTTCAGGCGGGCGCTTTACTGCGCCAATTGTAAAGTTGTGACTCGTGCAGACCCAATTGCTTTGCGGCGGCGCTCACACCGATGCGTTGAGCTAACGCCAGGGCTTCCGCCTTGTACTCGTCGGAATAACGTTGGCGAGATTTGGAGTTTGATGTTTTCTGTTTGGTCATAGTTCACCTCTGTAGCGTAGTGTACTCGCTTAACAGGGTGTCTATCATTGGTGGGTAAGATCACGCTGCCAAGTGTCCCTGAGTGAATAGGGACGTTAACGGGAAGGCCGCGCGACTTGCGTGAACGTCGCTCAACCCCTGGCATTTTCCCGAAAACAGGATTTATTATGTTGAGTTCTCCGAAATTTCCTGTATTTTATGCAACCTTTTTTCCGGCCTAACGTCTTCCTCAGATGGTTCGCCGGGCTTCCACCGGCTTATTCGGGAGTTAATTTGTGGAAAAGACTTTCATCAGCGCTCAACAGCTATTAGACGATTCCTTCAAACTGGGCCTGAAAATTTACGAGAGCGGCTATCGACCTAACTACATCGTCGGCGTGTGGCGCGGCGGCGCTCCGGTCGGCATCGCGGTGCAGGAACTGCTCGATTTTCTGGGCGTGGAGTCGGACCACATCGCTATCCGTACCTCTTCCTACACTGGCATCGGCGAAAGAAGTCGTCATGTTACCGTTCATGGCCTGAACTACATGGTTAAGCGCGTCAATGCGGAAGACTCTGTTCTGATCGTGGATGATGTGTACGACACCGGCTTGAGCGTACAGCAGGTGGTGACGGATCTGAAAGCGGCCTGCCGTAAGAATACGCCGGACATCAAAATTGCGACGCCATACTTTAAGCCGTCCAACAACAAAACCGACAAAGTGCCTGACTACTTCGTACATGAGACGGACCAATGGTTGGTTTTCCCCCACGAATTGCACGGCCTGACTACGGAAGAAATTCTGGAGCACAAGCCAGAGCTGGCGGTCATTCACGATAAGCTGCTGAAGCTGCGTGAGGGCGAAAACGATTAATTCGACAGGCAAATAGTGTCATTCTATCTATTTGTTAGAAAAACTCAGGCGCTCGCCTCTTTGATTGCGTCAGCCCGGTGATTAAACAATAAACCGGGCTGCTCGCCGGCTCACTGGACTTGTCCTTATGAGACTTCTTTTCCCCTCCCATCCTCTTCACTCTCAGCAACCAGATGATTCCTATCTGGAAGAATTTACGGCGTTTCGTCAGGTTGGCGTGAGTTGTTCCGTTGTTGATATTGATGCGTTGGACAACGGTCTGTGTGATGTACGCCCTGCAATAGGGGCGGGTGAGCCGGTGCTTTATCGGGGTTGGATGCTTGCTCCTGAGCGTTACCGCCAGCTGACTCAGTTGATTGAGGGAACAGGCGGGAGGCCGATAACGTCTTTTGAAAATTACCTGCGCTGTCATCATTTACCGGGCTGGTATGAAGCCTGTCGGCCCTTTACGGCGGAAACCCGATTCTTCTCGGACGACGATGAGCTGCTACACAAGGTCTCCTGTTTGGGCTGGGAAAGCTTTTTTGTAAAAGACTTCGTGAAATCCAACTCGACCGGGCAGGGTTCTATTGCACGCTCGCCGGAGGAAGTGGTTGAGATCGTGAGTCAGATCCGCTCTCATCGCGGCGGCATAGAAGGCGGCGTAGCGCTGCGGCGGGTGGAGGACTACGACGAAGCTTCGGAGCAGAGGTACTTTGTCCTCAATGGCGTCGCCTATTCTTCCCATGGCGAGCCTCCTGCGCTATGTCGGGAAATAGCGCGTCGCATTGATGCGCCGTTTTATTCCATAGATCTGGCGCTTCGCCAGGACGGGGTCATGCGCTTGGTGGAGATTGGCGACGGTCAGGTATCGGACAGAAAGAACTGGCCATTGGACGTTTTTGCGAAGATGTTGGCACAGTAGTCATAATCAGATTCGTGTCACATTCTCACGTTTATTTGTGAACAACTGTATATTAAATCGTTTCGGCGTCGGTATACTCAGCCAGACCTCCTCTTCATATGGACGCCGCCATGACATGGATTCCCCGTCGTCTCCCCACTGCGCCGAGTATCGGCTTTGCGCGTGACATAGCCTCTACTTGGCTATCCGGACTTTTCAAAGCTGAGTTGACTGAGTTTTATATTTCTCATTTATCTCCCCTATGGTCCGGGCGTCAGGTTAAGGCGCGGGTCATTGATATTGTCAGAGAGAGCGCTGACTGTAAGTCTTTTATCCTGCAACCGAACAGCTTGTGGAAAGGGTTTCGCCCGGGTCAGTTCGTGATGGTGACGATTGAAATAGACGGAGTGCGCCAGCAGCGATGCTACAGCCTGTCTTCGGATTGGCGTGATTCGCAGCGCATTCGCATCACTGTCAAAGAGAAAAAAGACGGCCATGTTTCCACCTGGTTGCACAGGAATCTGCAGAAGCAGGATGTGCTGTTGCTGAGCCAGGCTCAGGGAGAATTCACGGCGCCGACGTCACTGTCTGAGTCGCTGTTACTGATCGCCGCTGGCAGCGGCATTACGCCGATTCGAGCCATGTTGTATGAGCTTGAAGAACGCTCTCGGAACCTGGTGCTCATTTACTACGCCCGCACTCAGGATGAACTGATTTTTGCGGAGGAAATTCGCACCGCCGCTGCGCGGAGCCCCGACCTGACGGTCCATATCTGTTATACGGCGGGCGGGGGAGACTTTCACACGCAGGGAGGGCGCTTTCATCCCGATCAACTTAAACATCTGGTTCCTGATTACCGTGAACGACGGACGCTGGTATGCGGTCCTGAAGGATTAATGCAGCGACTGCGGCAGCATTGGCGCGAAGAGGGCATCGAAGCGCGTATCTGCTTCGAAGACTTCACCGGGGCATTTAGCGGTTTAATCAAACCGGAGCAAACGGCGCCCGAGCAGACTGCATCCCATCGGGTGATCTTTGAGCGCTCCGCCTGCGCCGTCGACGCTGACGGTCGGCAGAGCCTGCTGGATGTGGCTGAATCCGCTGGATTGCACCCTCACTGTGGTTGCCGGATGGGAATCTGTCATAGCTGTACAGCCAGAAAACGGTCCGGCGTGGTTCGTAATCTGCTCACCGGCAAAGCCTCCAGCGGCGGTAGTGAAGAAATCCAGTTGTGTATTTGCGTTCCCATAACCGATGTCTCTCTTGAAGTGTGATATCTGATGATTCAGTACGAACAAGGAGATTTGTTATGCGCGATTCCCTCAGTCGGGCGTTAACGCCTGCGGAACTGGCGTCCTTTGAGAAAGAGCTGGACGACTTGCGCCAGCAAGTCATTGACGATCTGGGGCAACGGGATGTGGACCATATCCGCGGTGTGATCAATGCGGTCAGGTATTCAGAGCTGGCCGGACGGGTTTTGCTGCATGTCAGCTTTACGCCGCTGGGCGTGGTCGCCGGCGTGGCCTGCCTGTCGCTCTCCAAAATTCTGGAGAACATGGAGGTCGGGCACAACCTGATGCATGGTCAGTACGACTGGACCCATGATCCCGCCTTGAACTCAAAACGTTATGAATGGGATCTCGTATGCGCCAGCGACGCTTGGCGGCACTACCATAACTATGAGCATCATACGTTCACCAATATCCTCGGCAAAGACCGCGACTTTGGTTACACCATCACCCGCCTGACCGCAGAGCAGCCCTGGCGGCCCATTTACCTGCTACAGCCCGTTTACAACGTGGCGCAGGCGCTGACTTTCGAATGGGGCGTGGCGTTGTTCGGACTGGAGCTGGAGCGCGCGGTGACTGGAAAAATGAGCAGACAGGAGCTGGTGGGCCGGTTAAAGCCTTTTCTGCGTAAAGCGGGCAGGCAACTCGGCAAAGATTATGTGCTGTTTCCTGCCTTGGCGGGCATTGGCGCGCCCAAAGTGTTGGCGGGTAATCTGGCGGCGAACGTCATACGCAACGTCTGGGCCTACGCGATTATTTCCTGCGGGCATTTTACAGCGGACACCCGGGTTTATACCGAGGAGGAAACCCGTAATGAGAGCCGGGGACAGTGGTATCTGCGGCAACTGCACGGTTCCGGTAACATTGAGGGCAGTCGTCGCTTTTACCTGTTGAGCGGCCATCTCAGTCATCAGATTGAGCATCACCTGTTCCCGGATATTCCCGCCCATCGTTATCAGGAAATCGCTCCCAAAGTCAGAGCCATCTGCGACAAATACGGGCAACACTACAATACCGGACCTTTTCTGCGACAGTTCGGCTCGGTGCTTAAACGTATCGTGAAATATTCGCTGCCGATAAAAAGCGCCAGGGGTGATACGCCACAATCAGCGCCGCCGCCAGCTTTGAAAACAAAGAGCATCGTGGCGCGCCGGACAGAACGCGACAAGAAACTGGCGATAGCCTGAGTAAGGTAAAGCGTTCGAGAACGTGCGTCAGGGTTGAATTGATTATAATAGTGCGTTATCAATCAAGCCTTTGAACAAGATCAGGAATCCCTGGTCAACATTCGGTCCCTACACAGAAGTAAGTGATATGTTAGAAAAAATAGATTCCCAGACCCTGGATGCGTTATTGGGCCGGGTTCGTACCTGTGCGCAAGATATGATGGAAGATTTTGGCGAAGAAGTCAGGGAGCTGGTTGCTGATGCGGGCAACGAGAGATCCGGCGCTATCCAGGCGGAGGAATGCATTAGTAATTGTTGGGATATTTATGTTTGTGGGGAGATTCAGGACTGGGTTGACGAGGCCATGGAAGTCCGGGAAGGGGATGAGGAAAGTGAGTACCTGGATTCCTTGCATGAAGAGGTTCAAGAGCACTTCACCAAATCCTGTTATGAAGCGCTCGGCATGATGCATTTATATTACTGATACTTACTGAACGCGCGGCGTTTCCTTCCACACGTAAATTTCAATATCTCCAGGGTCGCATTGGGTGCAGCCGCTACAGGGCGTACCCTGGGGCAGCTTTTCCACCCGGCCTTTGGCGATCCACTTATCAAGCATCCCCCGCAATGCGTCCGGCTCCGTGTTGAAACGGTGGGCCATATCTTTGAGCGCGGCCCGTTTGTGGGTTTGCAGGTAGTCGCGTATTTCTGACAGGATCATTGGGGCACCGCCGGCGTCGGACTTTGCCTGTCGCCCAAGTACCTTAGCGCCGCCAGGGCGGCAATCAGGCTCGCCAGCATGATGCCGATAACGGTGAGTGCGTGCGCAGGTTGACGGCTGAGCGTGGCGGCTTGATAGAACACCGTGGCGACGACGTAGGCGACGCCTGTTGTCCAGCCAGCGATAAACAGCGTCCAGTTCAGGTTGGTTTCACGATAGACTGCGGCCAATGTGGCGGCGCAGGGCATGTACAGCAGAATGAACAGCAGATAAGCGAAAGCGCCCGCCGCGCCGTCGAATTTCGCCGCCATGGCGCCGAACGTGCCCGTGTCCACGGCTTGTTCCTGGGCGGCGCTTTCTACATCCAGACCCAATGGATCGCTCCAGGAACCCAGCGCGTCAGCGAGGTTGGCGGGAATGGTGGCGAAGGAAGCCATCACACTTTCCAGTAAGTTGAATTCGGGATCTGGCTCCAGTTCTTCGCCAGCGGCTTGCGCTTCTATTCTCGCCAGGTCGCTGTACAACGAGTCCAATGTGCCGACGACGGCTTCTTTCGCCAGTACGCCTGTAAAGATGCCCACCGCGGCGGGCCAGTTATCTTCGCGCAGTCCCATGGGCGCAAATGCGGGAGCGATGACGCCGCCGATTTCGCTCAGCAGGGACTTATTACTGTTTTCATTGCCGTAGGAGCCGTCTGTGCCCACGGAGTTCAGCACGTTGAGGGCCAGCACCATTGGTACGATTACTTTGCCGGCGCGGAACATGAAGCCCCGGGTGCGCTCCCAGGTGCGAATGCCAACGCCTTTCAGCGTGGGAATATGGTAAGGCGGCAGCTCCATAATGAAGGGCGTGGCCTGCCCCTGCAGCAGGGTGGTTTTCATTACCAGACCGGTGAGCACCGCGATGGCGACGCCAATAATGTAGAGCCCGAAAACAACGTTTTGTCCGCCGATGGGAAAGAACGCGGCGGCGAACAGAGCGTACACGGACAAACGTGCGCCGCAGGACATAAAGGGCGCCATGATGATGGTCATGATGCGGTCCCGCTGTTTCTCCATGGTGCGGGTGGCCATGACCGCCGGCACGTTGCAGCCGAAACCGACAATCAGCGGTACGAAGGCCTTGCCGGGAAGACCGATGGCGCGCATGGCGCGATCCATGACGAATGCGGCGCGGGCCATGTAGCCGGAATCCTCCAGCGCCGACAAAAACAGATATAGAAAGCCGATGATCGGAATAAAGGTGGCCACCACCTGCACGCCGCCGCCCATGCCGTCCGCCAGCAGCAGACGCAGCCACTGCGGCGCTCCCAGTGAGGTCAGCAGCGCGCCGAACCCGTCCACGAACAATGCGCCAGTGAATTGATCAAAGAAATCGATGAACGCGCCGCCGATATTGATGGTGAACATGAACATCAAATACATGGCGAACAGAAATATGGGAATGCCCAGCATCCGGTTCAGGACCACGCGGTCGATTTTGTCGGATATGCTGCGCTGCACTTCATGGTTGCGTTTGACGCTGGCGCTGGCTACCTGATTGACGAAGCCGTAGCGGGCGTCCGCCAGACAGATATCGATGTCGTCCTCCAGCTGTCGCACCACGTCCTCTTGCAGTTCCTCTACGCTGGCGCGGAGTGTCGAGTCCGCCAGTTTCAGGGCGGAGGCGTCTCCTTCCAGCATTCGCGTCGCCAGCCAGCGCGGATCGCATTTGCCCTCGGCGTGCGCGGCCAGCATGGGAGTCAGGCTGTCCAGCGCTTTGGCGACAGGGGAGGGATAGGTGATGACGGCATGGGAAATATGCTTGCGACGCGCGGCGTCCAGAATCGCCGCCTTCAGTTGCGGCAGCCCAGCGCCGGAAGCAGCCACAATAGGGACGACAGGGCAGTCCAGCAGGTTGGCGAGCTTGTCGTGAGCCACCGCATGGCCGCGCTCTTCCGCCACATCCATCATGTTCAACGCCGTCAGCAAGGGCGTCTTCATTTCCAGCAGTTGGCAGGTGAGGTAGAGATTGCGCTCCAGGTTGGAGGCGTCGACGATATTGATGATGAGGTCCGCTTCACGCTCGGCGACGAAATCTCTGGCGATTTGCTCATCCAGGGAAACATCTTCTTCGCAGACATCGAGGGAATAGGTGCCAGGCAGGTCGATCAGTTCAAAGTCCACGCCCTGAAATGAAAAGCGGCCGCTTTTGCGCTCCACAGTGACGCCAGGCCAGTTGCCCACCCGTTGCTTGGAGCCGGTCAGTGCGTTGAATAAGGTGGTTTTGCCGCAGTTGGGGTTGCCTACCACTGCGATGACGTATTTTTCCGTGTTGTGCTCCGGACTGGCCATGATCGACTTACTCTCTCCAATAAAACTGCTTGGGATCGGGCTGATTGCGTGTATTTCAGAGGACGCTAGATTTTCTCAATAAGAAGACTGCCTGCTTCGTCTTTACGCAGGCTGAGGCGAAACCCGCGCACCAGAATTTCCACTGGATCGCCCATCGGGGCGTAGCGGGTGACGCTGAATTCGACGCCGGGGGTCAACCCCATGGATAACAGTTTGCGGCGATAGCTTTTGCCGCCTTCGCCGAAGCCCATGACGCGGCCTTGATCGCCGACTTTAAGATCTTTCAGACTGACGCTGCTCATTCTTGGGAAGGCTCCTCAATGACTGCTGGTTGTGGCGCACGCGCGCACCACCATGATTTTTTGCGCCATGCCGGCGCCCAGCGCCAGACGCGTATCGGCGCGCACGACCACCAGATCAGCGCCCTTGCGGTGCAGCACAGTTAACTCGCAGCCCACATTGAGCCCCAGAGAAGTTAAACGCATTTCCAGGTTTTTGCCCCCGCGTAACAGGTGAACTTTCACTCTTTCGCTCTCTTGCGCCAACGCCAGAGGGAAAGGCTTCTGTTCGAACGTGCTCATACGACCGCCTTTAAATGAAAGTGAGATTGAGAAACCTTCTTATTATTAACGCTATTACTGAGTGAATCCAGTAGACCTTGGGGGAATCTGACTCAGATCAAGGGCATGTGGGACCAGAAACCCGGGATGGATTTAAATGGAGGTGAAGCGGTCGGCCAGATAATCGATAAAGGCTTTGGCGCAGGCGGTTTGCAAACGGGATGACGTGACCGCCTGCACCGGCAGACGGGGGACAGTCCAGTCCATCAGTATGGGGATTAAGCGTCCTTCGGCCAGCGCGTCGCGGGCCAGGACTGTGGCGAGGCTGGCGACGCCGAACCCGCGTTCCGCCAGCACGCGCATCAGGCTGACATTGTTGACCGCGAACCGACCTTTAACCGCAACCTCTACGGTTTCGTCGGCGCGCTGCAGACGCCAGACCGCCTGAGCCTGCGCGCCAATGATGATGCAATCGCGCTCGTTGAGCTGATCGGGATGGGAAGGCGCGGATTGACGTTGCAGGTAAGTCGGGGAGGCGAACAGGCCTTGCTCGATCCAGCCAATGCGTCGGCTTACCAGGTTCTGATCCTTCACCACGCCGAGCCGAATCGCTACATCGATCTGCTCGCTGGCCAGGTCGCGATGCTGCGGAGACAGGTCGATTTCGAAGTCGATGCCCGGATAGCGGCGAGCGAATTCCGGCAGTAAAGGCGCGATATAGTGCACGCCCAGGTCTACCGGCATGGACAGTCGCAGCGTGCCTTGCGGACGCTTGGCTTCCTCAAACAAGGCTTCCTGCGCATTGAAAGCCTCGTCCACCAGACGTTCGCAGCGTTCAAAGTAACGGCGCGCCGCCTCCGTCAGCTCTACACGGCGAGTGGTGCGGGTGAACAGGCTGATGCCTGACTCACGCTCCAGCGCGCGGATACGTCGGGACAGGGTGGCTGTCGACAACCCCAGATTCTCCGCGGCGCGGCTGAAGCTGCGGGTGCGCGCCACCTCCACAAACAGGGCGACATTTTGCAAGGCGGACAGGTCTTTCATGGTGGCTAGTTATTGTTGCAAATATGAAAAAGAGAATAGCAATGGCGGCCATTATCTTTCAAATAGATCAATGTAGTATCTCACTGACTCCACTAACGAGGTAACTGAGATGCAGCGCTTCAACATTGACGACACCGCTATGATTTTGATCGATCACCAGACCGGCACTAACACCTGGGCCTCCACGACCCCCCTGGAGCTGCTGCGACGCAATGTGATCATTCTGGCGTCATTCGCCCAGGGCGTGGGCATGCCGTTGGTGCTCACCTCCAGTCAGGAAAGCAATGTCGACGTGCAGGGCCCTCTGATGCCTGAACTGGAAGCCATCGCCCCGGATGCATTCGCGGCGCGCATCAAACGCATTGGCGTAGTGAACGCCTGGGATGATCCTGCGTTCGCGGAAGCCTGTCGCCGCACAGGCAAGCGCAATTTCGTGATGGCCGGGGTGACCACGGACGTGTGCATGGTGTCTCCCGCCATCAGCGCGGTGGAGGAAGGCTTTAACGTACAGGTCGTATGTGACGCATGCGGCTCAACCAACCAGATTGCCGAAGAGATGTCCTGGCGTCGCATGGAGCGCGCGGGTGTGCGTCTGACCAGCACCAACGCCGTGGTGGCGGAGCTGGTGCGCAACTGGGCGTCGGCGGCGGGCGAAGTGGCGTTTCCGTTGCTGCTCGGCTAGTTCGCGCAACGGAGCGGAATCTCTCAGCAGATCGGCGTTTGGCGGGCCGTTCTGCTTTTTCTGCGTCAGGCTCACGCAATTGCGTGTTGGCTCAATAAGGCGCAAACACGATATAGCTGCTGGCGCTGGCGTAGAACACCGAGTAGGTGAAAATGGCGAAGGAAGGCGTCTCATAGTCGCCGCTGGTGAAGCACAGGCAGGTCATGTTGTCTTCGCCGTAGTCGCAGGTGGGAATCAGGGCGGACGCCACGCCGTCAATAATCGCCTTCTGTATATACCAGCGGTTGCCGCCGCCCATGGCGTAGTAAAGCGTCACATCGATATGCCGGTTGGCGTCGCCAATCAAAAAGCTGATGGCGGCGCTGTCTTCATTGGGTTCGAATTCTTCGTTGGATGAAATCTCCCAGGTGGAGGATTCGCCCGATCCCAATGGCGAAGGGATTTTGTCGATGTACACGCCGCCGCCGAACGTGTTGACGTCATAAGCCACCAGCGGCATGGCGCTGAGATTTCTCACATCGAATACGACGAGGTCTTCGCTGCCTTTGTCGCCTAGTCCCAGTCCCGCCACTCCGGCGATAGCGCCGACCACGCTGGCGGTGGCCCCCAGTTTATCCCAGCCGCTGGCGCCGCCTTCTATGTCCCGGGACAGGGAGGAGCTGGTGAAACTGCTCAAATAGTATTTGTGGAAGGAGCTGACCGCCTGCTGCCCGGTTCCGTGGCCTTGGGTGATGGAGAAGGAGCCGTTGGTCGTGGTGTAGTTCAGGTTTGCGTCCTTGATGTCCATGGGGGATTCCTTGTGTTGGTTGGGATGATGGGAGGCTCACACGTAATCCGAGAAAAACAGCGAGACTTTGCCTTTATGTTGGTCCGCTCCCATGTCGCTGAGGCTGAAAGAGGTGTAGTCGTCTTTACCGGCGAAACCCAGGTAGGCGCGTCTGTAGCCATCCTCGTTGAACCAGAGATCGCGGCCGTCGATATAAAAGTGGTTCAAGCGCCACACGCCGGAGCTGCGCAACTCAATGGTGGTATGCACGTCCACGCAGTTGCTGGCGTTGGAGCCGATCATAAAGGTGAACTCGTAATGGGACTTACCGGGTTGAAAGCCTGAGGTTTTTGCTTTGATCGACCCGGTTTCCCCTGGCACTAACGGTCGCACCGCCTGTTGAAAACCGAAGTTGTCGGATTTGCTTTGAAACGGCGCGATGGTGTAGCTGGAGTGATTAATGATCTCCAGCTCGAATTCATTGACGGCGCCCTTCTTCTTCAACCCGATGATTGACGACATTGTGCCGACAGTGGTGGCGATCGCGCCGACTGCGCCCCACATGCTCAGGGTTTCGGCGTAGGACTGGGTGGGCGTAAGGTTGTCCGCGTAACTTTCCATTTCTCTGATGAGTTGAAGCGCCGCATCTTTGCCTTTTTTGACGTAGACATCGCCATGTTCCGTAATGAGGGTGGGGGATGAGCCTGATTCGTTCGCCATATCATTAAGTCCTTTTATCAGTATGTTGATGAGCGCCAGTCAGCGCTTGGCGTTTCGTCCGCGCAAAAATTCGCACTGGCGCCAATGTACGGCCGCAAACAGCCACTATAGAACGCGGCTGCGGCATGGAAACAGGGGATGTTTTAAGGAGGGAGGAATCCCTAGGCGTTTAATGGTCGCACAGCTGTTTTGTCTGGGCGCGAATGACGGAACGCGTCGGTGAGGATGCACGGAGCCTATGAGTGAAATGTGGATATAAGGTTATGATTTAAATGCAAAAAGTGTACACTGACTGCGCTTGTCACAGCGCCGCGCGCCGGCGACTTCAGCCCCCCGTTACTAGCTGCAAGAGGAAACCCCATGGAAGACATCGTGGAAATAAAGGCATTCGTGCCGGCAAAAGACTATGAGCAATCCAAAGCTTTCTACCGGGATATCGGCTTTACCCAGGCTTCCGATGGCGGCGGCGTTGCTTATTTCCATCATGGGAATAGCAGCTTTTTACTGCAGGACTTTTACCGTAAGGAACACGCTGAAAACTTCATGATGCATGTTCTGGTCAAAGATATTCACGCCTGGCGGAAGAAGGTAGTGGAGTCGGGCGTAGTGGAGAAATACAAGGTTCGTCTTTCGGAGGTGGTGGAGCAGCCCTGGGGCATGCTGGATTTTACCCTGACGGACCCCAGCGGCGTTCTGTGGCGGTTTGGAGAAAATATTTAGATCGGTTTTCAAGGAGTAAACCATGTTGAAGTTTGATGTTGGCGACAATCGCTTTAATTTCCGCAGCGCCGCGGTGATTATCCACCAGGATCATGTGTTGCTGCACAAAGCGGTGCAGGATAATTTCTGGACGTTGCCGGGCGGCCGCGTGGAGTTTTTCGAATTCTCCAGCGACACCGTGGTCCGTGAGGTGGAAGAAGAGCTGGGTATGTCGGCGCGCGTGATTCGCCCACTGTGGTATGTCGAGAATTTTTTCCAATATCACCAGACGCGTTTCCACGAAATCGCCACGCTGTATCTCACCGAACTGGCCGATCCTGACGCCATTCCTTTTAACGAGGATGTTCCCGGCGCGGAGGAGGATGTCGACCTTATCTTCCGCTGGTTCAAAATCAGCGAACTTGAGGCTTTCGAAGTCGCTCCCTATTTCCTCAAAACACGACTACGCTCACTGCCTGAAGGCGTTGAGTTTCTGACTTTGGATGAAATCGGAAGCTGATATTGGCTCCCCAACGTTTTCGCTCATGCGCCTGCTAGTGAGCGAAAGCGCGCTGGGATCAGCATATGAGAGGAGAGGGACGTTGAAATTCGAGAGTGGCGATAAGCGATTCAAATTTCGCAGCGTGGCGGTGATTATCCACAATGACCACGTCTTGCTGCATAAAGTCGTCAAAGGCGACTTCTGGGCGCTGCCGGGCGGTAAAGTGGAATTCTTCGAATTCTCCCACACCACCCTCATCCGCGAACTGGAGGAAGAACTCGGCGTCGCCGCCAACATCCTCCGACCGCTCTGGTTCGTGGAAGACTTCTACGCCCGCGGCGGCGTCAAAAGCCACGAAATCGCCACCTACTACCTGACTACACTGCAAAACCCCAACACCATCCCTTTCGGCCAGGACATCAGAGGACTAGAGCAAGACGTCGACATCGTATTTCGCTGGATCAAACTGGCGGACGTCGCCTCACTAAATCTATGGCCGCAATTTCTCAAAGAACGATTGACGGCGCTGCCGCAGGAAGTTGAGTTCATCCACATCAACGAATTGAAGTAAGCGTTTATGAATGAAATACAGCCGTTGAATATCGCCCCTGAACATGACATTGATTGCCAGCCTATGCTGTATACATTGAAGGGTGAGTTTGAAAAAACTGTATTGCTGATGCGTTTTTCTGGCACCTACGGATATGGATGTAAGGGCAATACCGACGCCAGATACATGACCGCAATGACCCATGCCGCCATTGCCTTTGCTGATCCAGACGCGCTGGTGTTTGACTTTGCACAGCTCACATATGAGTGGGGAGATGCGATGGCGGGCGTCATCGCTGCGGGTTGTGAGCGGGAATTAGAGGCGTTAGTGATTGCCGGCGAAATGTCCCAAGAGGGCCTTATATCACTCGTAGACTCTGAAATGATGATGGAGCCGAGCGAGGTCGTTTTCACATCATTGGAGAGCGCGAATGAGCGGCTTAAACATCTCTTGAACGCGCGTTAGGTTTTCCTGAGCCTGTCGAAAGACCTCCCCGGGCGGCAAAGGGCAAAGTTGTGCTGTTCCTTCAGAGCACTCAATGGAGACTAGGTTTCCCGTATGTGGATTAACGCTCTGGAAAGCCCTTCGACAGGCTCAGGGCGAACGGGGGGAATGAGAGCTGGGAGGTTTTGGATACGACTAGTCGGCGATTGGGCTTTCGTCTTTCAGAGGCATTAATAACACTCAGTGTTCCAGGTGCGCAGCTTTGTCTCTGAGCCATGCCATAACCGTCCAGCCTCCCGTCCTGTGACCCAGAAAAGTCAACTTCCAATCATCTCCCCCCAATTGGCCCCTCCATCGTTCGCCCTGAGCTTGTCGAAGGGCCTCCCCGGGCGACTAAAGGGCGAAGTTGTCCCGCTATTTTCGTATTGAGCCAGGGTACTCAATGGAGGCTAGGATTAACCATTTATGGATTAACGCTCTGGAAAGCCCTTCGACAAGCTCAGGGCGAACGGGGGAAATGAGAGCAGGGAGGTTTCGGATACGATATTTGGTAGCAGAGTACCTGCTGAAAATTTCGTAACGTGTACTCTGGAGCCTTGGCGTTAGTCCTTGATTTTCACCTGCCAAAAAACTTCCACCATGGCTTACTTTTACTTCTTTTCGGGCCTTCAAATGCAGGTAGGTCCTTTAAAGAGTTATCAAATTCAATATCGTCGAAAATCTCTTTCAAATATTCTCTAGTTCTTGATAAAGGGTGTTCGGGGAATTTTTCATCGTACTTGGGGTGATCGGCTCTATTCGCCATGAAGTCTGCTTTATAGTTCGCGTCATACGGGTCCGCTTCCCAACCGATTAACTTTCCGGTTTCCTCATCTGCTTCTTTGCAGTCCTCAATCAGCAAAACAGCACACTCTCTCATCCCTGTTATCCCTGACTCTACAGCTTGGACTTTGATTACGTATGAGCAATTGGCGAATGGGAGTGTATAAGAGCCCAAAAACGCAAACCCTGTTGGATCCATTCTTATTTTGTATAAGGTTTTAACCGCCCTTAATCCTTTTAAGTTCTCCAGCTCTATTTCAAGAGGGGCCAGGCCATTGGCTTCGGCCACTGAGCGATAGAATCCTCTCAGACTGCCTATATCGTCTAATTCAGCCCCTATGTCGGGAACCATCGGGTAATAATTTACGGATAAGATATCTCCGAATTCGTTGCTCCACAGAGCCACTCCATTGCTTTCATCCGCTTCGTGAAAGCTCCACCTGTCACTGAATTTGAATACATCTTGTATCATGCTGCTTCCCATTTCCGAGTGCTTTTAGCGTAGTCGCTATCGTCCTGCAATTATCCACAGTCTGGCGGAGTAATAAATCTGTTAATCCTCTCATTACAGTAGAGCAGAGGGCTGAAGAGTCGAAGGTTTCGGGTGACTCAATAAAAAAAGGGTGAGCATAGCTCACCCAAAAACAGACTTTGATTGCAGGTTTGCAGCTGCGGCCATCCTTGGCGGTCTGCTGCGCTCTAGGGTAGGGTTGAGCGCAGTCTCACTCTAGAGTCGGTAGTCGACCACGATGCCCGCTGTGCGGGGTGGTCCGACCTGGGCTTCGGTGGAGGCCCAGGTAGTTGTCTGGCGGTAGAGGACTTCTTCGTCGAACAGGTTTTTCACATAGAGGCGTACGGTGAAGTCGTCGTTTTCGTAGCCGGCGTTGACGTTGGTGATCACGTAATCGCCGGCGGTCAGGTCGTTGTTGTTGGTGACGTCGGAGTAGTATTCGCCTACGTAGCTGACGTCGGCCCCGGCGAAGTAGCCCTGGTCGAAATATTTGGTGAAGCCCAGGTTGGCGTTGACGCTGGGGGCGTAGCCGAATTCATTGCCTTTGATGTCTGGACTGCCGTCAACGGCTTTGGTGGCTTCCGTTTTCAGTAAGCCGACCGAGCCGAACACTTCCAGACCCGCCGCCAATTGCGCGTTGGTCTCCACTTCCAGGCCATAGCTGCGGCCTTCTGGAATATTCACGAAACGACGATTGAGAATGGATTGGTAGCCGTCGTATTCATTGGCGAACAGCGTGACGCCCAGGGTCATGCGGTTATCCCAGAGGCTGGAGCGGCTGCTGGCTTCGTAAGAAATGACTTCTTCTTTCTCGTACTCATAGAAGCTGCTGTCATCCCAGTCCAGGGAACCGCCGCCCGGGTTGTAGCCTTTGCGCACTACAAAACCGAGCAACGTCTGCGGCGTGGCCTGATAACTGACGCCGGCTTTGGGCAGGAACATGGTTTCGCCGATATCGGTCAGCAAGCGGCCTTCATAGCTGGTGTCCGGCCAGGCGAGGATATTTCGTTCCTGGCTTTCTCGTTCCACACGGCCGCCCACAATCAAGTCCAGACGTTCCGTCAGCGCGAAAGTGGCGTCGCCATACACCGCAACGGTGCTGACATCGTCATCGCCGCTGAAAGTGGCCGGATCCACCGCGAGATCCTGAGTGCGTTTGAACAGATAGACACCCACCACGCCGCTTAGTGGGCCGGACGCCGGGTCGTACACCAGACGGCTTTCCAGCGAGTTGCTTTTTTCCTCCAGATCCAGTGTCAGATCGATATCGCCAACGCGGGAGGCGTATTCCTCGAACTTGGCCTGGGTGTTGGCGTGGTTCAATGTCAGGTAGGCGGTCAACGCATCGTTGAGAACGTATTGCACATCCAGGGCGTAGCTGGCGCTGTCCGAATCCTGATAACGGGTGTTGGACACGTCTCCATTCAGCTCATAGTCAAAGAAGTCGCCGTTGACGAAATTGAGATATTCGCCTTCCTGACTGCGGTGTGTGGCGGTGAACTTCACCGACAGGCCAGACAACGCGGAAGGCTCCCAGAGCAGCTTGCCGCGCAGGTTGTAACGCTTGGACTCAGATGGGTCCCAGGGCCAGTCCTGGCCGCTGATAGGGTAGTCAATATAACCCTCTCCCTGGGACGCGCTGGCGGCCAGTCGGAACGCCAGTTCATTATCGATCAGAGGACCGGATGTCATCAGGGCGAGCTGCTGCTTGCTGTCGGCGTTCTCATAGCCGGCGCGGACCGCGCTTTCCCAGTGATAGGTGGGGTCTTTGGTCAACACGACAATCGCGCCGCCGATGGAATTGCGACCCTGGGTTGTGGACTGCGGTCCACGCAATACTTCCACCTGCTGCACGTCCCATAAATTAGCGTCTACATACTCCTGGCCGAACCAGGATTCAGAGACGCCATCGACGCTGGTGCTGACCTTGGGGCGCGATCCCGCCACCAGCGCGAAGCTGCCGTTGGCCGCGCCGGAGCCTTCCACGCCCCGGATGTTGGGAACGCCGTAGGGGTTCGCAATCATGTTCGGCACTTTATCCACCACCTCAAAGACGGACTGGGTCTCGCCGGTGTCCACTTTCAAGTCGTCAAGAACGGTGACGGCGCTGGTGGACTCCTGCAGGTCGCGGTCGATCTTTTCACCGGTCACCACCACCGGTGCCAGGGTGGTGCTTTCCGACTGCTTGACGCGATCCGGCTGCGCCAGCGCAAGAGTTTCCGCCGCGGCATGGGCGGCCATGCCTCCTGCGAGCGCAGTGACGGCGACTTTGGTGGCGAACGCCAAGGGATGCAGGCGTGGATTCGATCGTTTATCCCGAAACAGGAACATCATTGTCTCCCCAAATGGTTGGTTTTTGCAGTGCGCCGCTGGCGGGCGCGCCCAGTGCTTGGCTCCCTGTTAATGCGATCGAAGAGGAGGGTGGATGACGACCTCGGGGATGTCCGCAGGTATTCCTGACTAGCTGCATCGGAGACCGGCGCAGTGCGGACGGATGATTATCTAAATGAGAATCATTCGCAAATAACTATTGAATGCAAATGATAATCATTATTATTATGTAAAACAACACTGATGCAGACAGAGCGGAAATTTCGTTAGCCGGCGCAGCTTTACCGTTAAAAAGCGGGAGAGAAAAGCGTTAGAGATCGACGTTGCCGTTCCTGACTACCGCGAGTCCATCGCAGAAGAAATGAACGCCGGGCGCAGTCCCGGGAAGGTGAAAACCATGTCCGAGATCATTGACCGCAGAATGCCGGTCCCCATCTCACACGAGTCATCGACGACACAACCGTTAGCGTCCATACAAAAACCATTGTCCGGAAAGCTGTCCTCGTCCGTGCAGCAGCCATCGTCCCTGAAGCAAGCGTCGACCCCTGCGACCTCTGAATTCAGCGCATTCGAGCTAGGCGACGACATTGGCGACGAACACTGGTGGCGCGCTTTGCAACAGAAAGGAACGCCGCTGGTGGAGCCCCTCGCCAACGATCAGGCGCGGGTGACTTTTGTCTGGCGCGATCCGCATGGCGACGAACATCGCTCGCCCATCCGGCGCGTGTATATCGACGTCAACTCCGTCACTAATCATCGCAGTCGCAACCCGCAAAGCCTGGAGCGCATCGCCGGAACGGATGTGTGGCGCTGGCGGACGACCTTACCGGCCAACTGGCGGGGAACTTACACGCTGGCCCCTGTCGCCAAAGATTACCTGCCGCCGAACTGGAGCGGTAGCGAAGAGCGTCAACGCATGAGCCAGCGCGTCTGGTGGCGGGATGTGATGAGTCAGGCCATCGCTGATCCGCTTAACCCCAATCAACCCTATAGCGCCAGCTGGGGCGGCGCAGCGTCCGCCCTGCATCTTCCGCAGGCGCCGAAGCAGAGGGCGTGGCGTAGTCTGGACGCAGGGGAAAGCAGACCGGGCGACGACAGCGGCGCGCTGTTGCAGGAACTGCACTGGAGCAGTCAAACGCTGGGCAATCGCCGCAAAGTCTGGATATTCAGCCCGGAAGAGGCGCAGGGCGACAACCTTGATCCTCGCCGACGTCCTCTGGTCATTCTGCTGGATGGCCAGCACTGGGCGACCCGCATGCCGGCGTTTTCCGCCTTGCAATATGAAACCCGCCAGGGCGCGTTGCCTCCCGCCGTGTATGTGTTGATCGACGCTATTGATGGCGAGCGTCGCAGCGAAGAACTCTGCTGTAACCCGCGTTTCTGGGAGGCGGTGCAGGACGAGCTGATCCCGCTTGCGGCCAGCGTAACGCCGTTTTCCAGTCGCGCCATGGACACCGTTGTCGCCGGACAGAGTTTTGGCGGACTGGCGGCGATGTACGCGGGGTTGGCGTTTTCAGAGCGTTTCGGCTGCGTGCTGAGCCAGTCCGGCTCTTTCTGGTGGCCTTATGTGGAATATCTGCATGCGCCGCTTGGGCAGTGCGCAGTGCGTCGCCCCGGAGAACGCGGCGCGCTGGCGGAGCAACTGGCGCAAGGCCGCCTCAGCGCCCGGCCATTGCGCATCTATCAGGAAGTCGGCGCGCGGGAGGATGTGATGATCGACCTCAATGAAACCCTGCGCATAGAGCTGGAGCGCGCCGGCCATCACGTGAATTACCAATTGTTCGAAGGCGGTCACGACTGGCTTTGCTGGCGCGGCGGACTGATTGAAGGCTTGCGCTGGCTGCTGGAACAACCTGGCTGACGGATTAATCAGACGCCGCTGTAACGGCGCGATAGCATTTAAAGGAGTCTCATCTATGAATACAGAACAGCCCAACCCGTTTGACGACGAATCCCTGCCATTTCTGGTGCTGATCAACAGCCGCGGGCAATACAGTTTATGGCCGCAATTCACCTCGATTCCGCCTGGTTGGCGCAACGTCCTCGGTCCGGCCAGGCGCGCCGATTGTCTGCACTATATCGAGCAGAACTGGACCGATATCCGTCCCCGATTATCGATTGATCCAGCAGACAAGTAGCGTCCTTCTATTTGTACGCAAACGGCAGGTCCTGCCTGGGGCAGGCCCTGTCTCCCGCGGTTTATCGCCGCGTCGGCGCATTCATGCGCCCGCTTATTAACACGTCAATACCCTTGCCATGTTAATAACGACGCCTGAGCGCGTCTGTCCCAACACTCCCGATTCGAATTTATCCGGCCGACAAGAGGGAAGGCATTGTGTTAGAAACTTCAGGTAAGAACTCTCTGGCTCCAGAGGAGGTGGAACTTCCTCTGATTGGAACCCAAATGGGCATATGGCTCGCCGATCAGATTGCGGTAGGGCGCAACAGCTACGTAGTGGCTCATTATGTGGATTTACAAGGGGCGCTGGACGCGCCTCTGTTGCAGCGTGCGATACGCATGGGGCTGGCGGAGACGGATACTCCCCACGCCCGTTTTATTGAAGACGACAACGGCGTTCTGCAGCGCCTGCCGATGAATCGCTGTGTCGATGACGTGGACGTTCCGGACCTGCTGGACCTGACCGCGGAGCAAGATCCCAAACGACAGGCGGGCGTCATTATGTACGACGACCTGGGTACGCCCTGGCGCGGCGAAGAGGATCAGCCGCTGTATCGGCATATGCTGATTAAAGTCGGGGCGGAGCGCTGGTTCTGGTATCAGCGCTACCATCATGTGAGCGTGGACGGCTACAGCTTCGCCGCGATCACGCGCCGCATCGCCGATATCTACAACGCCCTGCGCAAAGGCCGCGCGCCGGAAAAGAGCCGTCACACCCCCTTCGCCAAAGTCGTGCAGGAGTATCAAAGCTATCAGGCGTCCGACGCCTATGCTCAGGACCGCGCCTTCTGGTGGGATTACGCCGCGACCCTGGCGGACCCGGTGTCGCTGGCGGCGGGAGAGCGTCAAAAGGCGGGCGGATTCGCCAACGCCAATACCCTGAAACGCAGACTGCGACTGCCGCTGCAGCGCTTCGACATACCCGCCGAAACACGCCTGAACCCCAATGAAATCGCCATGGCAGGGGTGTTCGCCTATCTGCGACGAATGACTGGCCACAAGCGAATTGTCGTGGGCATGCCGTTCATGCGACGTATGGGATCGGCCGCCCTCAACGCCACCGGTCCGGTGGTGAATGTATTGCCGGTGCAACTGGATATGGAGGGCGCGCCTGATATCGTCAGCCTGGCGCGCCGTTTGACCTCGGAGCTGGCGCGGATTCGCCGCCGTCAGCGTTACGACGCCGAGCAATTGCAAAGAGATGTGGGCGTGGTGGGCTCCGGTCGAGGCCTGTACGCCGCTACGATTAACCTGAAAATATATGATCAGGGGCTGGATCTGGACGGCGTGCCCGGCGTCACTCAGGTACTGGCGGCCGGTCCGGTGGAGGATCTGGAGTTTGGTCTGTGGCTGGAGCAGAACGCACTGGTGATCGAGCTTACCGCCAATCCGGAACGCTATGCGGATCAGGAATTGCGCCTGCATTGCGAGCGACTGGCGCATTTTCTGGAATACGCGTTGCGTCATCCTCAGGAGTCGATTGAGCAGCTTCCTTTATTGGGTCCGGGAGAACTGGCGCGCCTGCGTAACTGGTCAACCGGACCCCGCGTGGATGCGCCCGCCCAGGCGCAGACCATTCTGGATATATTTCACGCCTGCGCCAGCCCGTTCGAACAGGAAATAGCGCTGCGCTGCGGCGATGCGTGTCTGACTTTCGCCGAACTTTCCGCCCGCGTTAACCGCCTCGGCCGTGAACTGATCGCCCAGGGATTGGCCCCGGACGATCTGGCGGCGATCGCCTTGCCCCGGGGCGTGGACTATGTGGTGTCTATTCTCGCGGTGCTGTCGGCAGGTGCGGCGTATCTGCCGTTGGACCTGGATTATCCTCCTGAGCGTCTGGCGCTGATGCTCGAAGACGCCCAGCCGAAACTGGCGGTGACGCACGGCGCCTTGGCCAAGGAGGCCCTAAAAACAGTTCCTTGTGTTGCTTTGGACGACTCAGCGTTGCAACAACGCATCAACGCGAGGTCCGGCGCTACTATTCGCGATGAAGAGCGCGCCGAGCCGTTACGCAGCGGTCATCTGGCGTATGTTATCTATACCTCCGGCTCCACCGGCGCGCCCAAGGGCGTGATGGTGACCCACGGCAGTCTGCTCAACTTATTGCTGTCCCATCAGGCCACGCTCTACGGCGCCGCCATGGCGCAACTGCAGGGACGTCGTCTGCGGGCGGCGCACAGCGCCTCATTTTCCTTCGACGCGTCCTGGGAACAGTTGATCTGGCTGCTGCTGGGGCAGGAACTGCATATCTGCACGGAAGAGCAGCGACGGGACGCTCAGGCGCTGGTGGAATTGGCCCACAGCCGAGGCATCGACGCCTTTGACGTGCCGCCTTCCATGTTGCAGCAGATGCTGGATTGTGGACTGATGCAGGACGGAGCGCCTCATCCCAGTCTGGTGCTGATCGGCAGTGAAGCCGCGCCGCCCGCGTTGTGGCGCAGGGTGAAACAGTATCCGAAATTGCATGTGCACAACTTCTATGGCCCTACTGAATATACGGTGGACGCCTTGGGCGCCGGCGTCGCCGCGGCGGACCAGCCGGTGATCGGACGCCCGGTGGCCAATACCCGTATTTATGTGCTGGACACGGAACTGCGCGACGCCTCGCAGGGTGTGACCGGCGAGCTCTATGTCGCTGGCGCAGGACTGGCGCGGGGCTATCTGGCGCGCCCTGGCATGACCGCCGCGCGCTTCGTGGCGAATCCGGAAGGGGAAGGCGACTTGATGTATCGCACCGGGGATCTGGTGCGCTGGACTCCAGACGGACAGCTGGAGTTCGTCGGCCGCAGCGATCGACAGGTGAAAGTGCGCGGCTTCCGTGTGGAGCTGGGTGAAGTGGAGCATGCGCTGGAGGCGCTGCCGGGCGTGAGTGGGGCGGTGGTGACCGCGGCGACGGCGGGCGCCAGTCATCGGCTGACGGCCTATTGCACAGTCAATGAAGGCCTGCGTCACGATGACGAACAGCTTCGCGATCGACTCTATCGTCAGCTGTCCGAAATGCTGCCGGACTACATGATGCCCTCCGCGCTGGCTGTCCTGCCCACCTGGCCGCTGACGGTAAACGGCAAGATAGACAAACAGGCGCTGCCGACGATTCGTCCGCCATCGCGGCAGGGAGGAAAGGCGCCGGTCACTGAGGCGGAAAAACGGGTCTGCGCCGCCATCGCTCAGGTGTTGGGACTGGAGCAGGTGGCGGTTGATGACGACTTTTTCAATCTGGGCGGCGACAGTATTTCCGCCATGAGCCTGGGGACCGAACTGCGGCGCAGCGGCTATCAGTTGCGACCGAAGGAGGTGTTCACCCAGCGCACTGCGGCGCGTATGAGCAGAGCCATGCAGCCGCTCAAGAAACAGGGCGGAACCGCCAGCGGTTTGATCCAGGGGCCGGTGGGCGCCTTGCCGGCGCCGAGCTGGTTTGCGGAGCATTACGGCTGGGAGCGCCGATTTGCGCAAGGCGTGCTGCTGCGTATTCCCGCGCAGATACAACCGGCGCATTTAAGGGAGGCGCTGCAGGCGCTGCAACGGGCTCATCCTGCATTACGCGCCTATATCGGCGAAGAGGGGCTGGCGATAAAAGATATCAGCGCTGGTCTCGACAGCCGAATTCTCACCCGGGTTGAGGTGGCTCATGAGGCCGACTCAGAGGCCTTCGGCAAACTGACGGATGAACTGTTCGAGGCGTCCGCGGCGGAACTGAATCCCGCCGCTGGCGTCATGATGCGCGTCTGGCGCATCGCCGACAGAAACAGCGGCGTTTGGTTAATGCTGACCTTGCATCACCTGGTGGTGGATGGCGTGTCCTGGCGGGTGCTGCTGCGCGAGCTGGAAACCGCCTGTGAAGCGATCGCGGCTGGCGCTGCGGCGATGATCCCCGCAGAAGAAACTTCTTTGCGCGATTGGTCGCGGACCTTGCATGAAGAGATTCCCGCGCGACGTCAGGAGCTGGCGCTGTGGCGGGATATGTTGCAAGGCTATTTGCCGTTGCTGTCCCGACGACCTATTGATCCGACAAAGGATACCTACGGCGCTGCGCAACACTGGCGCACCCTGGCGGACGCGATGCTGACCAAGGCGTTATTGCAATCGTTGCCGGGCGCATACCGGGCGTCTATTGACGAGATTTTGCTGGCGGTGGTGGCGAAAGCGTTTTGTGAAGAGCGCGCGGCCTCCGGCGTACGTTTTTCTCTGGAATCCCATGGGCGTGAAATCCTGCAGGAGCAGGCCGATCCCGCCCGCACCATCGGCTGGCTGACGGCGGAGTATCCGGTCACATTCGATCTGACGGCGGTCATATCGGGTCAGTATGACGCGGCGGAGCCGGTGCGGGCGGTGAAACGCAGCCTGCGGCGAATCCCGGATCATGGTCTGGGCTATGGCGTGTTACGTTATCTCGACAAAACGAGTCGGGATGAACTGGCGCAACTGGAGTCCGAGCACCGTCCTCAGGTGTTGTTCAATTATCTGGGGCGCTTCAATGTCGGTGAGGATTACTGGACGCCGCGCCATCTCGGCGAGCGTTTCAAAGACGCCTTCGCTGTGGACATCGATGGCGACCTGTCCATGCTGTACGGGCTGGAAATCAATATCTTCGTGGATGAAGCCAGAGGCGAGCCCCGACTGGCCATCAACTGGACCTGGGCGGAAGGTTTGTATGATCGCTGGCTGATCGCCCGTCTGCATCAACGCATCGTGGAAAACCTGCGTGAGCTGGAGCACTTCGCCGCCTACCGTCCTGGGGCGGCGGCGGATACCTTGATTGCTGCGGAGACGGTGGTCGCTGGAGTGAGCCTGGACGAAGCCATGTTGTCCGAGTTGCGTGATCGCTGCGGTCCTCTTGCGGCGGCGTTGCCTGTGTTGCCGTTGCAGCAGGGGCTGTTATTCCATGCGCAATTGGGGGAGGCGGCCAGCAAGTATAACTCCACCACACGTCTGGATTTTCGTGGAACGCTTGATGTGGAGCGGATGCGGGATGCGCTGGAGGCGGTGTTGCGTCGTCATCCGCAAATGGCGGCGGCGTTTGATGCCGAGACTGTGGCGCAACCGCTGCAACTGATTCCTCTTGTGATCGACGGCGAGCGCCGTTGGCCCTGGTCGCAATGCTATCTGGGCGACCTGCGCGGGGAGGTGCTGGAGTTGGAACTGTGGCGTCTGGAGCAGGAAGAGCTGGCGCGTGATTTCGATATCGCCGCGACGCCGGCGCAACCTCTGCTGCACGCCAGATTGATTCACCATATCGACAACCGTCACACCCTGTTCTTAACGGCGCACCATTTGGTGGTGGACGGCTGGTCCACGCCGATTTTGCTGCGAGACTTTCTGCACGCCTATGGCGATGGCGCGGACACCTTGACTCCTACGCATTCCGATTACGCCCTGGTGGTGCGCGACCTCTGCGCCAGAGACACGGAGGCCGCCGCCACCGCCTGGCGCGAGGCGCTGAAGGACGTCCGTCCCACCTTGTTGTTTGAAGGCGCGTCCGCGCAAGCACAGGTGAAAGAGCTGGAGCTGACTTTGCCGAAGGCGTTGGAGCAGGCGCTGCAGACCTGCTGTCGTGAACAGGGGCTGACCCTTAATACCCTGATGCAAGGCGCCTGGGCCGCCGTACTGGTGGTGTTGAGCGGCCGCGATGATGTGGTGTTCGGCGCGCCAGTGTCAGGACGTTTCAGTCCGGTGGATGGACTGGAGGAGCATGTCGGGCTGTTCAGCAATACGATTCCGGTGCGCATGCGCTTCGATCCTGAGCGGCCGTTATTGGCGCAATTGCAGGGGCTGCAGGCGCAACAGGTGGCGTTGCTGGAGCACGACTGCCTGGGACTGGCGGATATTCAGCGGCTGGCGGGGACGTCGACCTTGTTCGATACCTTGCTGGTCAGTGAGAACTATCCCGATGACGACGGGCTGACCGAGCGGGATTATCTGGGCGCGCGCTTGACCCATATTCGCAATCGCGGCTACACCCATTATCCGCTGACGATTATGGTTCTGCCTGGAGATAGCCTGCGATTGATTATCGAATATCGTGAGCCAGTGACCCAGGCGGAGGACATCGCGCAACGACTGCTGAGCGTGCTGGAGCAATTCGTCTATCACCCGGCGACGCCCTGGAGCCGGATGGATCTGCGCACTCAGAACGAACGCAGTCTCATTGATAGCGTCAACGCCACGGACGCCGCTGTCGCCGACAGTACACTGTGCGAGTTACTGGGGGAGCAAGCGCGCAGGACGCCAAACGCGGTGGCGCTGGAAGACGAAACGCTGCGACTGAGCTATCGGCAGATGCGCGCCCAGGCCCTGGCATTGGCGCAGAAAATGCGTCGGGCGGGGGTTAATACGGGGGATATTGTCGCTGTCGCTTTGCCCCGCTGCGCGCGGCTGAGCATTGCACTGACTGCGGTGCTGGAGAGCGGCGCAGCCTATCTGCCGCTGGATACCGGTTATCCCGACGAGCGCCTGGCCTATATGGTGCGCAACGCCGCGCCGCGTTTGATCATCACTTCTTCGGATCAGGCATCCCGTTTCCGCGCGATGGGGGAGCTGATGCTGTTTGATCAGTTGGTGGCGGAAGTCGCGGAGATTGAGGAAGGTGGGCTGGAAAATGAATCAGAAGCGCAACCAGCCTTATCCCAGCGGCTGACGCCGGATCATCCCGCCTATCTGATTTATACCTCCGGCTCCACCGGCAATCCCAAAGGCGTGTTGGTGTCGCACCGGGCTATCGTCAATCGTCTGGTCTGGATGCAGGCGGAGTATGGCCTGCAATCCGACGATGTGGTGCTGCAGAAAACCCCCTGTAGTTTCGACGTGTCGGTGTGGGAGTTTTTCTGGGCGCATATGGTGGGGGCGTCGCTGTATATGGCGCCGCCAGAGGCGCATCGCGACCCGGATGAGCTGCTGGCGCTGATCGAGCGCCACAAGGTGACGACGCTGCATTTTGTGCCATCCATGCTGGCGGCGTTTGTGAACCGATTGCCGGCGGCTATCGCCAGTCAGGGGGAGATTCCCTGTGGCGGACTGCGTCGTGTCTTCTGCAGCGGCGAAGCGCTTTCCCGCGAACTGGCGGATTTGTATTCCGTCTACATTCGCGCCCCATTGCACAACCTTTATGGGCCCACGGAGGCGGCGGTGGACGTCACTTATAAACAGGCGTCCGGACTGCTCGATAAAGAGCGTGAGAATACGGGGTTGAGCGTGCCGATTGGACGCCCTGTGTGGAATACGCAGTTGCGTATCCTGGACCCCTGGCTGCGTCCGGCGCCGGTCGGCGTGGCGGGAGAGCTGTATCTGAGCGGCGTGCAGTTGGCGGACGGCTATCTGGGACGTTCAGATCTCACCGCCTTGCGTTTTGTCGCCGATGCCGCAGGCGAGGGCGCGCGTATGTATCGCACCGGAGATGTCGCGCGCTGGTTGCCGAATGGCGATGTAGAGTATCTGGGACGCAGTGACGATCAGCTCAAGATCCGCGGCCAGCGTATCGAGCTGGGTGACATCGAGTCCGCCCTGCAAAGCCTGCCGCAGATCAAACGGGCGGTCGTTCACGCCCGTGTGATCAACAACGGCGACGCCGCCATGGCGGGCGCGGATAACCGCCAGCTCGTCGGCTATGTTATCCCCCATGCTGAAGAGATTGACGCCGACGCCATACGCCGCCAATTGGCGGAAACCCTGCCGGCCCATATGGTCCCTGTCGCCATCGTGTCTGTAAGCGAATTCCCGTTGAGCGCCAATGGCAAACTGGACCGCAAAGCCCTGCCGGAACCCTCTACGGTGAAGAGTGAGACTCAGGGCAGGGCGCCCAGGCCGGGATTGGAGGCGCAGATCGCCGACGGGTTTCGGCGCATATTGAAGTTGTCGACGGTCAATGCGGAGGATGATTTCTTCACTCTAGGCGGACACTCATTGCTGGCGATGACCTTGGCGGCGGATTTGCGCAAGATGCTGGGGCGTCCTGTCTCGGTGGGTGTCATCATGGCGTCGTCGACGGTGGAGGCCCTGGCTGCGGCGCTGGCGGATGCGGGAAGTGAATCGGCGTCCGACAATGCCGGCTTCGGTCAAATTCTTCCCCTTCGTTCCGGACGCGGGGCGCCTCTGTTCTGCATTCACCAGGCTTCGGGGTTCGCTTGGCAATACAGCGCATTGACGCGTTATCTGCCTGCTCATATGCCACTGGTCGGCCTGCAATCCCCGCGTCCGGATGGCGCGATTGCAGTGAGCGGGAACATCGAGGATGCATGCGAACATCATCTGCATAACCTGCTCAGTATTCAACCCAAAGGGCCCTATCACATTATGGGGTACTCGTTGGGCGGAACCATCGCGCAAGGACTGGCGGCGATGTTGAGTGCGCGAGGCGAAAAGATCGCGTTTCTGGGGCTGATAGACGCCTACCCGCCTGAAGGGCAGGACTGGAGCGGCTCCACTGAAGAAGAGGCGCAAGCGGAAGTAGCCAAACAAAGGGAGCAATTTATGGTCGACGCCGAGTATGCGGTAGATGAATTCATCGAGCGGGAAAAAGAAGATATGTTCACGCAAATTGTCGCCAACTACGACGATTCCGTGCGACTCCTCTCCACCGCCCGCACGCCGTATTATGACGGCGACATCCATATCTTCGTCGCAACGGAATCCCTGCCGGAAGGCTGGCAAGTGGAAGGCAGCTGGGAACCCTACATCCGCGGCATGACCCGGCACGATATCCAATGCACCCATGAAGACATTATCTCCCCGGAGACATTGGAAACATTGGGACCGCTGTTAAATAAACTGCTGACGGAAATGAACGAAGGAGGTGGCGAACGCTGATTTGATTTTGGCCTTGGGGCGGAAGCCTCAGGGCCTTTCCCTGGCCCATGGAGGGAATCTTGGAGCGTTTACAAAATGCGGAAAAATCCTCTCGTATCTCAAGTAGGTTGGAAAAGCGCAGCGCCTTCCAACATGACCAATGCCGAAACTCATCTAAGAGGCGTTTCGTAAATCGAAATAACTAGCTTATTCAATTTGAGAGGGTGCTGCATACATCTTCACATAGTTCCGGAAAAGCACACGCCTTCAAACATAATCAGGGTTTTGAGCCATTAGCTGGCATATTTCAGATTGGGCATGTCGTGTTGGAACCCTATGTCTGCTTGACTTGAGATTTGATCGGGGCGCCAACAAGCTCAGCAAAAATAAGAATAGGGCGCGCAGACCAAAACGTCATCGCGCCACTCCTCCGTTCGCCCTGAGCTTGTCGAAGGGCTTCCCAGAGCGCTAACCTAAACCCACTAACACCCTCAGTCGTGAAAACGATCCCCCTCTGCCCATGGACTGGTCGCCAAATTGCGCGTTTGGTGATTCCTCGGCCTGCTGGATGCTGAAGCGGCGACATTCACATGTTCGTCGCCACCCGCACCTTACCGGAAAACTGGCAAGTGGAAGCCTCTGGGCACTTTCGTGCCTTAGCTAGCCTTGAGCCTCATTCGTGCTGATGAAGCTCACGCCTGTCAACTCATGGTTTTCAACCAACTGCTTAAGTTCTTCAGTGCAATAAAGGCTTGAGCAGTTGTCATACTTGGTTTTGAACACCAATTTGTCCCTCACGTCCTCTGAATTGAAGGCTACCGTGAAAGGTTCCGAGGGCTCCTCTCCTAACTTATGGGGCTTGCTGTTAATCTCGTCGATTCGTCCTTCGGTTAAACAGTTAAATAAATAATAAGTCGAGTCACCGATTTTCAACGGAAGGAGTTCACCACACCTTTCAAGCTTCTTTCCTAAAGCCTCAAACGCTCTTGGAGAAAGGACTATTGAAGCGCCAACCCATTTGGATAAATCAGGTATCTCGCCATCAGGATAATCTTCAACTGGTTCAAAGGCGGTTTCTAACGGCTTCCACCAGCCAGACATTTTCAGGTTCGAATCTGAGAAGAGATAAAGCTCGTGGCGGGGTATGTCCGCAGGCGCGTGCTGCTTTAAATCAAATTGTGTTAGCAGAATCTGTTGAAATTCATATCCGTCGTCGTCGATGAAAAAAGTGTTCATGAACCAACTCATTAAAAGGCTACTGCGAAGTTTTCGGGTTGAGATTCCAATAAAAAGCCGATTTCTCGAAGCTTGGCTCTAAAAGTTTTTTCACTTCGAAGACTATTTAACTTCTTATCAAGCCACTTTTCGTAGGCATGAGTATGAATCTCTAGATGAGATCGAGCATCAGGTTGTTCGCTGAACCAGTGGTGTTGTTTATCGTCTTTCCGTTTTAGCATCCACGCGCCATTATCACCTGGGAGTGGTTTTCATGTATTTTCAAAGTACATTCTCCCTGGGAAATTATTCCAGCAGCACGTCCTAAAACACGATCAAGGTCTTACCGTACGGGCTTTTTCGCTTAAATAGCCGTCTTCGGGGTTGTCGTCAGCAACCCTCTAAACAGAACAAATATGGAGAGGCTAATGGCGGTATTTAGCAGGTTTATTTACTGGTTGATCCTAATGTTGGGTATGGCGTCGGGCTGTACTGTGATGGCGGCGGATCATGTGGGCGTGCGGCATCTCAGTGTGGCGTCGGAGCCGCGCGCTGGCGATCTTGATGTGACGGTATGGTATCCGGCGACCGAGGGCGGTGAGCCGGTGTTATTGGGCGACAGTATTTTCTTCTCTGGCGTTCCCGCCGCGCTTAACGCACCTATGGCTACCGGAAAATTTCCGCTTATCATGCTTTCCCATGGCGCAGGTCTGGGCGGAAGTGCGCAGGCCATGAGCTGGATGGCGACGCCTTTGGCGCAGCGGGGATTTATCGTCGTCGCGCCGACTCATCCCGGTAACACAGGGCCGAATAGATCGGCTGCAGAAACGATGAAGCTCTGGTTGCGGCCCGTTGATCTGACTGACGCCCTTAATGCGATGCAGACGGATGCGTTTTTCCGCGAATATTCACGCTTCGACAGGGTTGGCGTTCTCGGGCTTTCCATGGGGGGCGGCACGGCCTTGCTGATGGCTGGAGCCCGCCTCGATCCTGAACTACTTGCGTCATACTGTGATACCGACCAGCGTAATGCGTCCCTGTGTGAGTGGGTAAGGAAAAGCGGCGTGGATCTACACACAATGGACCTTCAGCCAGCAGGCCGTGACTATCGTAATCAACGTATTCGCTTCGCAATGGCTATCGACCCCGTGCCCATAGACGTTATTGCAGGCGACTCTTTCAAAGACATAACGACCCCCGTCGCACTGGTGAATCTGGGACCACCAGGAAAGATCCCGCAAACAGCGTTGGCTTCTGACATAGCCAAGGCCATCCCTGACGCCATCTACACACTGATCAGCGACGCCAGTCACTACAGCCTGTTTGGCGAATGCAAACCTCATGCGGCGGACATCGCCGAAGAAGAACTGATAGGAGAACCCATATGCTCCGACGGTGGCGGGCGCTCACGGCCTGCGATTCATACGGAACTGGTTCAGTTGGTTTCCGGTGCGTTTGAACGGGCGTTGAAGGGCGCGCAATAGTGGGAAGCTTCTCGAATTGGCAAGCGTGGTTGGTAATAGAGACATAGCCAGAGCCTCGATCCCGACTGGAGTAAAAGACATACTTAATCCTTCTCTGGAAGGGAATACTGTTAAAGGACGCATGTAGCGGTGGTTGAAACGATGCTAGGCGACGATGAAAGAAGATTAGTTAACGATATTAGACGGACTGTCATCCTCCATGATTATATTTCTCATTGGGGGCAGCCCATCTCTCGTACATTGTGTTCGAATAAAAACAGTCAAGTTGACGTTGAAGTCTATGAGTTTTCTTCGAAAGAAGACGGCGTATACCGTTTAGCGACAATCGGGATTTCCGGTCAGGTGCTTGAAGGCGGGAGCTTGGCCAACTGGGAGTTTCTGCTATCTCTCCCAGCAGAATGGGAAAAAGAGGAAACCTCAGAGGTAGTCAACTATCTGCTTGATATTATGGCGTATTCGTTGCGCCCTGATGTTGAAGTTAAGGTAGGAAACACAATTCCTGAAACGTCATTGGCGCCAGCTTCATGGACAACGAAGGCTGTTTTATTTGATGAGCCCCGTGGTGAACCAGAGGATATGTCCAGCTTTAAAGTTGGAGATCAGGTTGTTGACTTAATTTGGCTGGTTCCGATCACAGAAAAAGAACGCCAGCTTATAAAAGATAGCGGCATAGAAGAATTCGACAAATGGGAAGCTCATTCCGACAGCTCATTAATCGATGTAAAAAGAATGAGCATAGTTTAGCCTGCTCAGTACAGGTCTATTGCTGCGTGCAAGGGGTCGTCCTCGAAGTTTCTAAACTGAAAAACGCGTATATGCGGTTTCCTAATGTCGCATACACCTGGATGCTTCTGGCGATGTGGCTACAAATGCAAGTATAGAAAAATCAAGTAGTAGGTAGAGCCGAATGTTGGTGCTTTTGTGTGGAAAAATGGGCGCTGGGAAAACGACTAAATCCAAAGAACTGGCAAAAGAGAGGGGGGCGGTTCTGCTCTCGGAAGATATATGGCTTGAATCTCTATATCCCGCGCAAATTCGTAGTGTTGAAGACTATGTAAAGTATTCAAATATGATAAAGCCGTTGGTTAAATCGCTTGTGCAAGATGTGCTCAATACGGGCTCTGATGTCGTGATGGATTTTCCTGCTAATACAATCGGGCAAAGAGGTTGGCTAAAAAGCATATTCACCGGAATTGGCGCTGATCACGAGCTAATATACATAAAAGCGCCCAACGAAATTTGTTTGAATCAAATAGCCAAAAGACGCATCGAGCAACCGGAACGAGCCGCAACGGATACTGAGGAAATGTTTGTGCAAATAAACAAATATTTCGTCGAGCCTTCTCCTGAAGAGGGCTTTAACGTCACAATTATTGAGCATAATAAGTAGCAGCAACGGACCCACCCTCTTGTGGCTCGCAGCACTCACTCGGCCACAAATGGGCTCCACTCCATCCACCGTTCGCCCTGAGCTTGTCGAAGGGCCTCCCAGAGCGCTAATCCAAAACCACTAACCAGCTCCAGCGGTGAAAACGATCCCGACTTCAACTTCCGTGTCCACCCCAAACCCAAGCTTTTACAACATGCTACGGACATTGCTCAAGAAGAGGTCGCGGAGCATATTTGCTTAGACGCTGGTGGACGGCGATAGTTGATCTATAGGCCTGCTCACTCTTGCAGGCCCTATAATCAACTTTGCTTCAATCTATCTGGCAATGGAAGCGGCTATAAAGGGTATTTCCCAGGTAGGAACCTTTTAATGACGGTGATCTGGAGAGAAACAACAGCGCCAAACCCAATTAACGACATTGCTGATAGATGAAGTTTAAGGTAAGGATCAAAATCGACGGCCTTGGAGATTTGATAAAAGCATATGAGAATGCAAATGAATAGTATGTCGCTCGCATGTTTTCGTACAAACTCGAACTTACCGAATAGTCGCCAAATTTCAAAGTACAATTGCATAATAAGTACGCCGACGACAGTGAATATTGCAGCCTGCGTTAAGCACAAAAGGGGTGGGATTCTCCATAGGCATAGAAGGATAGCCGCAATAATCGAAATAAGGAGCACGGCAAGCACTTCATTAATAGCCTGAATTGGGCGCAATGATTGGTAGAATTGCTTTTCACTGATATCAAGATTTGAGTTAGTGAAAACATCTCCCACTTGACCGAGAGTTGGCGACTTCCCTGGTTTTTGACGTTCAAGCTCATTGATGGCTGCGTCAATCATCCTCAAGTAGCTTCTGTCGATCAATTTACGTTCAGCGATATCGGCGGCAAACTCCCGCGCTGGTGTCGATTTATCGATGCCAAACACTCGAAAGGGAAGGAGTGTATTCAGTACGTGGTCATACCAAGAGCGATAGTGTTGCTTTAACCTGTCTTTTCTCGTTAATGGAGCTTGCTTAGGAGGGGAGAGCTGCTTCTTATTGGTAAACAGAAACCACTCAAACTTGTCCAAATGGTGTTTGTAGTTGGAGAATTTCAAAAACGCATGGAGCTCCTTTGCGGTGAGGTCTTGTTTAGCCCCTTCGCGTCGCTTGGCGTAAGCTTGTATGATCTCGATAACTTCAGATAGAAGCGCCTGAACCTCAATATTGGAAGTCAAGTCGGGATTTTTTTCCAGCATTCCCTCCAGGTCTCTATCTATCGGCCTGGCAAAGTTTGCAAACAGGATAGTCTTTCCGCCGCGCAACGACAGGTAACGCCGAGCTAACGCGCCGTCGCTATCAAAACGCTCCATAAATTCCTGGTCTTTCTCAAGGTGCTCATAGTAGGACTGTAATGAGTCGCCTTTAAAGCCCTTTGGTGTATTAGGTTTTGCTGATTGTCCGGGCGCTGCTTGTTTTTGAATAGAGGGAGGCAATATGACTCTGTTTTCTTTCGTATCGTAGCGCCATAATTTGGCTTCTTCGTATGAAATGCGGTGCTGCGCACCCACATTTGACCGGAGTTCAGGCTTGTCTATCCACGCAAGCTGTTGGCCAGTTTGAAGGTCTCTCAGCTCCAACGCATCCTTGTAACATGCCACAAAGCGCATCCCTTTGGTCGTTTGAACCTTTAATAGTCTAAATGGTCCATCGCTGTAGTAGATTGAGCTGTAACTCATATAGCGTTCGTTGGCCGCATGGAGAAGTTCTTTAACTTCCGCATAAATGGAGCCGCTGCTTTTAATACGCTCCCAGTAATTGGGGATAGCATCTATCTGTTCGATCAGCCAATCGTTAAGTTGTTGCTGGCTACTGATAAATAGAGGCGGATTTTTCCAAAACAGTTCCTGTACCTTCTGAGATAGACGTTCACTGCAAATTAATTCGCACACCTTATTGTCCCAGACGATAGCGTGGATGGCGTCCTCAATTTTTTTATTATCAATTATGGCGCGGTCATGTGACGCGATATCACTCTGATTAAATTGCTCTAACTTTCTTTCACTGTGCTTTAAAGCCGCGAGCAACTCAGGCTCGTCTATATATTCGATGAACCTGATGAGATGCTTGATATTGAGGGTTGATCCATTGTATGGCGTGTAACAGGTATACGCGCCTTTAAACCCTTCACTAGCCATACCAAAGAGCATGGTCCCATATAGTTGAATCGGTAAGTCTGCAGGGCTAAAAAGATAGTTGTCGGTATAGTCCTCGGCTATGTAAAAGACCACTTCATAAAAATAGGCGTCTTTTGAAGCTTTAAGCGATTCAAAGGTTGTTTCCAGCACTGGAACGGCGTTGAGTTTCATTTACTTTACATCCCTAATTCGGCGGGCGGATTCTACACAAAACTTATTCCTTGTGTCTGCCCTGATTAAAGGGACGTGTCAGCTTTTTGGATCTGTTTTGGACTTGGGCTTTCTGACTGTGGAAAGCAAACACTTAGATAGGGCGTGCTAACTACACTAGCCAATTACCCATTGAGGAATGGCACGGACTGATCGGTGACGCGACCCTCGCAGATGCCATTCTGGATCGTCTGGTTCACAACGCCTACAAGATCAATCTCAGGGGCGAGTTCATGCGGAAACAGCAGGCAAAGTTGACGGGTGCCGAGACTTCGGAGTAAGAAGAGAAACCCCGCGTAGCTACGCTCCGATGGGTGGCAGCTTTGCTCCGGTCCGGGTGGCAGGCTTCACGTGGAATGGGTGGCAACCTTCAGCGGTTTTCGCACTTGTCCTTTGATGGGGTTTCAGAGCTTGCTAGTAAACACATTTCAAATATAGGCAAATAACTCAAGCCAACTACAGGTGGCGGCTTAGTCGGGCGCTAAATTCTCGAATATCATGAGCATATATAGTCTGAAAGATGTTATTAATTGTAGAAGTTCAGATCTGACCTGACAGACACCTCCTAAGAAACCGGTTACTGTCAGATCAGATATGAACTTCTACAGTTTAACGTCTATCAAATCAGATGATCGAATCGACCCTTTTTAAAAGCGGATTCGACGTAATATATGGTTTTCTCATATATTCCCATTTGTATGTCATCGAACCCTTTTTCATGTTCCTCATTGAAGAGCGGGTGCTCATCATCATAGTAAGGGAACATAAGCCTGGCTTTCTTCTTTTCAATAACCGCCAAATCAATTAGCGCCTCAGCCTCCTCGTCGCTAAGAAATATGGGTGGCTTAGTATCAAGGCCAGGAAAAGCGTCTTTTAAAGCAACATAACCTTCCTCGTGCACAATTCGAGCAATATCTTCTATAAGCTCAATTGGCATCAATACTTCACGTTTAATCATGCATTTTCCACCTTTAATAGTGCGCCAGGATACCCCTCACTCAAACGCGCGACTCCATCCACCGTTCGCCCTGAGCCTGTCGAAGGGCCTCCCAGAGCGCTAATCCAAAACCACTAACCAGCCCCAGCGGTGAAAACAATCCTGCCCTCACTGACGCTCACTTCAACTTCCGTATCCACCCCAAACCCGGCTTGCTCCAGCCAATAACCCTTAATCAACATCCAGGGAACGGGTTTGAAACCGCCATAATCATAACGGCTGGAAGAGAGATGATAATCGTAATAACCCTTGCGGACCTTGAGACGGCGCTGATGGGGAAGGGCAGATTTTCCTTTAGCCGAGCGACGCTCTGGCTTATCATGCGGCTTAGCCATGATTGACTCCTTGAAAGTCTTTTGTGGTTAGCTGCCTCTGGGTGTTGCGAGCACTCAGGGGTAGCGCTTCAATTCATATATTTAAATCGAGATATTTAGTTATATTTTCCTTTGGAAACGGTCGGTTTCTAACGAGGGAAATACCCTCCTATCATTAACTGGAATGCTGGTTAAATCAACAGGTATTTTGATAATTGCCTAGGATATTTAATTAAAATAGGCTACTAAATATGAAGCTAAAGAAAGCGACGAAATGCTGTGCCGCTTAGCTAACATATTAATATTCACTTATTTTAAGTGCTAGTGCTATATTCAATAAATCTATTTTCTGCTCCCCATGAGCTTTATAGATACGCCGAGAGATAGAACGAATATCGATAGAGAAACGATAATTGTAGCTGCCTCATTCCCTTGAAAAAGGGTCTGTAAGCTAGCGACTATTTCTAAATAAGTGTGAGCTATTTCATTCATATTAATATTTCACTCCTAAGCTATTTAAGGCTTTGACCAATTCAGAATTAATTTCTGACTTTCTGGTCTCTAAGTTTGAAATCTCTGATAATAGAACTTCGACATCTCCAATATTTTTTGTCGTGATGGATGTGATGTGATTTCGGGGAATCAAGTTAAACTTTTTTTCTTGTATTTCACTGTAAGGTACGAGCCTTGAGTGCTCATTTACTACGCCGCTTAACGCGCAGGAAACTATCCATCTCACGTCTTTTTCTGATAGTTCTCCGCGACGTGTGCTGAGCTTCGATTCAGCATCGATAAAATGCACAGGTCTATTGGGGCCTCCAGTTTTGTCAAAAAGTATGACTGCAGTAGATACCTCAACGCGTGGAAATATTTTATTTGGTAGGGAAATAACCAGACTAATATGGCCCTCTTCGAGGAGTTTTTTTCTAATTTCTCCTTCTGCCCCCCCTCTAAATAAAACTCCTTCTGGAACTACTAACGCCGCACGTCCTCCTGGTTTTAAAAGTGATAGTGAAATTGAAATAAATGCAAAGTCCCCATTACTATTTGGGGGGACGCCCCAAGGGAAGTACTCTTTTGACAATGGAATATTTGTGCGTTCCATCCAATTTTTGTAGGAAAATGGGGGGTTACTTAACACAATGTTAAAGTTTTCTTTTAAATCGGATGCGAGATTGGCGTGTTCTTCGGTACTTTCTATCAATGCATTCTTGTTATGCATAAATAAGTTCATTCTACTGAGAAGAATGTTGTCTCTTCCATGAGAAATGCCGTGGAGGTTGTTGCTTCTGTTAATTTCTTTAGCAAAGGCAAGGCTATTCGCCATAGGGCCAATTATGGGGTCGGATATAGTATCTTCGGGCTTTATTTTTGCTATTTGGCTAAGCATGGAAACGACATTCTTGGGCGTATAGTAACCGAGCCCATAAGCTTGGCCATATGTATGGAATATTACATCTGCTACTTCGTCAAATAGACTGACAATTACTTCATTATCGCAATTTTGATTAAGAGTTTTGACTTCATTCAGTATGATGCTCTTGATGTTCTCTAATGTCGCTGATGACTTGCTTTTCTCAATGGTTTCTTTGCGTATTAATTCGGAAATTCCATTTAATTCTTCTTTATTACTACCTTCAAGCTTAGAAAGTGAAGCTTTAAGCCATTCAATGGCGGGGAGAGTGCTGCATATGTCTTTCTTAGGGTCTGCAGAATTTAGTCCTGCAAATAGTACTCCCATTAATAAGTTTATGGCTGTATCTATACCATAGTCAGTAGATAATGATGGAAGGTGGACTTGAGTCAGGCTACTAGCTATTTTCTGGAGTTTATCTTTGGTCATGATATTACTCCATTTAGCGCTGCAGAAAGTAATTTCGCATCTATATAGCTACGCTTTTTTATCAGAATATTATTTAGTATTTTCTGTTCTTTTTCCGCTAAGTCAGCAGCCACTATGATTTTCTCTTGAATATCTAGAGAAGGGACTGCAATCGAGAAGTCTTTAAGCGAAGTTAAAGAAATGAACTTTACAGTTGCTCCGCGAGCGAAGTCGCTAAGCCTTTTCTGAGTGTCTGGGTGATTAATAAACCATGCTAAATATCGAGGGAGCACATATTCTCTTTTAACAGTGAGTATATGAAAGAATGATGACGCGACTACATTTTCATCTACTAGATCAAAAACAAGTGCACGGTTTTGAGTGCTTTTTGCGCAAAAAAGTATGTCGTTTGGGTGAACTAGTTTAGATTCTTGTACTTTATTCCAGGGTTGGCGAACTAGCTTGCTTTTTTCCAGAGAGTAATTCTCTATAGCTTTGCTATTAGCGACAAAATAGGTCCCTTCAGGATCATCGATCAGACCGGAGCTAAATACCTGACCTGACCGGAGACGAGCGATTTCTCCAAGTGTTTTCATGAATGAGTCTCTGCGATTTCTTATACAGTAACCTACCTTACTGTTTGGACTCTATGCAATAAAATTTGGGGCTCATAGTAAAAAATGATGCAGGGATGATTAATTTAAGGGGACCGCGATTGTCAGCAATGCGGCGCAGTTCATTGTCGAGCCGTTTCGTTTAAGGGAGACGGCGGAAGCATGAGTATCCTTTTCAGCTTTTCTTACTAAGCCGATCCCAAGCCTCCAACACCAACCGCCGGGTGCGGTATTCACCAAACGCTTTCATCTCATTCTTTTTCAGTACCCGGAATGTTTCGGAAGGGTAGTCTTCGCCCATGACGTCTGTCGGGTCGAGGATGTAGCGTAGTTCGTCGCGGGTAAGGCCGTAGAGTTTGGCGTAGTAGGCGTCCAGCTCGCTTTTGAGGAGGTGGCGGCGTTCTGGATCGAATTTGAAAGGAGGGCCGTTGTAGCCCAAGTCTTCAGCAAATGGCTTTAGATCGTATGCTGTATAAACGAGTTCTAATACACGGGGCCTTATGTAGTCGATATCATCTCTATCATATCGATCTGGCGGCAGAGTCACGATCTGCTTTTTCATATTGTATTTGAGATGAGTGCCGCCAATTTTTTGCCTGGCTATGAAATCATGGGGTAGAGAGGTTTGATCAGCCAGTAGACAAGCAATCTTCTGTTTATCATCAACTTCTGGATACATCAGCAAAAATGTATCTCCCACAGCACTCAACGGAATCACTCCGGCAATCACAGTGCGCTCATTCGTAGCATTTGTAATATCCCGCCAACCCAGCAGGTATTTTGGCCGGCGGGCTTCCAGCAGTGGCCAGATGAATGAAAACGGGTCTTGTGAGCGGTTTAGATTGGCGAGGAGCTGGTCAACTTCCTGATCGTTCAACATGGACTCTTTCGCTAACAAGCAGGCAGTGTTTATAGCGCGGTGATCATAAGTGTCGTCATACAAGTCATTGTCACCACTGGATCGGGCGTCTTGCAGAAGACCTCTAACAATCGCGCTGTCTATTCCGTCAGGATGGGTTTCGATGTATGAGCCAGCTGCCCATAGTCTGAGATTGTGATCCAGCTTTTCTGTGTCTTGCTTTTTAATCGCATCCAGAACGGCTTTTGGCGCTCGGGTTGTGCGGAGTGTGACTTCATTTTCCGCTACCCAATAGCGAGGCAGGCTGTGGTAGTTGGGGTTTTGTTTTTCCGCGAGAGTGCAGTCGCGGCTCGTCTTGCCGTCTATTTCGTAGGTAGCCCAGCGGTGGTCGTAGTGGTGAACCATTTTGGCTTCGTAGAGGGGGAGAAGAGGAGCGTCGCCGTTTTCATTTCTGTGCATACAGTCAATGAATAAACCGCTATCAGCCGACATATGGAACATGGCCTGGAACTTTATTCCCCAAGGGTTTATCTCTGGAGAATTAGCCCTCGCTTCCTTAATCAGGATCGGTGCATTTGAATAAATCTTCTTAGTTAACTCCGCGTCTTTATTGGAACGAAATACTGGGCAAGTATTTGTGTTTGGGTTTATTAAAGCGAAATCCTTGCTATCCAATGAAAAGCTTCGGTTTCCATCGGCAAGCTGTGTGGTTTGAGTGAGATAGAAAGCCAGTGTGGCTTGTGGAATATCCTTTCCAATAGTGAGTAGGCAGAACTTCATACGAGAGTCTACGTCAGCAAATATTTTTTCCCGATTTTCAAAGTCAAAAACGCTAAACAAACGGTGGTCTTTATTCAACCATGAGAAAAAGTGCTTGGTTGAGTCATCAGTTACTATTCCCGTTGGACAAATAAATCCAACTCGACCACCTGACCTGATTGATTTTGCATTGTGTTCTGCAAACGCAGCATAAAGGTTAACATCACCACGGCCGGTTAATGGGTATCTTCCAGACAGACGAATAAAGGCGCTGGAGCCCTCCGCATCCCGTTTGGCTACCTGAAACTCCTGATACAACCGTAGGTCAGCAGGGAAAGCGCTCTCTGATAATGCATTAATTAAACGAGCGCGCGCCGCAGTATTGGGTGCGTTGGCGATATCCTCACTTCTCGCCGCAAAGAACTCTTTCTCCTGAAGCTTGATGCGTTCCCATGGGACGTTTCCCAGCATCACGTCAAAACCACATTCGCCATCCTCTTTGCTCTCAAAGATGTGAGGAAACTTTAGAGGCCAATGGAAGAACTTATGTTGATTCGCCAGTTTGCGTATTGATTGTACGATTTCGTCAGATACGCTCTCACCGTGGGCAAGCAAATGCAGGGTGTCATTGGTAGGAACGGTGTTTTTGGTTTGCCTTGTTTTGGGGGCGAAGAAGGCGGCAGTGAAGGCATCTTCCTTCAGTCGCTCTTGACAATACTCCTGTCTCTCTTTGAACGCGTCATAAGCCCGTTGTTTAGCCGATACTTCTTCCAGTGTTCTCTCATGCAGTCCTTCGATTTCATGAAAAGCCTGAACAATAGTTCTGAGAGATAGCGCAATTTTCTTTCCTGTTTTTTTATTCGCTTTTCGCAAGTCCGAACAGATACCTTTGTCATCGCCAGTCAGCGCTTTAAACGCGTCGTCAGGTATCCCATTTTCAATCAGTGCGGGATCATGAAGGCCTACCAGTGAGTTGCCCCATTTGATGTGAGCATTGAGGAAACTTAATGGCTTGCCAGGCTCCACCGATTCCAACCATAAGGCGATTTTGCAAAGCTCGATCGCCATTTCATTGATATCCACACCATAGATACATTTTTGCACAACCTCGCGCATGGCTTGGCGATAGCTCAGGCTTGATTCCAAACGAACTAACTCGGTGGCTAAACGTTGGGCAGCCGCAATGAGACAGTGGCCTGAGCCGCATGCAGGGTCACACACTGTGATCTTGAGGATTGCCGCTTTTGGATTTTCTGGACTTTCTTTTAAACGGTTTTCAATGACAGGATTAAGAGCGGACTTGATCAGTTCTTGCACCAGACTGTCTGGTGTGTAGTAGGTTCCCAATGACTTACGTGTGTTAGGGTCGTTAATAAAACCAAACCGCCAGGCGCCATTCACCTTAATCTGCGGTGTCAGCTCTAGCAGAGATTCATACACCGAACCAAATTCGGTGGTATTAATATCCCGGTAATTAACCGGCCGTAACACGTCGTTTTGTACAAAAAAGCAGAGATTGAATAACGCCTCATACAGGTATTTGTTTTCAAGCTCGCACTGGTCCAAGTCAGGACACTGATCGAGCGCGAAAATACCGCCCAGCGCAGGCTGCGCCAGCAGAGGTTGCCCCACGGCAAAGCCTTTGAAAGTGACCAGCAGTTGCCGCCATGCATCGCCGTATGAATCCCGGCATGAGCGCAGGCGCGCTTGTTTCCTGAAGTGGCTCACGCTGTACCATTTTTGATACAGCTCTCGGGCGCCGCGATAGTCCTGCTGTTGATAAAACTGCGGCAACAGGGCGATGTCTCTGTCTTCCGCAACCAGCAGAAACAGAAACCGATACACCAGGCGTTGTATCTGATTATGGAAGCCTTTTTCGTCAAGTTCCCCGTTGGTGAATAAATCACGTAAACGTTGATTTTTGGAGTGTGACAGAAAGCCCGTTCCCAGAGACTCCATGGCATGCTCCACGCCATAGCGAAGAGACTCTTTGGCTCTTTCTCCTTCTTCTTTGCCTTTCTCGCGCCACTTCTCCAACCAGCAATGCTCCACGGATAGAACGGAGACATTTTTTGATGTCAGTGGCCTGGTGCGAGACTGGTGCAGCAAGAGCCAGACGATGGTGAATTCCGCATAGTCTTCCTCGTCGAATATGCGGGCAAAGTCGACTTCGATATAAGCAGGGCGGGTGATCGCAGGATTATCGCGCAGTAAGCGAAGATAGAACCCATTGGATACTATCGCCCACAGGCATTGCTCTTCTGCATTCAGGTACTCCTGCGCCAAGGCGGTCGGGGAACGCCTCTTATCGCCTTTTTTGTCTTTTTGGCCAAACTCCGCATCAGATTTATCCAGATCCTGGTCCGCACCGCATAACACAAAGGGAAGGGTGTGCTCGTTAGCAAAATGAGTGATGGGGAAATAACGTTCTCCGATAGTTATCGGGTCGGTTGGTTCAGGGCGATAACAGAAGACGTGCTGCAGCAGGGGAAGCATCCATTCTTCAAGAGCTAACCTTTTCTGGCTTTCATGATCAGCGTAATCCTGACGCTGGGCCAGTTCCCGATAGTTCTGCCATAAAGACTGTGCAATACGCCAATAGCGCCCCAGTTCTTCATTGAACTTCAGGCCTTTGGGAATGCCGTATTCCGCCTCGGAGCGCCCTGGCAGGGCGTTGCGTCCGGTCTCTCGCAAGCGGGTTAAAAGCTCCGTACTCAATAACCCGCCAATGACATGTGTTGATTCAAAGGGCTGCTCGATCTGCCTTTTTAACGCCATGTTCATCCCTCCTACTGCGATTGACCGAAGTCGACTTCAGATAACTTGAGGTGAGGGCCTGTATCCGGAGCTTAGAAAAGTTTTAGGTCCGGAATCAGCACGTACACGCCCAACACATCCACAGGAAATTGTGGTTTTACTTCATAGCTGCCTTTGGCTTGCGCCGCCTCGCGGGTGCGGCGATGATCCGCTAATAACTGTTTGGCCTGCGCTTCCGCCAGGCTTCTAAACATTGGCTGCTTTTCTTCCAGTTGGCTGAGTTCCTCAGCCAATTCGCGCTCTTTAGCCTCTTTACACATATTCTTGCTCACGGTCGCCTGCATCAGCTTTAAGGCCTGATCTTTCGGCATGACCGAAGCCTCATTATCGGCATTGATGGCGATGGCCAGCGCTTCCTCCGCCAGCAGGTCACATTCATGCAAGGTTCTTTTGAGAATCAACCGCGATCGAATGCGCAGCAAATAGATGACTGTGCGCGTTTCTACTTCCTTCGTGTACAGAGCGCCGGCTCTGGCGATCAGATCGGTGTCTTCGCCGCTCATCGCCAGCTCCGCCAGGTAGTCCGCCAAGTGTGAGACCAGAGGGTGGGTGCGATGTATAAACTCCGCTTTGAGGGCGCAGGGATAGTAGAAATCGATATGCTTTAGAGTGAGTAAGCCGGCGGCATCCAGGCGGTCACGAAGGCCGGGATGCTTTTCGCCGAAATGGGGTAATGGGGCTTGATAGCCACCATGCTTCAGACTTCTCAACGGTGCGCCCAGGCGCTCGCAGGCGTTTAAAACAAAACGCTTTACGTCTTCCTCTGTTCCCAGCACGGCAAAGGCCTTTTCCCATTCCGGCAGGACGTCTTCCGGTTTTAACCGGTTTTGCGCAAACAAGGTGCGGTGTCGTCTGGCTTTTTCGCGGGCTGAATCCCATTTGGCGTCCAATGCCTGGAGGTCTGCGTCCTGGGCGAACAGGTCGTCCATGCCTTTACTGCCAATATAGTTCCCGCTGCGCAGGAGTACGGCTTTCATCAGGGCTTGTTCTGCGCGGTCTCCTTCTTCGGGCATGGGAACGGTAACGCCAAGGGCTTTGCGAATACTTTCCGCTTTTCTGAGGATGACCTGTAGAACAGCCCCGTCCACAGGATTTTCTTCGCCGTAGTACATGAGCGCCTTAACGGTTTTAGCCTTTTGCCCGAAGCGATCAACCCGGCCTTCACGCTGTTCATGACGGGTCGGGTTCCAGCTCAAGTCATAATGAATAACGGCATTGAACTGCTCTTGCAGGTTCACACCCTCTGATAAGCAATCTGTTGCGACCAGTAATGGAGCCTTGTCGCTGTCCTTAAGTTGCTCAATGCGCTCAAGTCGCTCTGTCGGCGTTAAATCGCCGGTGACATGAATGACCTCCCGTTGGGGAAAAGCGGAGTTCAGCTCGTCCGCCAGGTATTCCGCTGTGGCGATATAACGGCAGAAGATAACGGGGTTATACCCCTCATCCAATACGGGTTTGATAATCTGTTTTAAGGTTTGCAGTTTAGGGTCGTTGCCGCTTTTCAGATGCTTGGCGCGCTCAATCAAGCGCTTCAGTATTTCAACATCTTCCTCCTGGGCTGCGCCGGGCTCGACATCATCCAACGTCAGGTTGTCATCAGTTCCATCCAATACGCTAATAGCGCCTTGCTCGTTCAAGGCGTCAAGGTGACATCGTTGGTCTTCCTCCTCAGGCGATTTGCCATCGGGGGAGAGGGTGTTGTCGAGGCGTGTATTGAGCGCGCGTATCGCCGCTTGAGGCGATGAAGAGATACAGCGGAGGAGCGCCAGTGCCGCCCACCAGTTCATTCGAGCCTTGAAGGTTCCTTCCGACTCTCTACTGACCAACTCGCGCGCGTATTCAAGCACATCATGGAAAATGGCGTTCCATTCTCCCGTCAGCTTGTAAGTCGCTTCACCGGTCAGTCTGTCAGGGAACAGGTTGCCTTCTTTCCACTCACCAATATCCTGCCGGCGCCGTTGCACAAAATGGTTGGCCAGCGTCTGGCGAAGAGGATGCGCCGCATTGTCTATGGTTTTCAGATCGACGAACTCAGGCCTCAACAATGAGAGCAGGTTATAAAACGCTTCTTCGTCGCCACTGTGCGGCGTCGCTGTCAGCAACACCATGTGTCTGGATTCCTTCGCTGCGAGGTCTTTTAATAGTCCATAACGTAAATGAGGACCCATACCAGTTCTGGCGCAGGTATGAGCTTCATCCACAATGACGAACTCGGGGCAATGAAGCAGGAAGGCGTCGCGGCGGGTTTTATTCTTGATGTAATCCAGGGACACAATCGTAAAAGGATGCTCTGTAAATATTGAACGGTCCTGTAGTAGACCTCTCTCCAGGCGCGCCGCGGTGGTAGAGCGCACGATAGTGGCGTCCAGATGGAAACGTTCTTTCAGCTCTTCATGCCATTGCTCGCACAAATGGGGCGGACATAGCACGGTAAATCTGTTTATTTCCGCCCGGTCCAGCATTTCACGGACAATCAGGCTCGCCTCTATGGTTTTGCCAACGCCTACGTCATCCGCGATTAACAGACGAATGGTTTCCAGTTTTAGCGCCATCATGAGGGGAACCAGCTGATAGGCGCGGGGCTCGATTGCGATATTACCAAAGCTGCGGAATGGGCCTGCGCCAGCCCGTAACTTCAGCATTAACGCATCGCGCAATAGCAGGCCGGCGGCCTGTGTGCCAGAGTGCGTCACCTGCGGAGGCGGAAAGCAGGCGGAGTGTATGGGCTCCAACTCTGGAAGCAGCGCCGTGATGGCGTCATCACCGCCTCCGAGAGGGCGTAAATGGAGTAACCTGGCGTCGCTCTGCGGCAGTACTATCCACTCTCTGCCTCTCGCCGTGACGACAGATCCGGGACTGAAAGTTTGCTCGTTCATTTCGTCGCCGCCCCAAAAATATCTGGGTACTGAGCGAGGATAGAAGGCCAGCGCTCACGTTCTTTAGGGAAGCGGATCACGGTTAATCCATGCGCGCGAAGCCGCCTCGAAAGCTCTTCGTCCAGCTTTTGCCGTTGCGGCATTTCATGGTGAGGACCGTCTATGTAAATGGCGGCGTTGTGATCGCTGTATACAAAGTCTGGTCGGGTTCTGAACTTTTCTATGACAACCTGCGCTTGATCCGGCAACCGGTGGCCGTTTGTCTTGAGATGATCCAGAAAGGCGCTTTCCAACGAGCTGCCGGAAAGCTGTTTTAAATAGTCTTCCTGTTCTGTGTAAGGTTTTGAACCTGCGCCGACTTGTAGTTCAGAGTGGACCAGCTTGAGAAGCGCGTTGACCGCTTCGCTGTTTTTGCGGTCAATCAGTTTGTGATCAATCTGGTTGTAGTAACTGAGCAGGCAGCGATAGCAACCGGCGTCGCAGTCGGAATTAATATCTTCAGGCAAACTGGCCCAGCCGTCGTTTGTCGAGTAATGACAGATTCTCAGTGCGCGCTCTGCAATGCTCGCAAAGGCGTATTTGTTGCTGGTCAGCCGGGTTAGGACGCCTGCGCCGCCTTCTGACGCCTCATAAAACAGTATGGTATTCCGGTCATCCCGACTGGGGAGCGGTTCAACCACCAGCTCCGCTTCTTCGATCTGGAACTCTTCTTCAATGCCGCGTTTCAAGGCGTATTGCAGTGTGGCCAGGGCATGTTCATCAAGTTTAAGCTCCGCCTCCGGCCTCAGTATCAGAATGTTGCGTCGGTCTTCCACATAGGGCGTGATACGTTCTACATGGTTTTCTCCTTGCGCCAGATCATCGCTGTTTTCCTGGGCGGCTTGTTCGTCGGCGCTCCATTGGCCGGAAACGGCGTCGATGTTGAAACCGTAGATGGATGGATTTTTTCTACGCCGCCATCCCAGGTTCAGCCGCCAAACCGTGGCGGTGGGCGCATACTGGACCGTAAACAGGCGATGCCCCTGGCTGAGCAGCTCGCCTTGGGTGACGCGCAGGCGACCATCAGTCTGATGGAACTGGACGGTGGTCTGCATTTCGTAACCTTGCCTTTGCCGCTCTTCTTCGTCGCAGGTGATGCGGTAGGCTCTCTTGGTGCTGACATTGTCGATGCGATAAAGATTGGATACGCGCTTTCCACCCTCAATGGGAGAGCCGCAGGCGTTACAAAGTTCATCCTCCAGCTGGGTATGAAAATGTCCATATCCGCAGGCTGGGCAGAGTCTGGCTTCTTCTTTGACTAAACCGGGCTGATCCAGTGATTGCTCTGGACGCACGCCCAAGATGACTTTTTTGACCCGATATTGACTGCCTTCATGATAAATAAGACTTAAAGGTCCGAATTCGGAAATGGCCAGAAAGCGCGGTCTGGCGAGAAAACTATCGCGACCGATGTTGCCGCGTCGGCCTTGAATGTAGGCCAGCAAAGGCAGGCGAGGGAAGTTATAACCAGGCAAGAAGCCCTGACTGGCCAGATAGCGATAGGTGGAGAAGTCCGAGCTGGTGTCGCTATGCGCATCAAGCAATAAATCCATTTGCGTTCGCGCTTCGCCGTAACGTTGGCCAGCCGCTTTTCGCTCTGTCTCACTGGCTGCTGGGTTGGTATTGATCAGGTGCGCTTTCTGCATTTGATCCTGAGTTGAGGCGTACAGCTCCCTCCAACGATCCAAGGAATCGCAAAACTCTCTGTAAGCGGCATTCACTTTGCGCTTCATCCACTGGCTGATGGCTTCCTCTAAAGAATGCTCTTCACTAAGCCAGGCGCCTTGTGCGACTGCTATATCGCCAACCAGCATTCTCATAATATCCAAACCCCGTTCTATGGTTCGGCTGCGAACTCTATCGCTGTTCATCTGCATGTCGAACTCATCCAAAACCGGCATGTTCGAGGGCTGGTTCATGTCGAGCATCAAGTTGACGGTCTTAGGTAACGCCTTTTTGGTTTCACTCAGCCAAATGGCATGTAGGTGGCTGGCGATAAGGTCTTCGTTCGCCAAGTCCAGGGTGGGTGGGCTGACATGACCGTGCACCATACGGGCAGGATCGGAAAAGAAGTACTGATCATGAGGACTTAATGCAGCGCAGTAGGTAATGACCAAAGCAGGCTGCCCGGAACGACCCGCTCTACCGGAGCGCTGTGCGTAATTGGCTGGCGTAGGAGGGACATTGCGCAAGTAAACGGAGTTCAGGGACGCGATATCTACGCCAAGCTCCATGGTGGGGGAGCAGAATAGTGTTTTTAAAGTTGCTTCGCGGAACTGTTTTTCCCTTTCCTCCCGTTTATCTATGCTGACCTGGGCGGTATGTTCACGAGCTTCAAGCTCAAAGAATGTCCTGTTTCCAGCAACTAAAAATTCAGCGATGTTTTGATATAGGTTTTTGAAGTACTCGTTTTCTGAGCTGTATGGGGTCGTCGGGTCAGTTGAGGATACGCCTGCGCTGGGCATCCATTGTATAAACTCCCCAACAAGTTGATAGCCTTGTATTCCTCTCTCTTCATTTACTTCTTCGACAAGACCATAACTTTGAAGCACTCCGATTAAACTTGAGATGAGATCAGGGTAATTGGCGTCATTTATTCTGGGAAGCAGTGAAAGATCGTCGCCCCATATGTTGGACCTTTTTAAGGTTTGGCCCAATGAGGATCGGCTTGAGGCAGTGATAAGATTGTAGCTGTTCCTGCCTTTGGGTTTGCTTGTCAGAATCATAGTGCAACTTGGTTGAAGTTGCTCTTCTTCCGTGAAAGCCCAGGGCTCTATAAGGTGTGCGTAGCTTTGAGACTTGAACTGCTCTTGCTGATAAGCATCCAGGAACCTGCTTTTGATACACAGACCTCGGCGCATTGTATCTAGAACGGCTTTGAGGGCTTTAAATCTGCTTTCTACCGAAACATTCTGCAGCTCAGGAAATTTTAAATTTTCCCACTTGCGTTGGTCCTGACTGAGATCAGCGAGCCCTTCGTATTCGATCTTTAATAATCCCAGTTGCTCCAGGTTAGGATTATTGAAGCGCCAGCCTCTTCTTAAATCAAAATAGAGCCGATAGGAGAGCACATTCCTTAACGCTTCCTCCGCTCTTCTCAAGCCTGGCCCATCAATGGCTGGGTTGGCGAGATACTGTGTCCTTTCCTCAATTCGGTCGAACCCGAGACATTGGAAAACTGCTTGTGACAAAAGACTGTCAGTGAGGTAGCCGTTTGGCGCTCTTTTAACCGCCGCCAGTAGGCTGGATCGGAGTAACAGTATCTGAATAAAGTCGTTGTAATGGCCTGCTTGCAGTGAAGCATCCTGTCGGTTATCGGTAAAGCCCAGCAGCTTTTTGGCGTCGTCCTTTAATTCTGTATCGCGCTCAAGCAAGTAGCGTAATGCAGAGATAGTTAGCACCGTCGTTGCGGAGGAGCGGCCCTCGCCACTGAGAGACGTGAGTCGGCTCGCTTCTCGGCTTTTCCCGCGGTGTACAAAGCCGCAGTTAAGACAGAATCTGAAACTACCCGGGATGAACCATCCTCTTTCGCCCTGAATATCGATTGTTCCATCAGGCTTTACAAAGGTTTCGGTTGGTTTGAATTTTTTGTAGCTGCTGCTAAGACGGTAATCGCCGTTTTTTTCCTCTAACCAGTGTTCCGGATAACTGCTTTCGTAATTGCCATCGTCCCATCTACGCTGTGGATCGAGCATGAAATAGCCCCAATCACTGGATTCCTCATCGTTATTCTTGTCATCAATACCCCGGGGCTTTAACGCGCCTTCGCCGCTTTCATTCTCATACCAAACCGGATGGTAATCCTGTCCACATTGGCGGCAGAAATAGAGGGTGTAGAACAATTTTTCCCGATTGCTGCCAGGCAGAAACTGCTGGCCGCTAAGATCCACCACTCTTTTTCCTTCCGGCTCCAATGTGGAATAAGCATGGCTGGGCCCAGAAATAAACTGATGCAGTCTAAATGCAAAAACGGGCTTTCCTGACGGACTCTTGCAGCGATATGCCGCCAGCAAGAACCGACGGAGATAATCCTGACATGATTGCCGGTCTAAACCCGAGTCAGCGGAAAGTCGCTCCGCCGCCCATGCTAGATTCTGGGGTTTGGCGCGAACCCAGCGGTCTTCTTCCCACACCAAACCCAGAGTAGACTCAACCCAGACTGAGATGGGATGTGCGCAGAATGCCTGGAAATCAGAAGCAGAAGGAATGGGTTGTTGCAGGGCGCGGGCCAGTGTTTCGGGAGTTGGGTCAATGTTTTGTGTCGTTATACGCTGCAGCGTTTCGGTCACAATATTTTCCGGCTTAACTTGCGCGCCGAACAATTTGCTGGCCACGGTCGCCACGGCTGCATTCTTCGCCGCCAGCGACCCTTCACTGGCCATAGTGGCGGAGGTGCCTATACATAACACTTCTGGGTTTAGCGCCTCGCGAACGCGACGCACCAACATTGCTACGTCCGCTCCTTGCCGTCCTCGATAGGTATGGAGTTCATCCAATACGAGGAAGCGTAAACCTTTCGCAGACTGGATTACTTTGCAGTCAAGCCCGTCCTGCCGCGTCATAAGCAGTTCAAGCATCATGAAGTTGGTCAGGACAATATCCGGTGGATTGGCCGACATAGCGTGGCGGGCTTCTTGGGACTCCTGACCGGTATATCTTCCATAGGTAACAGGCTTGTTGTCGCCATAGTGGCCAAGAAACTTTTCCAACTCTTCTAGCTGTGAGTTCACCAAGGCGTTCATGGGATAAATGATGATCGCTTTGATGGAAGGGCGGGAGTGATGTTCTTTCTCTTTCAGTATCGCGTCGACAATCGGCAAGATATAGCTAAGTGACTTCCCAGAGCCTGTCCCCGTCGTTAACACATAACTTTGTCTGCTTTGCGCCAAGCCGATGGCGGCCTGCTGATGCGTATGCAGGCCCGCAGGAATGCCTTGGGGATCTGCATCGCTGCGGTTAAAACGGAAAATACTCGCGCACTCTTTATGCAAAATCCCTTTTGCTACTAAGGCTTCAACATTGTCGCCGGGAACGAATGAAGGGTTAATTTGAATCAGCGGCGCCGGCCAATAATGGCCTTTTTCGTATCGTTCGGAGATAAAACTTTGGATATCAGCGGCGCTGATTTTGGCGAAGCTTCGGCTGAAACTTTCATAGTCAGCGATTACAGCATCGCGATATTCAAATACGTCCATCGTTCAGGCTTCCTGAAGATTGTTAGTGCAGGAATTTCTGTGAAATCAAGCAGTAAACAAATCACATCCTAATTCTCCATATCTTATGGAGATGCCTGAGTCGTCCTTGGTTGTTGGTTGAAATTTGATCAGGTGAAAAGAAGTATAGACAAGGACTTCAGAAATGCAGGGAAAATTGTTGATGAATTACTTGCGTTTCGAAGAGCCCTTCGACAGGCTCAGGGCGAACGGGGCGAACGGGGCGAACGGGGCGAACGGGGCGAACGGGGCGAACGGG
>NZ_JAPELK010000025.1:0-30771 GCF_029813005.1 Hahella sp. CR1
AGTCCCCGCCGGACGTTTCGGCGAGGGCGTTTTCACCGGCTTCAGGCGATTCAGCAACTGGGTGGCGGCGTGGGTGTTGGACTGTCCCGGCGTCAGCTTTTTGTCTTTCTCAATAATCAGCGGATGGAAAGGCTTTTCGCTTGCATCCACCACCAGCAACACATTGCCATGGCGCGCATCGCGAATCAGGGTGTTGCGCCAGCTATTAAACGTCGCTGCGGTGCGGCCGGGAAATTTGTTGGCGGTGGACTGAAAATGACTTCCCTGCAGCGAGGCGATAAAGGCGTCGAAATCTTTGCCACGCCCGTCTCCGTCGCTCAGACATTTCTCGATATAACCAATGGCGGTGGTGGGCGACTCAATGCGCGTCAGCTCATCGGCGACGATATCCAAGTGATGTTTGACTTGGAAGCGACGGGGGTAATGCATGCAGGAAACATCCCTTGTTAAAGGCCACTGGGGCGGAGACGGACAAATGATAATTGGAAAAGCGACAAAATCTGGCCGCATTGGCGACCGGGCGCGCTACATTGTACGTTTGGCCTGCCGCTGTCCCAATCCACCATTCGGCATATGCCGTAGGTGCAGTCCTGCAGATAAATGCCCTGCGGGTAAGTGTTCGGGGATTGCAAGAGTGTCCGCTTTCTGGAGCGTTTAGCCGCGGCAAACAACTAGTTTGACAAGAGTGCGGGCGGGCCGCCCGCGCTCCCAGGGAAGTGTTTAGTTTTGGGGAGCGGACAGGGCTTGTTCCACCAGTGTATTTAGCTTGGCGAAGCGGTCGGAGATGGAGCCTTTGATAATGCCGGCGTCCCCTTGCAGTACGTAGGCGTCGCGGGGAAGTCGTGGGTCCGCTGTGATGTCGAAGTATTCGATGCCCGGAAAATGAGACAGAACATCCGGTAACGCCGCTTTCACTTGAGCCTCCATTTCGGGCGCGACATGGACGGTGACGCGATAGTCCTCGCGCAAGGACGCCAGGCCGGTTTGAATGAGGCTCGCGATTTTCACTTCATCGCCGATATCGCCAAACAGTTTCTCCACGCTGAGTTTCACCAGCTCAATCAAATCCGACTCCGCCATCTGCAGCATCTGGTGAGCCCGCATACTGGCGGTGATCAGGCGTTCGGCGCTTTCCTCTTTGGCCTTCGCCAGGCCATCCTGATAGCCGCTTTGTAACGCCGCCTGCGCCTGTCTTTTCGCGTCAGCCAGGATTGCATCCGCTTCGGCGCGGGCGGCGTCGAGGAGCCTGTCCGCCTCATGCCAGGACTGGTAATCAGACGCCTTAACAAGGCTATTTCTAACTTTAATTTTCTCTTGTATGTTTCTGATTAAAATGAAATTGGCTTCCATGACGGCATGATCTCCAGAGCAATTTTAAAGAGTAATCCCCTCGCCTTTTCCACGGCGTCAGGGTGATTAATGTCCAACGTCATGTTGGGCATTTCATCATTCGTAGAACAATGCGCGAAGCAATGTGACTGTCGCTTGGGAAAGAAAAACGGCAGGCGTTTTTGCGCAGATGGCGGCAGATTCGCTGACGCCATCGCCAACAACGTTACTCCCGCACATTGGATCATTTTGTAGATAGCCGGCGTATCTTCGTCGGCCAGCGTGGGAATATGATCCCAAGCGGCGCCTACCATAAACTGCGCCCGCTCCAAAGCGAAACAATAGCCCTCCTCCCCAAACGCGACTTTTAATTCGCGCTGACGACGTCCGCAAATGATTCGCTTCAAGTCGCGATAGTGCAGCGCTAACCCCGCCCACATGGCGAATTGGGGGACATTCATCGAGGTTTGCGTCAGCAACTGCAGCAACGGATCGGAAAACGCCTCCGGGGCGACTTGCTCTAAAGGCTCGGGCTGCTCCAGTAAAAAGCGGTTCAGGGTTCTTGTGGCGTCAGTCCGACCTCGCATGGCGGCTAAACGCGTAGGCGTCAGCCAGGGCGCGAACCAGCTGGCGTCGGCGTAAATGCCCGGGGCGCCGTTAAATCGGGCCGCCTGAATGAGAAGTTCTGCACGCATTGACGAACTCACCTTGGGGTCACCGTGGACATTAAGCCTGCTCTATGGTCAGTGTGTGAGCACTGCGTTGTTTCATACGTCGATACAGCAGAAGATTGCCACCAACAGCGCAGATCAACATTAGCCCGCCAATGGCGAGCAATCCGTAAAGGCGATCGATCGACCCGGCGGCGACATTCACGGAAAACACACTCTCCATCGCAGCGCCGCCAGCGACCGGCGCGGCCTGAGTCGGAAACAGCGCGACGGCGATATTGTCATAGCTGAGCCCTTCAATGCTGTTGTTCACCAGCAACTTAATCTGCGGCACGAAATCATCCAGATTGACCGTGCTTTCATACTTGATGAACACCGAGGCGGAGGACACTTTCAACGGCGCTTTTTTGTTCTCCACCTCCGGCATCACCACATGCACGCGGGCGGTAATCACCCCGTCCAGCTGCGACAGGGTCGCGGCGATCTCCTGAGACAGGCCGTATATGTAGCGCGCCCGCTCTTCCAGGGGCGATGAGATCAGGCCGTCTTTCTTGAACAGCTCGCCAACGTTGGTGAAGTCATCGCGGGGATAACCCCGGCTTTTGAGCAGGCGAATCGCCTGAGACAACTGCGCGCGTTCAACGCTGAGAGCGACAGTCTGTCCCTTCTGGCCGGGGACTTTTTCCGCCTCCAGGCCTTCCTCCAACAGAATGGACAGCATTTCCGCGCCTTCTTTCTCGGTCAGATCGCTGTACAGGGTCTCTTTACAGCCGCTCAGGACGAAGACAAGCAGAAAGCTCAGCAAAAGCCGCATTCGACGAGAGAACCGGTATGGTGTGGATGTGTTTTTCATGGCTACTGACTCTTGAGCAATGTATCCAGGTTCTGCGTGCTCTTGCTGACGGTTTTACTGATCAGCTCGCCCTGCAGCGTCAGTTGGGCGAGGTCCATCTGCAGCTTGAGCATATCGCTCATATTGAGTGGGTCGGCGCTGTTCAAGGTGAGCTGCATTGCCTCCATTTGCTGGTCATAGCCGGACTTCACGTTCTGCATGCCCTGCAGCACTTTATCTCCCAGCGTGTTATCCGACGCCTCTACGCCCAAAGTGACTGGCGACCCGTCTGATGTTGAATGCGCAGACATGTCCGATTGTGGCTGAAGACTTTGCTGAAAGCGCTCCAGCGCCGCCGGGTCCGCCGTCAGTTCCGGGGCGGCGAGTTGATCTGAATTGAGAAAATTCAGGCTGTATTGAATATTGATAGGGTCCATGGTTACCTGCCTTCTATTTCATGCTGGATGATGTCTTGGGCCAATTTGGCGGCGGTGGCGTCCGGCGACTGGGAGGTCTTGGCCAGCAGCGCCCTCGCCTCCTCTTCGCGCCCCTGTTGCAACCAGATCAAACCCTGGAAACAGCTCAACACCGGGTCGCTGTTGCCGCCTCCGACGCTATGTCCGCAGCCGCGCCCTGGTTCCTGCAGTCGCTCCGCCAACGCCAGCCCCAGGGTCGACGCCGGGTTGCCCGGTTTGATCCGGTTCACCGTCGTGAGCACTTTGCAGGCGTCATCGACAGCGCCTTCGAGCAGCATGTCGAAGGCTTCCAGAGCCAGTTTGCGCAGAATCAATTTGTGCAGAACCAGGTCGTCGATGCTGGCGTCCATGTTTGTGTTCACTGCATTTTCTGCACGATGCTGGCGATGGTGTCCTTGAGGGACTTGATCGTCGTGCTTTGCAGGTTGGTGATCAGTCCCCACTCCTGGACCTTCTGCTGAAATTTGATCAGATCCGAGGAGTTATTGGGGTCCATGCTGTTGGCGAAAGAACGCAACTCCTCTTCCTTCAATGTCGCCTGGCGACCCATCGCATCGTTGATTGCATCAAAATTGAACGCCATATCGGCTTCCTCCATCGTCAGTGTTGTTTATTCGAGCATCGTTAAATAACGCGTTGTTAAATTGAGGGCGGTTAAATCGGCGGATCACCAGATCCACCGCCGCATCCAGATCCGCCAGCAAGTAATACTCTGACGGCTGACATCCCACCTTCAGGCGCGCTTGTAACTGCCGCTGATAATCCGCCAGCAGTTGCAGCCACTCCTGGGGCGTACGTTCGCTAAAGTTGTCTCCCATTTGCTTCTCCTGTGGTTCCGTTGTTGTTAACACGGCGGTGATATTGGCCTGATTAATATTCGTCAGATTCATCCGCGCCGGAACCGACGCGATACTTGATCAATTCCTCGCCGCGCCGCAGGACGACAGCATCCTTGGCGACCTGCTCCAGAAAATAGCCATCGCTGACATGGGCCCCCAGGCCATAACGGCGTCCGTTCGCCAGCACAAGATGGGGAACCGCGCCCAGGCTGACGCTACGAATCGCCAGCGTGGGCCGAGCGTCGGCGATGACCGCCAAGTCCAGTGTCCCGCCGAAGCGCTCCTGAAACTTGCGTTGAACCCGCCGCCACGCTTCGGAGTCCTCCAGACGAATATCCGAGGTGATGGACAAACGCCCGTCTTGCGCATTGACCAGCACTTCCTTATCGAGCCCTTCCTCCTGCAACCACTGTTTCAGTTGATTCAGTCGGCTTTCCGGCCTCTCTACGCGGTCCTGAATGTGAGTCAGGCCGGGAATGTCGGCAAGCAGCAGCTCTTTTTGTCGCAACCAGTTGTCCAGGTTTGTTTCAACGCCGCTGATCACCAGCTCGCCGGGCTGAGTTCCGAGACTGACCGTCAGATGCGATAACTGAAACTGTTGTAGCAGGGTTTCCGTTGAGCGTTTGACGCTCTCCATGACGCGGATATCAAGCTCGAACGGCGCATTCAGCGCCTGCAGACGCCGCTTTAGGTCCGCCGCTTGCGCAGCGGTGTCGACGTAACCACTGATCAGCCATTTGTTCGCGCCGTTACTCAAGGTCTGAGGATTGACGGCGAGTCCTTCGAAACGCCAGTCCTGAGCGACAATACCGGCGAGATCCAGGGACGTTTCCGGCTGGATAACGCCAGCATCGAGAAAGCGGCTGTTGAAGATCACGCCGCCGGCGATGAAGCACAGAAATACCGGCAGCATGAGTTTGGAGCTTCGTGGCAGTCCCCTGCGGACGTTGTCCTGGCGCTTGTCCACGGGATCTTTCGCATGCTCCGACTCTGCTGCTGCGGGAAGATTAGACGCGTTGGATTCCGCCGCGTGGCGAGGCGTGGGCAGTGAAATGTCCGGCCAGCGCTGGTTGGTCGGGCCAAAACAAAAGTGCAGCATCCCCAGGGAATAAATCGTGTAGGCGTCGACTTTTACATCCAGCTCGTCGACCTCCCGCCCTTCGCACAGAAACGCCACGTTTGTCTCATTGCCCGTCTCATTTGCCTCTTCCCGTAGCAGGCGCACGCCGTCCACTCCCACATCCAGCGTAAACGCCAGCTCAGGGAGCAGTTTGTCGTGCAACACGATGTCTCCTTCGTCTGCAGAACCGACCCGGTAGGCGCGGTTTTCGAGACGCATTTCCGCGCCTGCGTGAGGCCCGGATAGCAACTTGATCATCCACTGTGCGCTAGTCATTGCTGTACTTGTGTCCGGTTTGTGAGTGAAGCGTTTGGGTTGCGGCGGAGTTGTATGGAAGTCGCCGCGCTTGTGTTAACAGTGCCGTAGCTTGTGTTAACAATGTCTTAGAAAGGCGCCTGCAACCATATATCCACAGGCCTAATTGGCTTCTATGGCGTAAAGAGTTCCGGGGCCGTGCTCAGATACTTGTTGATCAGGGATTCCAGCCGGCGGTTGTATTTAATTTCAGCCGTGTTGGAGCCGACGATGCGGGGTGAAATCAGAAACAGTCTGGCTCGTTTCTGCAGCTGGCTGCCGTCGGTACGGAACAGGCGCCCCAATAGCGGGATATCCCCCAGTACGGGAATCTTGCTGCTGGTGGTGGAGTCCTGATTGAAGTAATAACCGCCGACAAGCAGGCTGCCGTTGTCGTTCACCAGGGCTTCGGTGGTGATGATGCTTTTGCTGACGGCGGGTATGTCATCCACCGCCTGTCCGGTCTGCTGGCCGTCTTCGATATTGATATTCAGATGAATTTTATCGCTGAAATCGCCTTTCACGATGTGCGGCGTCACTCTGACCACTGAGCCGACGGACACCGGAAACAGGTCCACTTCCCGATCGCCCACCAGCCGCACGAAAAAGGTGGTGCTGTGATCCAGCACGGCTTCGATGTTATCCAGGGTCAGAATCGTCGGCTGGGACAGCACGCTGGCGTCGCCATCTTCCGATAAGGCGCGAATGCGCGACAGAAACAAGTCTTGCGTGTTGGTCAGCAAGGTGGAGAAGTTGGCGCCGTCGCCCACCACGAAAGACAGCTCGTTGGCACTGCGCGGCAAAGCGCCTTGAGAGAAATCCGCATTGGTGAAACTGCCGTTGCGTCCATTGATCTGCCACTCAAATCCCATTTCGTTCAGACGATCCGTACTCACGTCGATAATCGAGACTTCAATCTCCACCTGGCTTCTAGGTTGGTCCAGGGAGTCGATGAGTTCCTGATAGAGGGGCATTTTCGACTGGCGATCATGCACGATGACCGCATTCAGACGCTCGTTGGCGATGATGTATCCCGCCGTTTCCGAGTTGACGCCGCCCTCCTCGCTTCGCACGGAGACGATCTTTCGGTTGGTCTCCTGAGAGGGCGTGATGTCCGTCGGCCCGTAACGTCCCTGAGCCAGCCCTTGTCCTTTCAGTTTGGGAAGGGGTCTCGGCGCAATCGCGTTGACGGTCGGTTCAGATATGCGCCGACCTAAAATCGCCTGCAACGACGAGGCCACGCCGGGAACCGCTATTCTTTGGCCGCCAATCACCATGGAGCGATCATCCGCCCAGGCGTGCTTGAGTTCAAACACCTGCACCACAAAGGCGTCGCCGGTTTTGGGCTTGCCCTGTTGTCCAGAGCTCAGAATGTCCGCTACTTCCTTGACCAACTGGGTATAACGGGGCGGCCCGGACACCATCACGATTCCTTCCCCGGGGATGGCCCTGAGAGTATAGCGTCGGTCCAGCACGCCCAGATTCGTCAGGGTTTTGATCAGGCGTTGAGATGAGACGTCCTGCAGATGAATCAGATCGGTCTCCACTTCGCTGGCGCCGTAGACGTAGAGCACCTGGCCGTCGTAGTACCACAACAGGCTGTGCAGCTTGGCCAGTCTGTCGATAAAGTCTCGGGCTGGCGCTTTTTCGAAGCGGCCATTGACCACGCCCTGAATTTTATCGCTGACCACCACCGGCGTGTTGATCGCAGCGGCGAATTGCTGCAATAGCTCTTGAATGGGCTCATTTTCCGCATAATGGGCGTAGCTGAGTTTGGCCCACGGCCATCCTTCGGCGCGCACCGCCGCACTCGACAGGCACAATAACAATACGATTAATGACAGTAGCGGCCTCATCTTCTATTCCTCTGGTCTGTGCAGGCTGGCAGCCTTGCGGATTCAAACTGAAGTCAGATTAGAGGTCCGGCCGGTTTGGCCATATCAGCCTACCGATGTATTTGTGCAACATGGCGGAAAGACAAGAAACGAGCGCCATCAAGTCTCGCCAATATCTCACTACCAGCGAACCAGGATGACGCTCAATCACCGCTCCTTAACTGGAAAAAATATTGATGCGATTTAACAACGACATAAAGTTAGTCGCGCCTGCTTGCAGGTTGTTGCTTATGGTTTTCTGAAATTTATCCATAAGGTTCGGGTTAGCGGTGGACGCGGATTTCAACACCGCCTTATAAACGTCGATCTGCTGATCATTGTTTAGGTCATCGAAACGCGTATTTGCGTCCAATTCCTGATCCCTCACCAGCTGCGCCGTCTTCCTGTCTATCAAACCATCGAATCCCAATCCTTCTTTCTTCATAAAGACTGAAAGCTGACGGCCGAAAAAGGACAGCTGATCGCGGGTTTCCTGCATGGTGACGTTTCTTTGCAGAGACGCGCCCACACTCAGCTCTCCCCACATCCGATTGTGCTCCTGGGACTCATCCAGAGGCGGAAGATCATCGAACTGCGCCAGTTTTTCCAGTGCGATGATTTCTTTCTCTTGCTGCAGCCTGATATTGAAATCATGCTCAGTCCCAGGTACGCCATCAGACCAATTGTCAGTCCGCTGCCGCGCATTATCTTCAGCTTGCTGGACTTCCTCCGCGCTTAAATTATCAATATCAAACGCCAGAAATTCCTGAAACTGCCCCTCCACCTGCGCTGCGTCGTCCGTAGCGTGAAGCGTCCCGCTAAACGAGGCCAAGGCCTGCTCCCTGAGCACCTCATGGTGATTGGCCCGATCCATATCGTTAAAAAGCGTCTCCGCATTGCCTTCCATACGAGAGAGCGGAACCCTGTAGTTCTGCTCCCGGACAGACATATCCCGCAGCGGATTATTCGGCAGACGGTTATAGACCGCCGACTTTAAATTGGCGACGCCTTCAAAAAAGCCGCTAAACATAGAACGGCCATTCTGATCCTGATGGGCAACAGGATTGGGGTTACGCGCCAACGCAAGAGCGCCGGGTTGATGAACAACGCCGCCGCCAGCCTGAACATGATCTTGAGGGGCGATTGGCCCTACGCCAACGCCGTCACCAATAGTCATAACAAATACCTCGCCTTATCGACCTTAAAGAAAATGGCTGATATGGCTCCACAGTCGAGAAAACTGCGGGCCATAAAGGCAAAGTAAACAGGGCGGGAACAGGCAGGTATCGGTCTGTGGATCTATTTTTTGAGCTCGGTTATCTGAAGAAAGCGTGTTATAGAATCGTTATGAGGAAGCCGACTTCTCGGTCAACAGGGAAACTACTAAATGACGAATACTCACCACTCCGTAAATAATGGAAGCCCTTAGATCTCATGGCGCACGTTTATAGCATCTCCTGCGTCAAGAGAAAAAGCCTACGCTTTAACAGGAATTTATCGATGAACCACGCAGCCAAAGGCATTGCTCTCCTGCTGATGCTCGCATTGAGTAACGCAAATAGTGCGATAAGCCCTGAATCAAGCACCTCAACGGCTATCACTCAGGCCCAGAGTAGCGTGAATAAGAGTGAACCGGAAAAGGAATCTTTTTCTGAATTCTATAACGCGTTTTCGACAGCAATCGATAAAAATGACTGGAGATCTCTCGCTGACCTTACCCACTTTCCATTTATATTTCAGGGCCAGCTCGACATGGAAGGGAAAATAAGCATCGAAAAAGATGAGTTTGTAAAGTTAATGCCTTTATTTTTAGAAAAGGAAACCTTTATCAATATAGATGGGGACATGTTTCCTACAACATATCGAGTTATCGCCGTAACGCCACTAGAAGAGAGCACCCGCGTCTATGGCGAGGAAGCAGATATTCATGACTTCCATTTCTCTATAGTTAATGGACATTGGCGGCTTGTTAGGGTCGTCACAGACTTAAGTAACGTCAAACATGTCAATTATAAAATTATATAAATGGTATTAGCGAGCCTTCCAAGCAGCGACTCCCTAATAGGGGGATCACCAATTCAGGGCGATGAATTTAAATTAATTGATGTTTAATTTTAGCCAGATCAAAACCTTTAACTTTTGGATTTCACCCACCCTTAGTCACAGTTGAGAATAGTTTCGATGTCCCTTTTAATAAAGAACACATTACAGAACTCCGACTCTAGCTTTCCAATGTTATTAAAAAGAATATTCATCCCTGAGAACTTTTCAGGTTTATCATAGATATCGTGAGCTTTCGCGGCATCACTTCCATATATATCCTCAACATCCTCATTAAAGCCAATACTCACAAAGGCTCTAACAAAGCCGTGATGGCCTTCCACAGACATTCTTAGTTCAGGTAAAGCAGCTATCTCCACCGGCAACTCTTTCAATTCATTTGCGCTCAGATCCAACATGGTTAATTTCGTCATCATTCCAATTTCTCTAGGTATCTCCCTCAGTTTATTACCCGATAAAGAAAGACCTACAAGAGCATCAAAATTTCCTATCTCTTTCGGAATAACGGATATTTTATTCATTGATAGATCCAATATCCTGAGTTCCTTATTTTCTTTTAGCTGAACAGGGAACTCTCTAAAATCATTCAAGGAAATCATTATTCTTCTTAATGACTTCAGCCTTTCTATTTCTTTAGGCATCGAGCCAATATGATTGTTAGACGCGAATATATCTTTCAGACCACTCAATGAAAGCAAAACGGTAGGAAACTCAGAAAAATTATTATCATCAATATATATCTGCCTCAATTTCTTTAGCATAGCAATTGACTCTGAAAACTCAGAAAGAGAGTTATTTCCCAACCTTAATATTCGAACATGCTCCATTTCCATAAAGGCATCTTCCGGGAAACCTCTTATATTCATGCCTTCCAAATCTAGAATTATACTCTTCTTTACTCTATTTAGCGTGATGCAGGAAACGACACTGGCTTCTGAAGGCTCATCTGCATCACATAGTTTAGAAAGCTCCCCCAGTTGAACCTCAGAATACTGAGGGGCATTGTTAGTCTCGGGCTCAGCTTTTTGAGGTTCGGATTGCCCACATCCGGCAAGTAAGATGAGTATTATTAGAGCAATAGTGCGCTTAAGCATAAAAAAGCCATGATAACAGTGTTTATAGGTATAGGTGATACCCAAGCTAATTGCGCCATGCGGTGAATAATCGATCAGATATTGCAATTGTTAACCAATGTGACAGAAAAAGTTTCGAACTCATTACAATTCAGACCAATATGCCTTTTACATATTAAACTCTCTAACAATAGTTATGCCTGCATTAGCACTTGACTCCAATGGAGGATAGGCGCCACATGAGCTGACATTTTGACGCGGTATAATTTGGCTCCACTTGACTTTAAACACTGTCTTTATGAGGATCTTAACATTGAGATAAAAAATGGAAAATCCAGTTGAAAAACTGTTATTGAAATTACTTACAAAGAATTAATTGAGTGACGCTAAAAGCTAAAGCCGCGGCGATTAAGGCGGCTTTATAATCTATGTAGTTAATATCGACTATTTTGCTTTATTACCTTTTTTTGACGCTCAGTGAGCCCCAATAACTTTGCGTCTCTCGGTAATATAGGTCTATCCGACTCAACCAGATGCTGATTATAGGGTTGACCAAGAATATTCGCCAAATTCTCTGCTTTAACTAAAGACTCAGCCGTTGGCCTTGACCCTCTCCAGTTAGAAAACTCGACAATCGTTCCATTGTTATATATCTTACTTGCCAATTTATTAAGTTGCTCAGCCACCTTAGAGCCATAAGGAGAGTATATAATTCGTTGCTCGATAAGTCCGGTACTATTATAGCTTTGAGCACGATCTGGCAGTGTATTTGGATATCCAACCTGGGACGGTGAATAGTAGATGGGCGTACGCACATTAGTAGACTTCGCATGCGGACTACTTTCATATCTTTGAACCAAAACATCACAGTCCAGCAATCTAGCAAGATACATTGACAGTTCTATTTTTTCTTGCACTCTATCTTTCATTTGTTGAGAGAAGGAAGCCTTATTTCCAGTTTTGTTCGTAAAAGGAGGAAACATATACTTACAACCGATAACCTCACTAACTGTATTATTATAATTATCTAATCTAGGCTTCTCATAATTTGTACCAATAGAGGAAAGATATGACTCTGTAGCACCTCTTAAAGTATCGCTCAAAAGACTTGAATTATATTTAATATAATGCATCATACCCGAGAGAACAGTCATTTCGCTATTATTAGTCGGAGACTTAGAATACCTGTATTTTCCAACTCCATCCTTGATAGCCCCAACAATTTTTTGAGCGAGCGCTTCCTCTCCTTTCTTTACAATACCACCGACAATGCTTTTTACTTTTTCATTGGCATAAACGCGATTAAAAATCGTCTCAAGATTATTCTTACAAACGAAAGAAAGTGACTTATCGTAAATATATTTTTCAATTGATCGCGCAACAGACGCTGCCATAATACCACCGCCAGCTAAAGCTAGTGCAGTAAAGGCGTAGTCGACCGCTTTTTTCTCAAGCTCCTCCTGTGACTGTATCGTTGCTTTAAACCTTAGCAATGCCACTTCATAGCTTGACATAAACTCCCATACCGATGCCTCCCATCTCTCGGAGGCTAAAAGTATATCTTGAGTAATCCTTAAAAACTGATTTTTCACTAACCCTTCATTTAAGTCAGGATCTAAAGCCACACAGCACCCCCTTCATTTACAATCAATTACAGCATCACTATCTAATTTCATAAAAAATACGTTACAAAAATCCTTATCCAGGACCAGCTTGTCATTGAATAGAAGATTTATACCTGAGTATTCGCTCACCGGAGGTGTCGTTTTATATCCTTTTAATATTGAAACGCCATAAATTTCCTCGCCATCCTCTTCAAACCCTAAACCCAACAAATTATTCACAAATCCGCTATGATTTTTAACTGATTCAATTAACTTCGGAAGGTGCGCAATCTCTACAGGAAGTGAATGTAACTTATTAGAGCTGAGATCCAACATGGTCAGATTTTTTAAATCGCCGATTTCCCCAGGAATCTCTTTAATATCATTATCGGACAAAGACAGCCCTATAAGTGCAGACATCTTATTTATGGATTTCGGTACTTCACTAATGGAGTTTGTTCCCAGATCAAGAATTTTCAAACCCGACATTTCAGTAAAAACATGCGGGAATTCCTTTAGATTATTGTGTGAAATAATCACTCTCCGCAAAGATTTAATATTCTTTAACCCTTCACCAATGCGAGCTATTTTATTTTTGGAAATATATACATCCTTTAATCCACTTATATCAAACAGTTCAACTGGAAACTCCTCAAATTCATTCCAACCTAAGTGGACACGTTTAAGGCCTTTCATTTCGGACATGGACTTTGGCAAGCTAGACAATGCATTTTCGCTAAGATATAAAATTTTGACATGCTCCAAGCCCTTAAAAACATCATCGGGAAGACTGTCAATACTTAGTCCCTTCAAATCAAGGGTATGGTAATGTGTTGCTTTATTTAATTTTACACATGCCCTTACAATCTCCAGTGGGGACTTCCCATCGTGCTTGTCACACTGGTCCACATATCGTTGGATCTCAGCCTCAGAATACTGAGGGGCATTATTAGCCTCTGGCTCAGCTTTTTGAGGTTCGGATTGTCCGCATCCGGCAAGCAGAGTGAATATCATTAGAGCTAGAGTGCGCTGAAGCATAGAAAGGCCTTGTTTAACAGTGTTTATATAAATTGAGACGATAATCGGCGGAATTCTTCTCTCCGCGAGCGCCAAAGGTGGTGGATGTTATCACTCATAATTGCTTCAGCATAATCCTTCATTGAACAACGGCCTATAACCTATTCGTATAAACAAGCCGGCTTACCAAGTTGAGTTTGCTTCTGGAATCTAAAGCACATAAAAGGCATGAATCTGGGAGGGATATTGTTTGAATGCCTTCTTGCATGTTGTGTTCCGAAAGAATGAGACAAAAGTATTTTTATCCTAACGATAGATAAGCACTTGTCTCAATCGGCAAACTGGCGGGGGCTATATGGCTGATAGGGAAGACCCTAGATGGTGATAAAAAATACTTCAGGCGGTCTGACATCCTAACCGGGTTTCGCCAGACCTCAATAATGTTATTTCTCTTGCTTGTTAATCCCCATCCACCATCTACACTCCTTTAACAGCCATCTGATATGGCATGGCGGGTATCTGATTAACCAAAGGGAGTGTGTTATGACGAACAGCAGCAAATCCGACGACCAGATTGTTTACGCCAGGATTCATCCCTCCATCGGCATCGCTCGTGTTGGTAATTCCCTCGCAGAAGACGGTTTTTATATTGGGCCGCAGGTGTCGAACCCGCCTCCCAAGGAACCCGGTGAGTATCGTGACGCCACTGGCGCTTTAAAGCGCGAAGTGGCGGAGTTCCGCATCTATGGTTATGACGGTAACGGCCAAGTGGTGCGGGAGTTGTCGATTGACGATGTCACCCAGATCGAGTGGACGGTGGAGCTGGCCAATCATAAGGCGGCCTGGTACAACTTTGAACTCGCGCTGGATATCCCGGAAGCCGCGGCGACGACGCCCAGCACCTTGCGTAACGCCAGCGTTAAAGACCGTAGCGAGCTATCCATTACTCCTGGCCCCCGTTCTATCAACACCCCCTCCAGCTATGGCCCGGAGTACCAGTTTCGCGGCGGCAAGTTCATGGGGATAGAGGTTCCGTTGGGAGAATTACGCACTGACTCGACCGGTCGTCTGATGGTGTTCGGCGGGCATGGCAAATCCGCCTCATACGATGGCAAACCGCCCACTACCTTCGCCAATAACGACGGCTGGTACGACGACACCAGCGATGGTCCGGTCACCGCTACGGTCGTTTTAAACGGTAGAAAACTGGATGTGGCGCCAGCCTGGGTGGTAGTCGCGCCCCCCAATTACGGGCCGCAGCAAAAGTCCGTGCGCACCATGTACGCATTGATGACGGACCTGGCGATCAACGCCGGTATGGCGCCCGCCCCCACCTGCCCTTCCTTTCAGAATGACATCCTGCCTGTCCTGAAAGCCATGTGTGACTTGCAGTGGATGAACGCAGGATTTGCAGCAGGTTTCGGATTCGGCATGCCGCAACATTTTCTCGACCCTGACTATCTGCGCAAGCTTTCCATGCCCGGCGACGACTATGCCGAGCTGCGGCGGACCGTCGCCAACGCATTCCGCCATCCCGGTCGCAACGACATATCTATGAACCTCTGGCCCTGGGTGTATGGCGACGCCATGAACGTCCCCATGCCTCCGGTCAGCAACGCCATGAACGCGTTGACGGAAACCCAGTTGGCCATGCTGGGATACTGGGCGCAGGGACAGTTTGAGTCAGATTACGATCCGGACGCCAACCCGCCCCGCTCCATCGACGACGTGCCGATCAGCGAGCAGCCCGCCTGTCTGGACAAAGCCGCGTTGGAATTCTGTCTGGCGGACGCCTTTCACCCCGGCTGTGAAATGACCTGGCCAGTGCGTCACGCCACCATGTATAGCGAACCCTATCGGTGGCGTCACCGCGCGGCCAACAATCCAGAGCCGAACTACGGCAGTACGCTCACCTCGGCGGAAGCCTTGTCCTATAACGGGCCGCTCTACGCCCAGTTCCCCGGCTCCATCACCCGCTGGATGGCGATCCCCTGGCAAACCGACACCGCGAGCTGCCGGTCCGGCTATGACTCGCAATATGATCCTTACTTGCCCACCTTCTGGCCTGCGCGGGTGCCGAATCAGGTGTTGAGCGAAGAGAACTACAGCAAGGTGATGGATACCGGCCTGACCCGCCAGGAGCGTATCGCCGCCTATCAAGAGCGCTCGGATTGGGATCGCACCCTTGGCGTCGGTTACGACAACCAGTTGGCGAACATGATTGATCGCTTCCCGGAAATGGGCATTGTGGAAGTCCGTCCCGGCGTGCCCAATGACCCGGATTTCCCGCCGGTCATGCAGGTCGAGGATCGCGGCGGTCCGGATATGACCAAAGAAGAACGTCGTCTCACCGACCACGCCATGCGCCGCGAACTCATGCGGCAGAAAGCGCCGCGGCGATAGTGGTTCATGGCGACAACAACAGCAAGCGCGCAGGATAAGCGCCGCTGGGACGTCATTATTCTGGGCGCCGGTCCTGCCGGTTTTGCGCTGGCGAGGCTCCTGCGTCCGTCTCATGACGTACTGGTGATTGAGCGACGTGCGACTCGAGAAACAGGTCCACGCATTGGCGAATCGCTACCCGGCGCCACCAGCGTACTGTTGCGCAAGCTGGGTCTGTGGGAGCGCTTCCTGGAAGGGCCCCATTTGCAGCGGGGCTCCGCGTTATCGGCTTGGGACACAGAGACTCCAGTGTGGCGCGATGCGTTATTTGACCCGGCTGGACCAGGCTGGCTGTTGGACCGACGCGGATTCGACCGTCTGTTATATGAGGGCGCGCTCGAATCCGGCGCCTGCATTCTGGAGGGCCTCCGCCAGTACGACATTGATCGCAGCAATGACGTCTGGTCAATACGACAGCCTCAAGACAACCTCGTGCATATTGCGCCCGTGCTGGTGGACGCCACCGGTCGCTCCGGCGCCATTGCCCGTCGTTTGGGACTGCCTCGTCAGGCTGACGACGATCTGCTTTGCGCCTTCACGTTTTTGCCTTCTCTTCCTAACGATCAGGAAGCGACGCTGCGCACCTGTGCGGATGAAAACGGCTGGTGGTACAGCGCACGCATTCCTCACGGGAAACGGGTGCTCGCCTATCATTTTGACGCCCATGATCCATTGCGACATCAGTGGCGGGAAACAGGCGCTTTTCTGGCGCGTGCTCGCCGCCATCCCATTCTGCGGCAAGTCATTACCGGGTCAGAACCAGCTCCCCTGCGCTATCATCCCACCGGCGCCGCAACACTGGATCTGACCGCTTCCAAGACGCAGGCGCTGGCGCAGCAAGGGTTTTTGGCTATCGGCGACGCCCTCATTTCGTTCGATCCAATCTCCTCTCAAGGGCTGTTTCATTGTCTGGCGAGCGCCGTCAGCGCCGCCAACGCCATTAAAGACGGTTTCCCCATTCAAGCTGGCGCCTGGCAGGCCTATCGCGGTGAAATGCTGCGCGTGGCGGAACGCTATATCAAGCATCTGGCGCTGACATACGCCGGGCCGGAGAGATTCGCGTCTTTCTCATTCTGGGCTAAGCGGCGGGAAGGCAGTGGTGATTTATTAGACAGGCCGTACGCCTCCATGCCGGCATCTAATAAGGGAGAACCCTTAGCGCCATGAATAGGGGTTGCATAAGCTAATTGTAAAAAGTATAAGTCACCTTTTGAGCGACTGAGCGCGCTCAACTACACTTCGAGACTATCCCCCCTTAAGGAGTAACTTTTCCATGAAGGCCTTGAAAAATGCAGCGCTGGTTGCGCTGACCATTATGGTTTCCGCTTGCGCCACTGAAAGCCACCGCGCCATCGAACCCCAGAAAGTCGCCTCTTACGGCACCTCCTACAACGGCGAGCGCACCACCATGGTGGTCGGCAATTTCCAGAACCGCTCCAACTATATGCAAGGGCTGTTTTCATCGGATACAGACCGCTTGGGCAATCAGGCCAAATCCATCCTGAAAACCCACATGCAGCAGACTCAGCGTTTCAATCTGGTGGACCGCGACAACATGCAGGAGCTGCAACAAGAAGCGCAGATCGCAGGCGTTAAACAGAAGATCGCCGGCGCCCGTTACGTTATCTCCGGCAGCGTCACCGAATTCGGCCGTAAAGAAGTGGGCGACAGACAACTGTTCGGTCTTCTGGGCCGCGGCAAGCAACAAGTAGCTTACGCGAAAGTCGCCTTGTCTGTGGTTGACGTAGAAACCTCCGCCATCATTTATTCCACCCAGGGCGCAGGCGAATATGAACTGAGCAACCGGGAAATCATCGGCTTCGGCGGCACTGCCGGCTATGACGCCACGTTGAACGGCAAGGTACTGAACTTCGCCATTACCGAGGTGGTCAACAACCTGGTTCGTGACCTGGATTCAGGCTCACTGAGACTGAAATAACCGCTTACATTCGCTGTCAGGTAATTCTGGAATGAAGAATACTTTGCGCCTTATTGCTCCGGCTTTGGCCCTCGCCTTATTGGCCGGGTGCGCCAACCAACCGCGCGGCCTCTATTATTGGGGGTCTTATCAGGACGTTTTGCTGGACATGTACACCAAGCCCGGCGAAGCGGACAACAATACGCAGATCGAGAAGTTGACGGTCACCATTGAGCAGGCCAACAACCATGGCCAGCAAGTCCCTCCTGGATTGTACGCGCATCTGGGCATGATCTACGCCAGCGCCGGAGAGCCCGGCATGGCGGTAGAGGCGTTCAATCAGGAGAAGGCGCTCTACCCTGAATCCGCACAGTTTATCGACGGTATTCTGGAGAGAGCCAAAAAGGGGGCGACTAAATGAGATCTTTGCAACTCTGGAAGTTTCTCGGCCTGTTGTCGCTGACCGTTGTATTGAGCACCGGCTGCGCCACACAGCAGCCCTATGACTACTCCGCGCTGTTGGCGAGCAAACCGCGTTCGATTCTGGTGATTCCGCCGCAAAACAACACGGTGGAGGTGAATGCGCCCTATATCTTCCTGTCCACGATCTCTGCGCCGCTGGCGGAAAAAGGCTACTACGTCTTCCCGGTTGCGGTGATTGATCAGTTCATGAAAGACAACGGCCTGCCCACCCCCGCGGAAATGAACAGCGTCCCTCTGGACAAACTGCGCGAGCATATCGGTCCCGACGCGGTGCTGTACGTCACCATCGACGACTGGGGACAGCAATACCAGATCATCTCCTCCGTAGCAGTGGTGTCTTCATCCTGGCGCCTGGTTGACGCCCGGTCCGGCGAAACCCTGTGGCAAGGCCGCGCCTACGCACAGCAATCCTCCGACGGCGGCAACAATGGCCTGGCGGGCATGCTGGTGGCGGCAGTGATTGAGCAGGTAGTGAATTCCGTAAGCGATAAAACGCCGGGGCTCTCCGCCAACGCCAACTACAGAACCATCAACTCGCCCAGCAACGGCCTGCTGCCAGGACCTTATCTGAAGGTTGAGACGCAGGGGCAGTAACAATCAGCAGCGGACTTAAAGCGTCCGATCTGATGCGATAACCAAAAGGCCTTCCAATACAACGGAAGGCCTTTTTCGTTTACATGAAGTCGAACATTCCTCTTTAACGCCTCTCCCTAACCCGCGTCCCTGAGCGCAAAATCCACGTTAAAAACTATCATAAACCTTCAACGTCCATTGAAAGGCGTCGACTTTGTTGCGCTCGTTGATGGGGATGGCGAAGTCCAGGTGGATGACGTTACCGGTGCGGGCTTTGCTGGAGATGAGGCGCATACCGAGGCCGATGTCGAACAGGACTGGCGGCGCCTCGCTGTCGCCGGATTCCCAGGCGCGGCCCATGTCGATAAAGGCGACGTTGCCCAAGCGGAACAGGTTGAATACGTGGGTGGTGGAATAGAAACGGCGTTCAATACTGGCCAGGAAGCGGCGGTCGCCTCGTTCAAAGCCGCCCGGGTAGCCTCTCAAGCCGAATTCATCATCCAGGGTCAGTTCCTTGTCCTGGTCCAGATTGTCGCCAAGGTCCGCTTTGAAGCCGAAAAACCAGCGGTGCTGATCATCGGTAAGATGTACGTAAGATAAGTCAGCGCCGACCAGGGTGTTTTCCAGTGCGCTGTCTTCAGTATCCCAATAGCCGTCCAAATGGGCGCCGACAAAGAACAGGTGATGCTCGCCAAAACTGTAGGCGTCGCTGTACTGGCCATTGAAGCGCCATTGGGTGCGGTCATTGCCCAGAAAGTCGCCGCCGTAGCCCAGTTTCAAGTAGATATTTTTCCCCAGAGACACGTCTTCCGTAGTCTCAATAAAGTCCAGGTTGCGATAGGTGGCGAACAGGTTTTCGACTCTTTCGTACGCCACCCAGGGATAGGTTAAGGCGCGGTCTTGCGGCGTGCCGCTGCGGGTGGCGTCCACCGCGGAAAAGTTATCTTCCTCGCGGGTGATCCCTACATACCAGCGGTTGGCGAAGTCGCGCCGCAAACCGTCTGAAAGACCAAAGTAGAGATTGTAGAGATTGCTCTCGTGACGATAGGCGTTGACCTCCTCGCCTTCGTCTTTGATCTTGTCCACCACAGAGTCTTCATGCAGATCGCCGCCGGCCGCCCAGCGGCTGTCCAGCGCGTAGAAAGGTCGCTCCAGAGAAAACAGTTTGGTTTCCCCATCGCTGGTGTCGCCGTATTGCACCTGGGTTTTCAGGCGGGTTCCGAACAGATGATTGGAGCCGAACATGTAGTCGACGCTGCTGCGGTCGTCATCCTTGTTGTAGGCGACGGAAACTTGATTGCCCGTCCCGAAGATATTGTTATCGCTCAGCTCCAGACCCACCTTGCTGGCGCCATCCGAGTGACTGAACTTCACCCCCGGCTCCAGCGTCCAGATATCCCGCGTCACCACCAGCAGGTCAATTTTGCCGTTGCACTGACGAAACGGCATGATGCGCGCGTCGATGAGATAACTGTTTTTCCTGAGAATCCTCTCCGACTCCCGCAGCTGGTCCACATCCAGTCGATCGCCGCTTTTAAACAGGAGTTGTCCGGAAACCACATCCGTGCGCGTTAGGATATGAATCTTGTTCAGCAGGCGATACAGGAAGTTATTTTCCTCTGGATCGGACTCGTCAAACACTGGCAGCGGCTCCACCCAGATTTCTCCTATCTCGGCGCCAGCGTACTCCTCCAGTGAATAAGCGCCGCTTAGCCCGACAAAATCGAATTTCGAGGTTTTTTCCGCATCGTAAATGGGTTCGCAGTCTGCGTCAGAATGCTCCTCTTTCTCCTGCGCAACAGCTTGCGCGCCGCACAGCGTCGCCAACCAGCACAGGCTCACGCCCAAGGTCCGCAGCTTTCTGTTCGCGCCCATGCACGGGCTTGTCTTGTTTGCGCCTTCCGCCGGGTTATTCACGGTTAACGTCACACGCCGATTAGTAGATGACAGCCTCATCCTAATCAGGCGGGGAGCAACCAATTATCAACGTGACATCAAGCAAACATCAAAGTTGGAGACTCTTGATCATTGCTTGATATTTTCTTGAGACTTGCTTGGTCCGCTCTTTCCTAGAATGCCTTCATACAAGCTGTTAGACGGACGATACGATTTTGAAAAACTGGCAAGACGATTCAACGGATTTTTATCGAACTCACTTCTGGTATCCGCTCCTGGCTTTTCTGGCTCTGATAATGCTGATCAACGACCTGCATCTGGATTTGTCGCTGGCGGATGCAATCTATAGCTGGGAGGGACATCAATGGTTTTTTCGGGACGCCTGGGTCACCAGCGACCTCCTGCACAACGACGGGCGACGCCTGGTCGCCGTTATGGCCATATTGCTGTTGGCGTTGCTGTCAGGCTCCTTCTTCGTGCGACGACTCCGCCCCTATCGACGCGCCCTGGTCTATCTGTTTGCGAGTGTGGCGATATCCCTGCTCAGCGTCTCACTGCTTAAACGTCTCACCCAGGTAAACTGCCCCTGGGATTTGCTGCGCTACGGCGGCGCGATCTCCTTTGACGCCGCCAGCCAGGATGGACAATGTTTCCCCGCCGGCCACGCCAGCGGCGGCTACGCCTGGATCGGCCTTTACTTTGTCGCGCTGGTTCACTTGCCTCGTTGGCGCTTCAGGGCGCTGGGGTTTGCGTTAGCCCTGGGGGCAAGCTTCGGCGTCGCGCAACAACTGCGAGGCGCTCACTTTATTTCCCACGATATCTGGACCCTCGCTATCTGCTGGTTCGTCGCTTTGGCCGGCTACCGCCTGGCGTTCCCTCATAGTGTCGCCGTCACGCCGTCTGTTTCAGCACCGCAAAAGGCGACATGGCCGAGATTACAGGCAGCGTCTAAACTTGCAGAGGAATAGTGTTGGTCTTGCATCGGCAGTAGCGCCGACGCACTACTAAGCCCTGGCAAATGCAAATGGACTCGACTTGGAGGTCTCTTGTGAATGCGGATATTCGCGCGGACGCCGACGCTGCTGTTATCGACTCAACTCCCTCTCTTGATGAAGACGCTATTATCGCCGCGCTGGAGGCGATGGCTGAAGGCGATTACCTCGCCACCATCGATCAACAAGGTCCCGTATTCGACGCCCTGACCCGCTTGCTGAAAAAGCTCAGCGCCAATGGTTCGCAAAACATGGAACGCACCGTCAAGCTCTCCATTGAAGCCAATGAGACCGCGATCCTCTCCGCCAATCTGCTCTACAACCTGCGCATCGTCGATCAGCGGGCTCACTCCATCGCCGCCGCAGCGGAGGAAATGCGCGCGTCCGTGGGCGAAATCAAAGGTTATGGCGAAAGCATCAGCCAACAGGCGCAATCCGCACAGGAGATTTCAGAGCAAAGCGGAACGGCGGTGCGCACCTCATTGGCCGAGTACGACAATTTAGTAGCCGCCATTGACGACAACGTGGCCAAAGTGAATGAAATGGCGCGGTTCGCCAATCAGGTGCAGTCGATTGCGGACAACATCAAATCCATCGCCTTTCAAACCAAGATTCTGTCTTTGAACGCCTCCGTCGAAGCCGCTCGCGCTGGCGACGCCGGACGCGGATTCTCCGTCGTGGCGGCGGAAGTGGGCTCCCTGGCCGCCAAATCCGACTCCGCCACCAAAGGCATTTCCAATATCGTCAAAAATCTGCAGGAAGAAATGGGCGTTATGATCGACAGCATGAACGACAGCTGTCAGGCCGCCAAACAGGGTAAAGACGCCATGCTCAAGTTGTCGGAAAGCATTGAGTCCGTGCGTCACCAGAATGAGCTGGTCACCGACAATACACGACAGATCGCCACTACATTGAACGAGCAGATGCAGGCTGCGCAGGAGGTTTCCACCGGCATTACCGAGATCGCCTCCAGCACCAGCAGCGGCGTCGATTCCGTGGACAATATCGTCAACGCCCTGGATCGCATTGAAAAAATCATCAGCCAGCAAATCGCGGTGTCGGCGGAATTAAATCTGCCTAAAAAAGTCATCAAGCTGGCGCAATCGGATCATGTTATCTGGAAAAAACGTCTGGCGAATATGATCGTGGGTAAAGAAGGGCTGACCTCTTCCGAATTGGCCGATCATCACTCCTGCCGGCTTGGCAAGTGGTACGACAAAGTATCCGACAGCCGCATGAAAACCAGTCCGCCCTTCAAAGCCCTGGTCAAACCGCATCAGGAAGTGCATTACCACGGCAAACGTGCGGTGGATCTGTACAACAAGGGCGACATCAGAGGCGCGTTGAAGGAAATCTCCCTGGTGGAGGACGCCTCCGTAGATGTGCTGTCGCTGCTGGGACAGTTGGAGAAAGTATAAACAAGTATACATTTGACGCAGGGCGGATCACTTCCGCCCCAGCTTCAGCCCGATCGCGGTAATCACGCCGTCTTTGACCTCCTTCACCACAAACTGCACGGGTCCGAGTTGGACCCGGTCCCCCACCACCGGCTTGCCGTGAAATTGAGTGAGCACAAAGTCGGCGACGCTTAGCGCGCTATCTTTATCCCGCACGTCAAAACAATACAGCTGCGCCAGATCCGCCAGCCTGGCGTCGGGGTTGATGGCGAACTCGCCGAAAAACAGACTGGTCTCCAAATTGAGCGGCTGTTCCGGGGCGAAGAACCGCCCCAAAGCGCTGCTGCTTCCCTCTGTCGCCAGCGCCATCACATAATCATCTACCGCCAACTTTTGCTCCGCCGGCGCCGCCAACAGGACGCCCAGACGCATCACGCCGACCAACTGCGCGCCTTCCGCCATTGGCAGTTGCTTGCCTTGTATTCCCAAGGCGCGGCAGCTCGGCGTCACCTGATACAGCAACAGTTCTTTGTCCTGAGAGTCGGGAATTTTCAGAGTCAGATGCTCAGGTTCGCGCACCGGCGGCGGCAGCTCCACTCGTAGCCATCGGGCGATGGGGGCAATGGTCCAGCCTTGCAGAATCAACGAAATCAGCACGACGAAGAACACCAGGTCAAAGTAGATGCGGGTTTGCTCCAGCCCCGCCAAAGAAGGGAACAGCGCAAGAATGATCGGCACTGCGCCGCGCAGCCCGCACCAACTGATAAAGACCTGCTCTCGCCACGGGAAGTGGAAAGGCGCCAGAGACAACAACACCGCCAGGGGACGGGCGAAAAAGATCAGTACAAAGGCGATGGCGATCGCCGGCGCGATAATCGACGTCATTTTGCTGGGTGTAATCAACAGTCCCAGCATCAAAAACATGATGATCTGACTCAGCCAGGCCAGCCCGTCGTGGAAGCGATGGATATCTCCACCATAGGGCAGCGATTTGGAGCCGATCATCACGCCCACGATATAGATTGCAAGAAAGCCGCTGCCGCCCATTAAGTTGGTCACGCCGAACAGACTCAACGCGCCGGTCAACGCCAACAACGGATACAGCGAAGCGGACAACTGCAAACGACTCAGCAGCCACGACAACAGATAGCCGCCCGCACCCCCCGCCGCGAGTCCCAGGCCCATTTGAATCGCCAGCTCGCTCAACAGGGACCAGCCGGGATTGCCCGTGGGCGCGCTTATTAACTGCACCAGGGTGATGGTCAGAAATATCGCCATCGGATCATTGGAGCCGGACTCAATTTCCAGCGTCGCCCCGGTGCGCTCTTTCAATTCCAGGCCTGCGCTGCGCAACAGGCCGAACACCGCCGCCGCATCCGTGGAGCCGACAATGGCGCCTATCAGCAGGCCTTCCTGCCAGGTCAGATCGAGAATCCAGTGGGCGGCCAGCCCGGTCAAACCCGCGGTCACCAGAACGCCTACGGTGGCCAGCGACAACGCCGGGCGCAGACTGACGCGGAAAGTATCCCGGCGCGCGCCCAGGCCGCCGTCGAAAATGATCACCGCCAACGCCAGGTTGCCCACCAGAAACGCCAGTCCGAAGTCGTCGAACTTAATGCCTCCGGGCCCGTCCTCCCCCGCCAGCATGCCCAAGACCAGGAACACCAATAACAATGGCGCTCCAAGTCGACGCGACAGCACGCTGGTGAACACGCACAGCAACGCCAGCAAAGCGCTGCCAAAAATAAACTGATAAGTGGTATCTATCGTCATCCGTTAGTCAATCCGCCGCCTGTCTCGCGCCATTCCCCGCTCCCGTCAAAACCGAACCTGCAGCGCCGCTTAAGCCCGCGCCGACACCTTGTTTTCTCCGGTTGCTTATTCCCCTGACTGTACTAAGATAGCCATCTCGCGACCGCTGTCTCTGAGTGGACGATTTCACGCCGTACTGATCAAGCTTGTTTCTGATTAGGAAACACCCGCCTTAACTATCGCGATTACCCAACATTGCATGTAAAGCACAATAAAACGGAGATCCCGTAATGGAAATGACTTCCCCAAGAAGGAAATTTGTCTCACGCGATGTTCTAAAACAAGTTAAATCCCATTTAAAACAAGGCTTAGTCAGTGCGCCCTTATTGGACGACACCTCCATCGCTGGCTGGTTTATGGGCACAAAAGGCGAAAATCTTGACGTAGTGAAGAAGTTGTTGAGCGCCGTCGTTGAAAAAACGCTGGAAGGACGCACCAATCAGTTTCCGGAAGATCCCGGATATATCACAGATAAAGTGAAGTCTTCCGATGCGTACGTGCAGGCGCTGCAGAACATCGAGCAGCGCAGCGATGACCTGCTCAGTCTGTTGACGCAATACTCCGTGCCCTTCTCCAGCCTGCGCTATCAGGGGCATATGACCTGGGACATCACGTTGCCGGCGATTATCGGCTACCTGTCCGGCATGCTGCAGAACCAGAATAACGTCACGCCGCAGGCGGCGCCGGCGACCACATTGCTGGAAATCGTCGCGGCTAATGACGTGGCGCAAATGGCCGGCTTTAACGTGCGTCCGCTGGAGAATGACAGCGACTCCACCGTGCCTCGCTCCTGGTCGCATATCACCAGCGGCGGCACGGTCGCCAACATCGAAAGCGTTTGGGCCGCCCGTGAACTCAAGTACATGCCTCTGGGCATTAAATACGCGCTGGAGGACGGACAGCCCTACGCCTCCATCCGCAGCAGCCTCACCCTGTCTGATGGCCAGCGGGTCGCCGACGCCAGCGCCTGGCGTCTGCTCAACCTGATACAGGACGACGCGTTGAATCTGCCAGGCAAAATAGCCAGCTTGCTCAAGGTGGACGAAGCGACCGTCTGGAAAACCCTGGGAGAAAACTACTCTCTCAACGCCAGAGGCATGACCTTCTTCCAGAACAAATACCTGGCGGCGGAAAACATCAAAGCGCCGGCGATCATTGTGCCCTCCACCAAGCATTACTCCTGGGTGAAGTCAGCCGCCGTGCTCGGCCTGGGCGGCGGTCAGAAAGGCCTGACCGAAGCACAGATGACGGACATCAACGTGATTGGCGACGACGCCGTGTTGAATGTTTATGTGGACGAAGAAGGCAGAGTGAAAACCGATCTGCTGCAGACCGTATTGAACACCTGTAAGCAGAACAAAAAGCCCATCCTGCTGAACGTCGCTGTCTTCGGCTCCACCGAAGAAGGCGCCGTGGACCCGGTGGAAAAGATACTGCAGATCCGCGAGGACTTCCGTCGCGATGCAGAACCCTTCGAGTATGCGGTGCATACCGACGGCGCCTGGGGCGGCTATTTCATGGCCTGTATCCGCAAGCCCTTTGAGATGGGTTCCGAGCCCCAGCAGGGCAATTTGCCGACGGATCAGTTCGACAACAGCGACTCCTGGTTCCGTCAGTCCGTCTACGACAGCATGGCTCATGTTCACCGTTGCGACAGCGCCACGATCGATCCGCACAAAATGGGCTACATCCCCTATCCGGCGGGCAGCCTGACTTACCGCAACGAGAAGATCATCAACTTGCTCAGCTTCAGCGCGCCTTACATCAGTTCCGAAGGCGACAGCGACAGCATCAACACCCGCAATATCGGCGAGTCCGGTCTGGAAGGCTCCAAACCCGGCGCGGCGGCCACCGCGGTTTACCTCAGCCATCAGACTATTCGTCCAGACAAGCGCGGCTATGGCCATATCATCAACCAGAGCATGTTGAACTCGAAGTTGTTCTACCTGTATCTGGCCACCATGGACATCGCCTTCCCGGACGACAAGTTCGATCTGGCGCTGCTGAACCCGATGCCCAAAGATCAGGAAATGCAGCGTAAAGCTATCGCGGAAATGTTGTGGAAACGTCAGGTTTCCAAGCGTGACCTGCTGCAACATCGTGAAATCAGCGCGTTCCTGCGTAAAGTCTCCGGCGACCAGAATATCGTGGACTATGTGTTCGTCGACAAGAATGACCGCTCAGTCGAGCGGACGCTGCAGCTGAACAACGCCCTGTTCGACAAGCTCAGCGTGCCGCCAGGACAACCTGTTTCCCCAGACCAGGTGTTCGTATCGATGACCACGTTCAATCGGGATGATTACGGCGACGACTTCATGAACGCCCTGGGCGAGCGCCTGTTTGAAAATCCCCAGCAAGTGAACGCGATTCCCTGTATCCGTTCCGTCATTCTGGACCCATGGGCGATCTATACCCATGAGCATGACCAGATGGGGCTGTACAACTTCTTTACGGATATCTTTTTGCCGAAACTGAGAAAAGAAGTGAACCTCTTGTGCAGTCAATAACGTCTATCGACGCAACGGAAGTTGTGTCGTAGATGAATAGAGTGTTCGAGACAGATGCTATGCAGTAATCAAGTGTAATTGCTGTATTTTTCACGCGGCCGCGCCTTCCCGGCCGCGTGTTTTTTGAACCGCCCGCCTTCTTTCAATTACAGCCCGCTTTCTCTTGCAATTACTGCATTTCTTACGCGTAGCCGTAATTATTCTTGCCCTGGCGTTTGATCTGATACATCGCCGCGTCCGCATTGCGCAGCAGCGCTTCCGGGTCGTCTCCGTTATGAGGAAACGACGCCACCCCGATACTGGCGCCGATATACACTTCCACTTCGCTGCCGTCGTTTGACGTCACGGTCACCGGCATGGAGAGCGTCTTGATGATCTGATGGGCGACTACGCCGGCATGCTCGCGCTGCTGCAGGTCCGGGATCAACACGATAAATTCATCGCCGCCGATTCTGCCCACGGTGTCCGAAGCGCGTACGGAGGATTGCAGACGCACCGCCACTTCCTTCAACAGACAATCGCCAGCGTCATGGCCATGCTGGTCATTCACCGCCTTGAAGCCGTCCAGATCGATAAACAACAACGCCGCAATCGCCTCATTGCGCCTGGCGACGGCGATCATGCGGTCTAGCCGGTCCTTGCACAAACGCACCGTAGGCACGCCAGTCAGCGCATCGTAGTGGGCCAGTTTTTTCAGTTCCGCCTTGGCTCTTTCCGACTCATCCAGCGCATGCTGCAAAGCGCTGATATCGTATTCGGACACCAGTATCACGTATTCGCCGCTCACCGGATGCCGGCTCGCGCGCATATCCAGAGTATGCTTGCGAACACCGCGCCGGGTGATCATCAAATGATCCTGGGAGCTGTCCAGCAACGCCTGCCCCTGTCGCAACCTCTCTCTACCTTCTTGCAGATCATGAAAGCGGCTTTCGAACACGGATACGCCCGCCGGCGCGTCATCTCTCACCGCATACCCGTAGAGTTCGGTGGCGATGGGATTTTCAAACAGCGGCAGTCCTTCCAAGGAGAAGCTGGTCACCGCAACCGAGGTGTAATGAATCGCTTCCGCGAACAGGCATTGCTCCGGGTTGTCCCCCGAAGGGCCGCCGTCGGAAATAAAGGCGATGGTGCCGCGATGGCGCTCAGGCCCCAATAACACCGCTTTATGGCGAATATGCAGGCGTGTGGGCTGTTCGTTGGGATAAGCGGTCCAGGGATCGACGGACACGCCTTCCAACGCCGCCTTTTCGAAGGTCTGCTGCATGCGGCGTCGCGCGCTTGCGGTATCCCCCGACATATCCTTGTCGATCACCTGCTGGACATTATCCAGGCCCCAGAACGCCACGCCCGCCGCATTGGCCCACCAGAAAGCGTGCACATCCAGGTCCAGGATGAAAATGACGTCAGGGTGCAAGTCAAACAAAGCAACGTCAGCGTGAGACGCCAGCACCGGCAAACGACTCAAATCCACGGTTTTATACAAAGGACCCTCCTTCCGGCCGCCAGCGACCAGGGCTCAGCGTCTCAATTTCGTGGTGAAAGTCCAAGATCCCTGTCCGCTCATCCCTGTGACTGACTATGTATAAGAATTGGTCAGAATCCGCCGAACTTCCAGTGGCTGTGGTCGGATCATGGCTCTTACGAAGGTTATGCGCGGTTGGTCCGTCCCCCGGGAGGCGGAACCTGAAACTTCTTGCGATAGCTGCTGGGCGTCGTCCCTACCCGCTCACTGAACAGACGACGAAAGGAGTTACTGTCCTCATACCCAACCTCAAAGGTAATGCTTTCAATGCTCATGCGAGTGGTTTCGATCAGCCTTTTCGCGTTCTCAATGCGTAAGTTCTGCAAATAGTTGATCGGAGTTTGCCCGGTGGCGTCCTTGAAGCGCCGTTTGAAGTTACGCACGCCGAAGCCGAATTGTTTGGCCAGCTCTTCAATATTGATAGCGCTGGCGTAATGGTGATCCAGCCAGTCCTGAACCTTGAGTATTTCCCTGTCTTCATGATTCTTGTTGAAGGACAACATCACATAGGGCGTTTGTTCTCTGCGGGTGGTGTCAATGAGCAGTTTTTTGGAGCACTCAGCGGCGATCTCCGGGGCCGCATAGCGACGAATGATATGAAGCAGCAGGTCGATGGCGGCGGAAGCCCCGCCTGAACAGATGATGCGGTTATCCTCAGTAATGATGTGCTGCTTGCTTACTTTCACTTTGGGATAGCGTTGGGCGAACGCATTGACGTAATACCAGTGGGTGGTCGCCGCCATGTCATCCAGTAAGCCCGACTCCGCCAGTAAAAAAGCGCCCGTGCAGATCGTGGCGATAGCCGCCTGCTCTGCAAACCGCGCTCTGAGCCAGGGGGCGAAATCCTTAAAGGACGGCAGCGCCGGCTTTAGGTTGAATAAGAACCCCGGAATGACGATCAGGTCTGTGCCTGTAATCTGCTCTAACGAGACATTCGGCGTTAGCGTGAGGCCGCCTGAACAGGAGACAGGGTGACCATCCAGCGAGGCGGTCTGAATATTGAAAAGAGGCTCCTGCGACCGATTCCGATAAGCATGAAACTGATTCGCGCACGCCAGTGTTTCCAAGGTAATCGCAATACTGGCGGATGAGCATTGATTCACCATCAGAACAGTTACATGCATATCATTCTCTTATTTATCATATCACTACAAAGCTTATTTGATTTTATTTTGAGATATTTCGGCCTGAAAAAGCGTTTATCAGCTATTACTCAAACCGCATTATTAGCGCCATTTGCGCACTGACGCAACGCTGTCGTCAAGGGTTTGCGCCTTACTTGTTAATCATTTCAAAGATATGGCGAGAGCTACCGCCATTTGCGCTTTTCGCATGAAAAATGTCATTTCTGCATGTATCGCCAAAAACCATCTCCCACTATCGTAGCTATCGACCGGCAGCCCTTTTATTCCCGATGGAGTTAGACAATGAATTTGTGGTTTCGTCTGATTAAAGCGCTATTCATGGCAATGCTGAGAAAGCCTGCGCAACCGTTCGATACGACCGTAGTTAAGATGCGCGTCTGGCCCAATGACCTGGACCTCAACCTTCATGTCAATAACGGCCGCTACTTCACCATGGCGGATGTTGGGCGCATAGATTACATACTGCGCAGCGGCGTCGGCAAAGTCGCGCTAAAACACCGGGCGCTACCGATCGTCGCGGAAGCAACCGCCAAATTCCGCAAGGAGCTCAGACTTTTCGAACGTTTCGAGATCCACTCCCGCCTGGTGGGCTGGGATGATAAGTGGTCCTATATGGAACACCGCTTTGTTCACAAAGGCCGCGTGGCGGGCGTCGTGTTCATGCGAGGATTCTTCAAAGGAGCGCAAGGCGCCATAAAACCGGAAGACCTGGCCGAATATCTGGGCGTTCCGTCCATGTCTCCCCTTTTACCTGAATGGGTCACCATCTGGGCCGAAAGCTGCGACAGCCTGACAGAATCCATCCGCCTGGAAGAATCAATCGCCGCCACACAGGAGCAGCCCGCATACGCCTCCCATTAGAGCCAGCTTCCATATACCAATGAAAGTAGGCAG
>NZ_JAPELK010000026.1:0-25010 GCF_029813005.1 Hahella sp. CR1
AGCGTTATGCAACACGTACAGGCGCTTGCCCCAGCTGGTCTGAATAAGGGTGACTGGTCGCTCGTAGCCGTCCAGGTTCCGCCAGTATTGAATGCGCACGCCATTGCCGACGCCATCCAGCAATCCTTCCAGACGGTAAACGCCGCCGGTGCCCACGAACAAACGGGTGGGTTCGCCGCGTTGTTTCAGTACGTAGTGAGTGTCGTCGATCCGACGCAGCTCCAGATGCTCAGCCGAATTGAGGACGGTCTGGCCGGGATCCGCCAAAGGAAAATCAATGTAGCGGCCTTCGTCCGTGGTGAAGACCAGACGCCCTTCCTGTTCCTCCAGCTGCTGACACAGCATATGAGTCCAGCCCACGCCCAAACCGCGCTGATGGGGATTGGAGGATTTGTAGGTGCGTTTCCAGATGATAGGCAGAGGGCCGGCGACGGTGAAATCGGTCAGATCCAGCAATTCCTCGCCGGTGACCATGCTGATGGGTTCGCCGCTGGTGCAGACCTTTTTGTTATCCGGCGTGGTCGCGCCATTATCGTTGCTGCCGGATTTTTCGCTAACGCTGCTGTCGCTCGATGGTGACGCGGAGCCAGCTCCGCCGGACTTTTCGCACTCCTCGCAGAAAGGCAATTCATCTTTGGCGGTGTTCTTAAGCGCCTGTGCTTGCGCCTGCTCATCCACGGCGCTTTCCGAGGCTGCAGGAGCCGTCTGGGCGGGAGGCGCAGAATAGGTCTTGGGCGGAGCCTGATGACTGGTGGACTCTCTGGGTTTGCTTTCCCAACCCGGATTGCCATTAAGCGCGGTCACATCCATCACTTCGCCGGTAATCGCCGGCGGGGGCGGCGGCGTGGGGTTAGCGCGAGCGATTAATCTATCGGCAAGGCTAGGTGAGGCGCTCGTAGCCGTAAGGCTATCCTCATTGCTTTCTATTAAAGGGCAAAACGGTTTCTTCTTATCTTTAAATACGAGAAGAAACTCACCATTCTCCATCCCTCGCACAAGATCATTGCGCCACTTTGGAAATGCTTTTGAGCCTCTTCCTGGAAACATCCTCATAGAGGAGCGGAAGTAGTAACCGCTGAGATGGCTGACAACGTCACTGACTTTGAGGTCATTTTTCAAGCTGCGCTCAATGAATGAAGAGGCAAAGAATGGGGACTCTATATAAGGCAAGTCAGCGACGGTGATGTCAGACCAGTGCTTAATTTCGAACCAGCGGTTGGAATACATACAGGAACATCCCTTGTATAACTACTAGGCAGTCGAGAGAAGTGGCATTCTTACGACGAGTTTGGCTATAGGTGAGTTACAAATTGAAACAATATCTGGCTAATTTTAAATCAGCTTAGACTTGATTGGGATGAGGGAATGGGTCTAGTCCTATTGGGTGGCGTGGAGCTGGAAATAATTTCATCCCTATGGCTGGTGTAGGCGTCATCTCCGATGAGATAGAATCTATGCCGTTTTAATGCTGGGCGCCCGGCATTCATGCGTTATGCGCTTGATATGTCGTTGCATTTGTTACTCTGGAAATCAGTGCGGAGTCAGGGCTCTTTGGCTTGATCAATAGTCTGGGCGCAGAGGGATGAACTTTTTTGATGCTTCTCCATTTTATATCTTCTGGGTATGCCTTTTCACAAAAGTCAGCGTCCAAAAATCCGTAAAAAATCAGGTATTACTGACGGCTTTCAGTTTGTTTTGACGCTCTGTCTGTAATGGTTGATAAGTGATCGGCCCTTGATTTATGCAAGATGGGCGACGGTCATATAGAATTGCAGAAAACCGAATTTGAACTTGGCCTCTAATCAATCAAAATGAGGCGACAAAAAATTAATCATGCTGATGGAAGGGTTAGACCATGGCGGGACCGAAGCAAGATAAACAGCTCCTGACGATTAAGTCTCCGTTAGGGGCGGATGTGCTTGTAATGAAAAAACTCAAGGTAACGGAATGCCTGTCAGAGCCGTTTGAAACGACTGCGACGGTCTGGAGTACAGATTACAACATTGATCCAAACGCTATCGTTGGTAAAGAAGTTACCATCAGCGTGCATGCGGACCCCAGTAAACCCAGGCACTTTTCGGGCATCGTAACCCAGATGTCCGCGCACCAGATTGAAGAGAACCATTACAGAGAGTACAGGCTCAAGATGGTTCCGTGGTTTTCCCTGCTCAATTATCGTCGAGATTGCCGGATCTTTCAGGAACTGACCGTTCAAAAAATTATTGATAAAGTCTTTAGTGAATTAGGTTTTTCAGATGTTAGCTGGCGCTTGCAAAAAACTTATGAAAACCGGGTTTATTGCGTGCAATATCGTGAGACTGATTTCGACTTCGTCTCACGCTTGTTGGAGGAAGAGGGGATCTATTACTACTTCCAGCACGAAGAAGGCAAGCATACGCTGGTGCTTAGCGATAACGCTAAAGGATATGAATCGGTATCCGAGTCCTCTTTGGATGTCACCGACGGCGCCCACACCAAATTCAAAATCAGCAGCTGGGAGCATGCGTACCAGCTTGTCAGCGGAAAAGTTTCTTTAACGGATTATAACTTCGAAACTCCCGCCACCAGTTTGGCGGTTTTTCAGGGTACTAAGGTCAAGCTGCCTAATATCAGTAAGTTTGAAGTTTATGATTACCCTGGCGAGTATGCGCAGAAAGGGGAGGGCGATGGTTACGCGAAGACCCGCATGGAAACATTGGAGAGCGGCTATTCACTGGTTAATGCGGAAAGCAATTATCCTTCGATGTGTTCAGGTTATATCTTTACGGTAGGGGTCCATCCTGACTCGAAGGAAAGTAAAGAAAAGTATGTTGTCGCCAGTGTGACGCATAACGCGGAAGAGGGGAGCTATCGAGCTGGCGTTGAATCCGCGCCGCATTATTCCAACTCATTTCAATGCGCCCCCAGCACAACGATTATGCGTCCAACTCTGAAGACGCCAAAGCCTGTAATAAGCGGTACACAAACGGCGTTGGTTGTCGGTCCGTCAGCGGATGAGATTTATACGGATGAGTTTGGCCGGATTAAAGTTCAGTTTTATTGGGATCGCTTGGGCAAGAAAGACGACAAGAGTTCCTGCTGGATTCGTGTTGCGCAGATATGGAGCGGTAAAAACTGGGGCGCGCAGTATATTCCGAGAATCGGCCAAGAAGTGGTGATCTCTTTCCTTGAAGGGGACCCGGATCGTCCTCTGATTATCGGGAGCGTATACAATGCGGAGCAAATGCCTCCCTACGAATTGCCAGCGAAAAAGACCCATACCGGCGTTAAGTCACGTTCTTCCAAAGGCGGTGGAACAGAAGACTATAACGAAATTATGCTCATCGACGAAAAAGGCGAAGAGCTGATTCGTGTCCACGCTCAAAAAGACAGAGACATTACGGTTGAAAACGACGATACAGAAAGCGTCGGAAATAACCAGTCCATCAGTGTCGTTAAGAATCAGACTGAGGAAGTTGGCGAAAACCGTACTATCAATATCGGTAAAAACGACAGCCTGACTGTTGGTGAAAATCAGAGCATTGATATCGGTAAAAACAAAGATGAAGTCATTGGTGAAAACTCATCGCTGAATGTCGGCAAAAATGTAACGGTTGAGATTGGCAAGGACCGTACTGAGTCGATTAAAGGCAAACACACTGAGTCCATTACCAAAGAGTACTCGGTTGACGCCAAGAGTGTTCAGATCACGGCTAAGGACGAGATTACCTTGCAGGTGGGTAAAGCCAGCATCACCATGAAAAAGAATGGCGATATCACTATCAACGGCAATAAGATAAATACCAAAGCCTCGGGCGTGATTACCATGAAAGGTAGCCAGATCAAGGAAAACTGATCCGGAAATCTACAGTATTTGTTCTGTTCATTATCGCGCTCCATACAGGGGCGCGATTTTTTTGCCCACTACTACCCCGGTAAACTCGGCTTATCTCACCTTACTCTTTTTCTGTTTTAGACTCACCTGAGGGCTTGGTTGTAGTTGTCTTTTCGTTGTGAGGAGGATGTGTCTCTTCCGACGTTGGTTTCTCCGTTTGTCTGGCGTCTTTATTCGGTTTGCTGAGCTGCTCGTTTTCGGCGACAAAGTGCAGGCCCATTTCAAATGCCTTTTGAGTAAACTCCAGCACTTTGTCAAAACCTTCATCGGATAGCTGACGCGCTGCGTCATGGCGGCGATAGATGTTTATAAATTTGCGCTCACGCTCATACTGCAGCGGAAGTCGACCCAGCCCCCAGTCATTGAGGATGCGCCACAACTCTGGGTTATAGGTGCGTGTATATTTGAGGATAAAAGGGACGGGATCATTGCGGGCCAGTAGAGCCGCCAGGCGAAGAATGAGCTCGAATGAAATCGTCGCCGTACCATTTTCGACCGCTTCCCACAGGCTTTTGTCTTTTAGGCTTAATGAATCACTGAGTTCATGGATAGTGAGGCCTGCAACTTCACGTAAGTCTTTCAGAGACTGCCCTGCGGCGGCCATAAGCTTCAACTGGTCTTGATTTTTCAGGATGGTTTTGCCGACGCGAATGGAGCTATCGGTGGTTAACTTGGCGATTTTCAGAGCGGAGGAGGTTAATTCACTGATGCGGTTAAACCAGCCGCTTTCATCACCTTTGGCGGTGGCTGTTTTGGCTTTTGTTGAAGGCTTGTGCGTTGCAGGCATTGAGGCGCTGTCCTTGGCGTCTGTCCTGGCTGGTGAAGCGCCGGACTTCTTGGGAATGTCTCCAGACATAAGATGACCTGCAACGATGAATATCTTGTTGCACTGTCAATTAAAAAGTGAATGAAGTCAATGACGTTAGCAGAATCAGGCTTCTGCTAACGTCAGTATGGGATTAGCTTTTAGAGTCCGCGATTTGCTGTTGCATGGTTAGCACGTCCACCAGAATTTCGCCGGTCTCACGCGCTACAAAATCGAGATCTTTCTTCGAGGGCGCTTGCGCCGATTGTTCTTCCTGATAGGTCTCGTACTCTTTGTAATTCTTAAACTGACTCTCTTTCTTGGCCGCGCGCTTCAGGTTGACGTACGCCAACTCACGATCCTGCAGTTTTTTCAGTTCCTGTTTGCGGACATCTTCGCGCAAGGAGATGGTTTTTTGCGCTTTGGTTTCTTTTAAGAAGTCGATTTCCTGCAGTAAAGCCTGGTACTCGGCGTTTTTCTCCATGCGGGTATCATGGTTTTTCGCTAAGTCTGAAATCAGTGGACTGAAGTTGCCATATCTACGGTGTGCGACAGCATCGATATGGTCCCAGGGCAGGGCTTGCGGTAATGCATCTTCACCGATCTCACTCTTGTCGATTGCGGATGGAATAACGACATCCGGAGTGACTCCTTTGTGCTGAGTGCTGCCCCCTGAAATACGGTAGAACTTGGCTTCAGTAATTTTCAGTTGGCCATGGCTGAGGCCGCGTACAGATTGGACGGTTCCTTTACCGAAGGTTTGTTCGCCAATGATAACGCCGCGTCCGTAATCCTGAATGGCCGCTGCGAAAATCTCGGAAGCGGAAGCGCTCATGCGGTTAACCATGACTGCGAGAGGGCCGGTGTAGGCGATTTGCTCATCCGGGTCGTCGTAAACACGCACGCGGTTGTCTGCTGTGCGCACTTGCACCGTTGGGCCTTCCTGAATAAAGAGGCCAGTCAACTGAATCGCTTCCTGCAAAGCCCCGCCGCCATTATCGCGCAGGTCAATGATCAGGCCGTCAATGCCCTCGGCTTTCAGCTCATTGAGGAGCTTGTTCACGTCACGCGTGGTGCTGCGATAGTTCGGATCGCCTGCCTGCATTGCGCGGAAATCGGCGTAGAAGGTGGGGATGTCGATAACGCCTAACTTGTATTCGCGTCCGCCACGATTGATGTTAAGAACGTGCTTTTGAGCGGATTGATCTTCCAGGTCCACTTTATCCCGTACGATGTTGATGATACGGGTTTCTGAGTCGTTACTGGCGGTGGCGGGGATAACTTCCAGCCTTACCACAGACTTTTTAGGGCCGCGGATCAGGTCCACCACTTCCTCCAGACGCCATCCCACGACATCGACGATTTCGCCTTTGTCGCCCTGACCAACGCCGACGATACGGTCAGCAGGTTTGAGCTTGCCGTTCTTATCGGCGGGACCAGCCGGCACTAATCTGACGACCTTGGTGTGCTCGTTATCCGATTGCAATACAGCGCCTATGCCTTCCAGCGACAGGGACATATTGATATTGAAGTTTTCGGAGTTGCGAGGCGAAAAATACTGGGTATGAGGATCGTAAATATTGGTCAGCGCATTCATATATGCCTGAAATACGTCCTCTGAGCGGGACTGCCTGATACGACTTAGCTGACTTTCGTAACGCTTACGCAGGCCGTTGCTGATGTCTTCGTCGGTTTTGCCAAGCAAGCGTTGACTCAATATGGCGCTCTTCAGACGTTTGCGCCAGAGGTTATCAAGCTCGCCTTCGGTCTTCGCCCAAGGCGCTTCCTCTCTGTCGATGAGGATTTCTTCGTCTTTTTTGAAATCCAGTTTATCGACGCCGGTGTCGAGCAGGCCGGTAATGTAGCCCAGGCGGCCGACAATGCGTGACTGGAAGCGATTGTAGATGCGGAAAGCGGGATCAAGCTGACCGGATTTAATAGCGCCATCAAGTCGATATCGATAGTTTTCAAACTCGTCGATATCGCTTTGGGTGAAGTAGATGCGCTGTGGGTCGAGATATTTTATGTAGTTATCCAACACCTCTGAGGATACTTCGCCATCTATTTTCAGGCTGCGGTAGTGAGCGTACTGCAGTTGTCTGGCGATATCCCTGCTGGCTTTTTCCTGGTCCGCGGTAGGGGACAGGTTGAGATAGTCCGGGTTTTCCGTCTTGGCTCCAGAAGCGACGGCGGCGTTGCCGGCCAGCGCCAGTGAGCACAGGGAGGTAAACAGGACAGCGTAGAGACTGCGGCGTTGTAACAAAAACATATGTTTAAACTTATTCACGACTAAATCCGGGATAATTGTGCAAGGGTATAAATACTCCACAGCTTTTATACAGTATTAACACTTTGATTGTAGGCCAGATACGAAGTTCCAACTAGTATCTATTCATCACCAATTGTAAGCCTTTGCAATGGCGGACAATCAAAAGCGAATTCAGTCTGCATCTGCTGGAAATGCCGATGAAGTTTTACACTCACCTAGTTTCTAGAGTTAATGCTGGGTTGCAAAAAAGCAAATGACAATCTATTCATAATGGCCGCTAATTGCCCAAGGTGTGAAGAGGCGCTCAGGATAGGCGCTAGGTGCGATGATGCAGAGGGCGAATTGGTAGAAAAGTAAGAATGTGGTGTTTTTTATTTTTCTAAACGACGTCCGTCCCTTCCAGTGAACATTGGGTTTCGCTGGAAGGGACGACAATATCTTGCGTTTATTGAGCTGAGTTAAATGGGCGCTACTCGAAAATTGCGCCTTTCTCCGCTAGTGATACCAGTAATGCGGGAGGCGCGAACCGGTCTCCATGGCGATCGCGGAGATAGTTGGCGCGCTCGACAAACTGGCGCAAGCCGTATTGGTTGGCGTACTGGATAGCGCCCCCTGTCCAAGGGGCGAAGCCCAAGCCGAAGATGCTGCCAATGTTGGCGTCCTTAACCGAGCGTAAAACGTTTTCCTCCAGGCAACGCATGGTTTCCAGCGACTGAATGAACAGCAAGCGGTCCTTTAGCTCTTGCAGGTCGGTGTTTTGAGTTATCGTCATGTCGGTATATTTTTCCACGAGCTTTGGCCAAAGGTGTTTGGCGCCCTGTTGGGGATACTCGTAGAAGCCTGCCCCGGCGGCTTTACCTTTACGTTCAAGCTCGCTCACCATCGCGTCAATTACCTGCTCTGCGGGATGCGGGGACCATTTGCCGCCATTCGCCTCAACATCCTTGCGGGATTGATCTCTGATATGAGTCATCAGGGTCAAACTGACTTCGTCTGACAGAGCAAGCGGCCCGACCGGCATTCCTGCAAGCTGTGCGGCGTTTTCGATGGCGGCGGGATGTACGCCTTCCGCCAGCATGGCGACGCCTTCATTGACGAAAGTGCCAAAGACGCGTGATGTGAAGAAGCCCCGACTGTCGTTTACAACGATAGGAACCTTGCCGATCTGCATGACAAAGTCGAAGGCCTTGGCCAGGGTTTCTTGTGAAGTGGACTCGCCTACAATAATTTCCACTAACTGCATCTTATCCACAGGGGAGAAGAAGTGCAGCCCGATAAACTTCTCTGAGTCTCTGGAAGCCTGAGCGAGCTGTGTGATGGGAATAGTAGAGGTGTTGGAGGCGAAAATACCCTCTTGGCGTAGCATCGGCTCGCTTTCCTGGGTCACCTTGGCCTTCAATTCACTGTTTTCAAATACCGCTTCAATAATGAGGTCGCAACCCTCCATTAAGCTGACGTCAGTGGTGGGCGTGATGCGGTCGAGCACGTCTTGTTTTTGGGCTTCTGTCATGCGTCCCTGGCTGACCTTTTTGCCAAGAATTTTATCGGAGTAGGCTTTGCCTTTTTCCGCAGAAGCTTGCTCTACATCTTTGAGCACGACTTGCAGCCCTCTTTGCGCGCAGGCGTAGGCGATGCCTGAGCCCATCATGCCAGCGCCCAGTACGCCGACTTTGCTCATTTTGTGTGTTGGAATGTCTTTCGGACGACTTTGTCCCGCCTTTAAATCATTTAGCTGAAACCAGAAGGTTCCAATCATATTTTTCGCCACCTGGCTGGTGGTGAGATAGGTAAAATAGCGGGACTCTATTTTCTGGGCGGTGTCGAAGTCTACCTGCGCGCCTTCTACAGCGGCGGACATGATGGCCTCCGGGGCGGGGTAGCAACCCTTGGTTTTTGCTTTCAATATGGCGGGAGCAATCGCCAGCATCTGCGCCACTTTGGGGTTGCTGGGCGAGCCTCCGGGAATTTTGTAGCCCTTTGCATCCCAGGGTTGTTGGGGAGATGGGTTTGCTTTTATCCAGGCGCGCGCGGCGTTAATAAGCTCCTCAGGACTTTCGGCCAGCTCATGCAGCAGGCCCATCGATAAGGCTTTTTGTGGGGATAGCTTTTTTCCTTCCAGTAGAAGAGGGAGCGCTTTTTCCAGGCCCAGATATCTAGGGAGACGGACGACGCCGCCTCCGCCGGGCAATAACCCTAGCGTTACCTCCGGCAAGCCCAGTTCAATTCGTTCGTCCGCCAATGCGATACGTGCATGGCAGGCCAGCGCCAGTTCCCAGCCCCCGCCCAGAGCGGCTCCATTGATCGCCGCGACGACAGGTCGCCCCAACAGCTCAAGTTGGCGCAGAGGTTGGGTAATGCTTGTTGTCAGCATGTCCAGAAAGTCCTGGGCATGTTCTTTATTTACCTGAATCAGCTCTCTCAGATCGCCGCCGGCGAAGAAGGTCTTCTTGGCTGAAGTAATAATGACGCCAGCAATATGTTCCCTGTCTTGCTGCAGGCGTTGCAGAGTGTCGCGGAAAGCTTCGCGGAACTCCGTATTCATGGTGTTGGCGCTCTGGCCGGGCATGTCCATGGTCAGAAGGACGATGTTTTCTTGGTCTTTTTCGTAGCGTATGGCAGTCATGTCATCTCTCGCTTGTCATTGTCCGGTAGTAGTGTCTGACGCTGTTCAGAGTCGTTCGATGATGGTGGCGATGCCCATGCCTCCGCCTACGCAAAGCGTGGCCAAACCATATCGCAGCTGACGGCGCTCCAATTCGTCCAGCAATGAACCAAGGATCATGGCGCCTGTCGCGCCGAGAGGGTGTCCCATAGCGATGGCTCCACCGTTCACATTGACCTTGTCGTCAGGGACGTCCATTTCTCTCTGAAACTTAAGGACAACCGCGGCGAAGGCCTCGTTCACTTCAAATAGATCTATATCGGATACGGACAATCCTGCTTTTTGCAGTGCTTTGCGGGTGGCGGGAGCCGGTCCCGTCAGCATTATCGTGGGATCTGAGCCGGTGACAGCCGTCGCTACGATGCGAGCGCGGGGCTTCAAACCCAGTTGATCGCCTTTTTGCTTTGAACCGATCAATAGCGCTGCTGCGCCGTCGACAATGCCGGAGGAGTTGCCGGGGGTATGCACATGGTTGATACGTTCAACGAAGGGATATTTCTCCTTCGGTACGAAGTCGAAACCCATCTCTCCCATCATCTGGAAGGACGGCTTCAATTGCGACAAGCCCTCCAGTGAGGTTTCTGGGCGAATCAGTTCGTCTTCTTCCAGCAGGATAAGGTCGTTCCGATCTGTCACCGGAACAATGGACTTTTTGAATAGACCCTGACGTCTCGCCTCTGATGCTTTGCGTTGAGAGTTCACTGCAAACTCATCCACCTGCGCTCGGGAAAATCCTTCTATCGTCGCGATCAAGTCGGCGCTGACGCCCTGTGGAATAAAGTGGGTGCGTAGATTAGTGGCCGGGTCCAGCGCCCAGGCGCCGCCGTCGCTGCCCATAGGAACCCGTGACATGGATTCAACGCCGCCCGCAACCACCAGATCCTCCCATCCGGAACGGATCTTCATTGCAGCAAGGTTCACCGCCTCCAGGCCTGACGCACAAAAGCGGCTCAATGTGACGCCTGCCGCCTCATTGCTCCAGCCGGCGACAAGGGCGGCGGTTTTGGCGATGTCCGCTCCTTGATCTCCGACGGGAGTCACGCATCCCATCACAATATCGTCCACTTGTTGAGTGTCGAGTTGGTTGCGTTGCTGCAATGAGCTCAATATCCCTGCGAGCAGGTCGACGGGTTTTACTTCGTAAAGGGAGCCGTCTTTTTTACCCCGACCACGCGGCGTGCGAACACTGTCATAGATGAAAGCGTCTGTGTCCATGAATCGTACCTTCTTGTTTTATTGAACGCTGATGACGTTATTTACCTTATGCGAGGGGCCTTTGCGGAGAAATGACAGGAACAAACAACCCCATTGGCGAAAACATCCAGTTTGCTTAGGCGTGCGAGCCCGCAATGGCGAGGCGAACGGTCTGGTCTATTATTAAGTCGGAGCGAAGGTCAAATATGAGTCGTGGCTGTTCGCCCGGAATCCAACTGCAGGTGTGAGATGAAAGGGGTTATCAGGAGGCGCTATGTCTATTCTCGACAATGTTTATAACTATTATGAAAAATTAGTGTTGGAGGAGCTGGCCAAGCAGATGGAAGGGCAGGAGCCTGATGAGGATTTTCTGACTGACGCTGTGTGTGTTGCGTTAAACCACTTGCCCGCCCGTTATTTTCGCCACGGTGTGGATATGGCGTTCTACCTTTCTTCGGATGAGTTCTTGAAGATGCAGGAGGAAGTCGTAGGCGCCGTCGCGAAAGCTGTCACATATGTAAAAGAGGGGCATCGAGACTAGGTATTGTCGAGGTCGAGCTATAGCGGCGTTTGCCGCAGCCCTCCGCCGCAATGATTAGCGGCGGCGAGGCTTTGGCTTGATCAATACGAATCAGTCGCGATGAGGGTGTGGTTGTAACTTGACGACAATACCTTCCAGAGCTGTACGCAGGCGCTTATCCAGGTCTTGTGCTGCGCCATTGTCATCCGTCCTGGCGGTCGCCCACTGCAGGACTATCTGCTCAAACTTACTGATAGGGCTTTCCAACGGTGCGGATTGCTGCATGCCGGCGGTGAGTCGCTCTACTTGCAGCTGCATGCGCCGGGTTTTCTCTTCCGCAGGACTCTCCATTTCCGCCAGGATTTCCGCAGTAAGAACGAGGTCGCGAGCTTCGTCCTGAGAAATCTCTTTCAGGCTTCCCGCCTGTGCGAATTGAGATAGCGCATTTTCAAACTGGGCTTTATGCGGCGCCTGCAGTTCATCCAGCTCGGTCGGCCACTCAACGCTTTGGGCGTCTGTCAGCGTCCGGATGTGCGCGCCGTTATCAAGGATGCCTCCCCAGTAGTGGATATAGGATGTCTTGGTGCGTTGTTCCAATGCTTTGCGACAGGTTCTAACGGCGTTTTTGAAACGGCCGTGTAACTCTTTGCCATGATCGCCCAAGTGACCCAGGTCGCTGAAGGCTTCAGACAGCGACGCCAGAGCGCTTTCCGTGCTTTCGTCAGGATGCTCCGCCAGTGCGATAGCGGCGGTCACCAGCTCTTCCGCTCTTTGTACGTTATGTTGCTGTTCTTCATGATGCTTTTGACGAGTTTCGTTCAGGCGGCCGAATATCTGGTCGCAAGCTTTGCGGAACTCGCTCCACAGGCGCCGATCTTCACGATGATCGGTAATGCCCGCTGATTGCCATTCTTTCTGTAACGCTTTGGCTTGATGGGTGGCGGTGCGGATATCTTCTTCCGCGATCAAAGCTTCCGCGCGTTTAACAATGTCGGCCTTAATTGCCTGATTGCGCGCTTTTTCGCCGCTGAGTCGTTCATCCAGGGACTTCAGCAACTCATTGAAATGCTTTTGCGCCTGCTTGCCGTGTTGCGGGTCAACCGGATAGTACTGACGCCATTCTTCCCGCGCCTTGCGATTGATCTTATCCACCATTTTCCAGTCTGGCGCGTCCCAATCCACGGAGTCGATGAAGCCGCGTAATTGATGGACAATTTCCTGACGCTTATTGAGGTTAACCTCTTTGAGCTTTTCTTCCTCGCTGAAAAACTCTCTGCATGGCTCGTAGGCTTTTTCGGACGCGTCGCGGAAGCGGTTCCATAGCGACTGATCGGATGAGCCTCCGAGTGTGCGCCACTCTTTTTGTAATTCGCGAATACGCTGAGCTTTAAGGTGCGGCTCCAGGTGTTGGTCAGCCAGATGCTCCATACGTTCGCACAATTCTTCCTGTTTCGGTCGGGTAGCGAAACCTTGCCAGTCCTTCAGATCCTCCAGACGCTTCTGCTCCAATCGGAAGCGGGCGGTCAGGTCGTGCGCAATCTTGGCGGGAAGACGTTCCAGTGTGCGAGCGATGTCCTTATTTAGTTTCAGGGCGCGTTTTACAGCGCCTTCATCAATCGCATCGCTTAACTGCTGAATATATTTCTGCACTTCTTGCTTTAAGCGCTTCTGATCCTGGATATGCTGGGCCTGGATGGTATGGATCTCGCCCATAAGCTCCGCTGCTTTGGATAGTAGCGACGGTCTTTGGTAGCCGGATGGCCATTCCACCTCATCCACCATTTGCCGAATCTTTTTCAGAGTATGGCGGCTATCTTTGGACTCGCTGTCGCCTTTCTCCTTAAATTCTTCCGCCTGTTTGATCGACGTATCAAGATCCCCTCGCAGGTTGCTGAGCTTGTGCAGGCAGGAGTAGTAATGGCGAACTTCGCCCATTGCGGCTTGGTAACGCTTTTGCTCGTGTTTGCTGACTTTGTGGTCGCGAGTCGCTTCCAGCCAACGATTTTCCTGTGTCTTTATCAGCGCATCCAAGGCGGATAACTCGCTGGGCGTACTCAAGGGCGCAGCCTGTAACTTTTCGATAGTGTTTTCCAGCTCGGAGCAGGTGGCGTCACGTTCTGTTTGCAACTCCTGCGTTTGCGCCTCTTCATGCGCGGTGGCCTTGGCTTCGTCCTCCATCGCTGTGGCTCTGGTGCGGCAAGTGTCCAGTGCGGTTTGGATGCGTTGTTGTAAATCGACAAAGCGCGCGGGCGCCAGTGTCTGGAGCGTGCGCTCCAGGGCATGTAGTTTTTCTGGGTAGTAACGTGTGACGTCTGTTTTGGCGTGATTTTCAAGTGTTAGACAAAAAGCTTCGATTTCCTGACGTGCGGCGGCTTCTTGCTTTTCCTGGTCTTTTTCTTGTTTCAGTTTGCCTTTGACTAACTGAAACAGACCTTTATCTTTGGTTTTCGCCACTTTGGCGAGACGTTCAAGGGCGCTAGGCTCCTGGATATGGTCCGCCGCTTTCATGCGGACCTTACTAAGATGATGTTCCGTGGCGATTTTCTCCAGCATCGGGGAATTGTTGTCCCCTAGCGCCTTTAAAAATGCTGGGAGCTGGGTTTCCTCGTTCAGGGCGCCAAGAATCGTGAACAGCAATTCATCGGAGGCTTGTTTAAGATTTTGGGCGACAAAGCTGTCGAAATTGCTGGATGCGCCTTGTATAAGAGACTGCAGGCGCGCTTTGGAAGCATCCCGAACGACTTTATCTTTGTCGTTGGTGAATTTAAGCAGGTCTTCGATTTTTATCACTTTTTTCAGCGCCGCCTGGCGCACTTCGGCTTCTGAGTCTTTTGCGATAACCTGTTCGAGGATGCTGCGCTGCTCTGGTATATTCCAATCAAGTTCGTTGATCGCGTCCAACCTGGTTTGCGGGTTGTTACTTTGCCACTTGGGCTTGAATAGCTTGTTTAGCAGGGTCGGCATGAAAGGTTCCTGAAAGTTCAATTATCGGGCCTTGAGTTCTTGCGGAAAGACTACTGGCGGCATACTGCGTCGCTACGGACGTGCGATCTGGTCACCGTTCGCGCTATGCTCATTTGCGCGACAGCATAGTCTACTCTCGTTGTTGGCGTCTCGAAAGGGTTGGGCGTAAATCCGCCGCCTTTAATAAAACGCCAGACTGTTTGTATATTGATCGATAAGTGTAAGGTTTAATTATGGACGCTTCCGCCAACCCTGATTTTGAAAAAATAAAACAGGCGCTTTTGGCAAAATCGTTAAGATTGCTCGCCCGTCGGGAATATGCCGAGCGCGAACTTCGCCGCAAACTTGAGGCTGGAGGCGCCGATACCGATGCCGTGGAAGCGGTGATCGCCCATCTGCTGGAGAATAATTGGCTGAGCGATTTACGCTATGCGGAGATCCTGGTTCGGCATAGAGCAGGGCAAGGCTATGGTCCAATAAGAATCACAGCGGAGTTGAAGCAACAAGGTGTGGAGCAGGACCTGGTCAGAAAGGCGTTTGCGGAATCCGGCGTAGACTGGTTTGAACGGGCTGAGGCGACCCTGAATAAGCGATTTCGAGAGCGACCGGAAACCCCCGTCGAGCTGCAAAAACAGAAGCGTTACCTGATTCAAAGAGGGTTCAACTTTGACGAAATCAATGAGGCGGTAAAGGCTGATGCGGACGAGTTCTGAGGGGGAAAGGCCTTAAAGCATTGGCGGCGTGACTCGGAATGGGGCGGGAATAGCTGGTGTTTCCTCTGTCATCCCGTCGACTCCTGAGTTTGGGCCGTCTTCATTTTGAGCGACGCTGCCATCTTCCGCACTGGGCTGAGTCATCCATACCAGGACGTCGTAATAGCGACGAATATTCTGCACATAATGTACCGGCTCCCAGCCACGAGCGTAGCCGTAGCGAGTCTTCACATACCATTTCTTCTGCTGTAACAATGGCAGCGCCTGTTTGACGTCAATCCATTTGTCCTGATCCATGCCTTGCATTTTGGCCAGCGCGCGGGCGTCTTCCAGGTGTCCAAGGCCGATATTGTAGGCGGCCAGCGCCATCCAGGTGCGGTCTGGCTCCGCAATACGCTCAGAGATACGCTGCTTGATGCGGCTGAAGTAGCCAGCACCGCCGAAGATGCTTTGCTCAGGATTAAGCCGGTTCTTAACGTTCATCTCCTTGGCGGTGGGCAGCGTCAGCATCATCAGCCCTCTTACGCCGGTAGGAGAGGTGGCGTAGGGGCGCCAGTGGGATTCCTGGTAACCAATGGAAGCCAGCAGTCGCCAATCGACTTCGAACTTTTCAGACGCCTGTTTAAAAGTCGGCTCAAACTTAGGCAGTCTGTCTTTGATATGGCTGATATAGGTGCGCGCGCCCACGTAATTCAGCTGATTCACGTGCCCGAAATAGCGTTCCTGCAGATAGATCAGCGTGCCGTCTTCTTTGATTTGTTTAATGAATTCGTCCGCTTTCTGAATGAGGGACATGTCTTCGCCGGGTGGGAATATCCAGCTGATCTGTAACGGCTCCATTAAAGGAAAGGCTTCCCGTGCGCGGGGGAACATGGCCTTATGAATTTCGTATTCCCGGGAGTTGACGATGGCGTATTCGTATTCCCCTTCTTCAATCAGGCGCATGATTTCGGATGTTTCCATATCCGCCGCTTCCAGCCAGTCCATATCGGGAAGACGAGAATCTTTAACCTGCCGCAGGAACTCTGCTTGCGCCGTCTGCGCAGGGATAATCATTTTGCCCCCAATCAGATCGTCTACCTGCTTTGGCTTGGGGCTGCCGTTTCGAAACAACACCAGAGGCTGAATTTCCAGATACTCAGAGCTGAAGCGGAGGCCGGGACTTTGCGCGGAAGCCGCCAGGCGACTCAGGCCGACAGCGGCCAGATTGGTGTAGTTTTGTTCGAGGACTGTGTAGGCTTCGTCAAGATCGCTGGCGACCCGTAGTCGCAACTCGACGCCGAGATATTCCGAAAACTTTTTCGCCAGCTCATATTCAAAACCGGCGGGGCCGTCCCGGTCTTCATAATAAGTGGTGGGGGCGTTGCGAGTGATAACGTGAAGGACGCCCTCCTGCTCAATCTTCTCCAGCGTCGTAGGGCGGCTGCATGCGCTCAGGTTGGCGATAAGCGCTGCTGCGGTCAGCGTCTGAATACCGCTCCTAATCAGTTTGTTCAGGAAACGTCCTGTTCGCCATGAATGAGTGCAGGCTGAAGCAAGCAATATCAGTTCCGGTTATAAACAAAGGGGCTCAATACTTAACAGTAACAAATCAAGTTGCAAGTTAACTGTAGTTAAACTGTGAAAAATCTTGTCGATTTATGTACAAAGCGTTACTGGCCCGGGTTAGCCCGCAAGCTGCGCCGCGCTTATGGCGAGGCCTCTTAAAAGTGGCTCAATGGCTTGATATCTATTATCATTAGCGCCTCTTTTTTCCAGCCTAGAGGCCATCAGTCAGAGATATGTTTGAACTCCGTGGCGCACCAGCCCTCTCCCCATTTCGGCGCGAAAAACTACTCAAGAATATCCAGGAACAGGCTCCTGAAGTCCAGTCAGTGTATGCCGAATACATGCACTTCGTTGATTTGGAAGGAGACCTTTCCGCAGATCAACGCACCGTTCTGGATCGCTTGCTTCAATACGGGCCACAAGGTCAGAGCGAAATGCCAAGCGGCACTCTGTTTCTGGTTGTTCCCCGTCCCGGCACTATTTCTCCATGGTCGAGCAAGGCGACGGACATCGCACATAATTGCGGACTGACGGCGATACGTCGTATCGAAAGAGGCGTGGCTTACCATATTGGCAGCTCAGAACAACTGAGCAGCGAACGCCGCGCGGCGATCGCGGCGATACTGCACGATCGCATGACGCAATCCGTGTTCCATGAGATAGCGGGGGCGGAGCTTCTATTTGCTCATGCTGAGCCCAAGCCGATGACAACGGTCGATATCCTGGCTGATGGTCGTGACGCGTTGGCGGAGGCTAACCGCTCAATGGGGCTGGCTCTGGCGGAAGACGAAATTGACTATCTCACCAGCGCTTTCACTGAGTTGGGACGCAACCCCACGGATGTTGAGTTGATGATGTTCGCTCAGGCGAACTCAGAACACTGTCGTCACAAGATCTTTAATGCGACCTGGGAAATTGATGGCGAAGCTCAGTCGCACTCGCTGTTTGGCATGATCCGCAACACCTATGAGCAAGGTGGCGAAGACGTGCTCTCCGCGTATCGCGATAACGCTGCGGTAATTAAAGGTGGTCAGGGTGGGCGTTTCTTCCCTGATCACCGAACCAAGGTTTATGGATATAACGTTGAAGATATTCATATCCTTATGAAGGTGGAGACGCACAACCACCCAACGGCTATTTCTCCCTTCGCAGGCGCTTCAACGGGGTCCGGCGGAGAAATTCGCGATGAGGGCGCGACTGGCATTGGCGCTAAACCCAAAGCGGGTCTGACCGGCTTCACTGTTTCTAACCTTAATATTCCTGGTTACAAGCAGCCATGGGAAGGCGATTACGGCAAACCGGAACGCATCGTATCCGCTTTGCAAATTATGCTGGATGGCCCAATTGGCGGCGCGGCGTTTAACAATGAATTTGGCCGGCCGGCGTTGTGTGGATACTTCCGTACCTATGAAGAACAGGTGCCTGGCGTAAACGGTATTGAATGGCGGGGTTACCACAAGCCGATCATGATCGCTGGCGGCATGGGCAACATTCGCGGTTCCCATGTGGAAAAGAAAGATATTCCTGTCGACGCCAAGTTGATCGTATTGGGCGGTCCTGCGATGTTGATCGGTCTGGGTGGTGGAGCCGCGTCTTCTATGGACAGCGGTGCTGGCCAGGAGGATCTCGACTTCGCCTCTGTACAACGGGATAACCCGGAAATGGAGAGACGTTGCCAGGAAGTGATTGATCGCTGCTGGCAGTTGGGGGATGACAACCCGATTCTGTTTATCCATGACGTTGGCGCGGGCGGTTTGTCCAACGCATTGCCTGAGCTGGTAAAAGATGGCGGTCGCGGCGGATTGTTCGAACTACGGGATGTGCCTAACGATGAACCTGGCATGTCGCCGCTGGAAATCTGGTGTAACGAATCTCAAGAGCGTTATGTCATGGCGGTTGCGGAGCAGGATATGGAGCTGTTTGATCAGCTCTGTCGACGTGAGCGTTGTCCTTACGCGGTCGTAGGCTCTGCGACGGAAGAATTGAAGATTCAAGTCTCTGACGAATACTTTGCTAACAGCCCGGTAGATCTTCCGATGTCGGTTCTGTTTGGCAAACCGCCAAAAATGCACCGCACTATAGAGCGGAAGAGCTTCACTAAGCCCATTTTTGATTCCACTGCCTTGGACCTCAAAGAGGCGGCGGAGAGAATTCTCCGGTTGCCCAGTGTCGCGTCCAAGAGCTTCCTGATCACCATCGGCGACCGCTCTGTGACGGGAATGGTTTCCAGAGACCAGATGGTTGGCCCATGGCAGACGCCAGTTTCCGATGTGGCGGTAACTACGGCAAGTTTTGACACCTATCGCGGCGAAGCGATGGCGATGGGGGAAAGAACGCCGATTGCGCTGATTGACCCTCCTTCATCCGGTCGTATGGCGGTAGGTGAGACGATTACCAACCTCGCCGCTGCAAAAATAGAAAAGCTGTCAGACATTAAACTGTCTGCGAACTGGATGGCTGCAGCCGGACATCCAGGTGAAGACGAGGCTTTGTTCGAAACGGTCAAAGCGGTAGGTATGGAGCTGTGCCCCAAGTTAGGCATCACCATTCCTGTGGGCAAAGACTCCATGTCTATGAAGACGGTATGGGAGGAGGGCGAGAAGCAGAAGTCCATGACTGCGCCTCTGTCCCTGATTGTGAGTGGTTTCGCGCCGGTTGAGGATGTACGCAAGACATTGACGCCGGAAATGGATTTGTCCGCGCCATCCAAACTGCTACTTATAGACCTGGGCGCAGGTAAGAATCGACTGGGCGGTTCTGCGTTGGCGCAGGTTTATCGTTCCGTCGGCGCAGTGGCTCCGGATTTGGATAACCCTGAAGAGTTAGCGGCCTTTTTCGCATGCATCCAGAAGCTGAACGGAGAGGGCAAACTCAAGGCTTATCATGACCGTTCCGACGGCGGCGTGTTTACTACTTTGTGTGAAATGGCGTTCGCCAGCCGCTGCGGCATGACTATTTGCTTTGATGGTTTGGTAAAAGACCGTACTCATATCGCCCGCGAGTTGTTTAATGAAGAGCTCGGCGCTGTGGTGCAGGTATCGGAAGAGCATGTTGAGGATGTGAAGGCCTGTTTTGCTGACGCGGGATTGGCGGATCATGTTGTCGTACTGGGCGAGCCTCATGCCGACCAATCAGTCAAATTCCAGCATGAAGGACAAACCGTTCTCGGTTATAGCAGGGCCGCGTTGCAAAAGATCTGGGCTGAGACCAGCTATCGTATGCAGGCCATGCGGGATAACAGCGAGTGTGCGGCCGAGGAATTTGCCACTATTGATGATGACAGCGATCCGGGCTTGAGCGCCAAGCTTACTTACGACGTCAACGAAGATATTGCAGCTCCCTTCGTTAATCGCGGCGCCAAGCCAAAAATTGTGGTGCTGCGAGAGCAGGGCGTGAATAGTCAGGCTGAAATGGCGGCGGCGTTCGATAGAGCCGGCTTCAGCGCGGTTGACGTGCATATGAGCGATATCCTGTCGGGCGCGGTCTCTCTGAGTCAGTTCAAAGCCTTGGCGGCGTGCGGGGGCTTCTCGTTTGGCGACGTGTTAGGCGCGGGTGAGGGATGGGCTAAATCCATTCTGTTTAATGCTCGTGCAAGAGACCAGTTTGAGGCGTTCTTCCATCGCAAAGACACCTTCGCGCTTGGCGTCTGTAACGGCTGTCAGATGATTTCAAACCTGAAAGAACTGATTCCTGGCGCTGATTCCTGGCCGCGCTTTGTGCGTAACCGCTCTGAACAGTACGAAGCTCGTGTTGCGATGGTGGAAGTGTTGGACTCGCCGTCCATATTGTTCCAGGGAATGGCGGGCTCCATGATGCCTATCGCAGTGGCGCATGGAGAAGGTCTGGCGGAAGTGGGTCCTGAAGGGGCATCGGCTTTAATGGCTCAGAAAAATGTGGCGCTGCGGTTTGTGGATAACTATGGCCGTCCCACCATGTCGCATCCATTTAACCCTAACGGCTCTCCGCTGGGCATCGCCTCTGTGTGTAACGATGACGGGCGTATCACCGTCATGATGCCGCATCCAGAAAGGGTGTTCCGCGCTGTTGCTAACTCCTGGCGTCCTTCCACTTGGAGTGAAGACGGCGCATGGATGAGGATGTTCCGTAACGCGAGGGTATGGCTGGGCTAATTCCAGGACGCAATGATGATATTTAAGGGTGAGAGACATTGGTCTCCGCCCTTATTCTCCGCTGAATCTGTTCATTTTCAGGGCTCTTCGCCACGTTAGATAAAAAATCTCCGTTTTCCTTTTCAAGCGTCTAAATTAGGCTATGCTTTTCTGCGCTATTATTTTTTGTCAGAAAAGGTAACAAAGTGTACGTCATCGCTAGTTGCAAAACTTGATGTGCTCAAAAAACGCTCGCATGAATTGCGGAGCCTGCCGGAAAATCCCTATCGCGGCCTAAAAATGAGGCCTTTTCGTCTGCATTATTTCTGTTTATTCACACCAGAAATATCTATGTCAAGTAGCATCTAAAAATATTTCAAAGATGTTGTGGTGTCAGCGTTGACAAATATAACTTATTGATAAATATTGGTATTTCTATCCTGTTTAATTCGTCGCCAATTTGTCCCGGGCATAGGCCCTATGGGCGATTTGGGGGGAAGTTAAGTATTTATCCCCAAAGTTATCCACAGAATCTGTGGAGAACTCTAATTTCTCAGTCAGGGTAGTAATTTAGTGTCTGCCTGTGGATAAAATTTAAACTGTAATGGAAGAGAAATGTATAAATTAAGCTTTTTTGTTCCTGAATCGCATATGGAAACCGTAAAAGAAGCAGTCTTTACTGCGGGGGGCGGAAAGATCGGCGATTACGATCGCTGCAGCTGGCAGACAAAGGGTGTTGGACAATTTCGTCCTTTGGACGGCAGTTCTCCATTCTTGGGAAGTGTCGGTGAGGTTGAACTGGTCGAAGAATATAAAGTGGAGTTGGTGGTTGAGGATGCATTGATCGCGTCGGTGGTGGCGGCAATGAAGCTGGCGCATCCTTACGAAGAGCCGGCATACGACGTATACCGGCTTGAAAGCATCTGACGGCGCATTGTTATGCAAAGTGCCTGAAGAGGAGGGTTAATCCTTGGGAATGCCGGTGTGAATATCTTTCACATGGACAGGAAAGGAGTTGCTTTTACGGTCTTGGAAATACTGCTGCAGCGTTATTTTTACCGTAGGAAATGCGATTTCATCCCAGGGAATATCGCTTTCTGAAAACAATTGTACGTCGAGGCTCTCCTCCCCGGCGGCGAACTCTCCATTAATTACGTTGGCGCGGTAAAAAATATGCACCTGACCGATATGGGGGACGCTGATCATCGTATACAGGCCGTCCAGGTCCACACGCGCTTGCGCCTCCTCCCACGTTTCTCGCATGGCGGCTTCTGAAGTGGTTTCCTGCATTTCCATAAAGCCGGCGGGCAAAGTCCAAAAACCTAATCTGGGTTCGATGGCGCGCTTGCAAAGCAAAATACGGTCGCCATAAACGGGAAGCGTGCCGGCAACGATTTTAGGGTTTATGTAGTGGATGGCCTGGCAGTTGCCGCAGACATGTCTCGGCCGGTTATCTCCTGCGGGAATCTTATGCTCGACGGGTTGGCCGCATTGGCTGCAATACTTCATGATCAGATGAACAGTCTCACTGGTTGTCTTTTTATTAGCCGAAAATAAGCGTTCGCAATTTTGGGGTTCTTTTTGAATATCGAGCCTCATATTGCACCATACATTACCCCGGACTTGTATGGTATCTTTCCTTGTTTTCCTCACTTAGTCGTTTGTCATGCTCGATAAAATCATCGCAACTTTATCCTCCAACCAACCGCGACGTTTTCCCAGTGACTTTCCAGAAGCGGCGGTTCTGGTGCCGATTACTAGAGAGGATTGTCCTCAAATTATCCTGACCAGACGCGCTGAGCATATGAAGACTCATAGCGGGCAGGTCGCATTCCCGGGAGGAATGCGAGACCCTTCAGATCAGAACTTGCGAGACACTGCGTTGCGGGAGACGTTTGAGGAAGTCGGGGTGTCGCCTGAAAAGATAGAAGTGGTTGGCGGTCTTAACCAAGTTGTGTCCCGCCATGGTATAGCCGTCACTCCTTATGTTGGGATCGTCGACCCTGAAGCAGAGCTGATCCCAGACCCAAATGAATTGCATAGTGTATTCAAAGCGCCGGTAAGCTTTTTCTTGGAAAATGAGCCGGATCGACTGGATAAGATCAATTTTGAACAGTATCGGTTACAGGTGCCTTGTTGGTATTACGGCGATTATGAAATCTGGGGCGTTTCCGCAATCATATTGATGGATTTTTTCAGAGTTTCATTTAACCGAAGAATTGGCAGTTTTACTGAAGATAGGGATTGAACGCATATGAGGTTTAATTTAGGCGATGATCAGACTGAAATATCTGAGGATGGATGCTTTGTAGCTCCAAATGCTGCTGTTATAGGGCGAGTGATAATGCGCCCTCAATCCAGTGTTTGGTTTGGCGCAGTGGTCCGAGCGGATAACGATCAAATAACCATTGGTCCAAAATCGAACGTTCAGGATTGTGCAGTGTTACACACAGACTCTGGCTGTCCTATTGTCCTGGGAGAGGGAGTGACTGTCGGGCACCACGCCATGCTGCACGGATGTGATGTGGGTGACTACAGTCTGATTGGCATCAATGCGGTTGTGCTTAATGGCGCCAAAATTGGACGCTTTTGTATCATTGGCGCCAATGCATTGATTCCCGAAGGTGTTGAGATCCCAGATGGCAGTTTGGTTATTGGCTCTCCAGGAAGAGTAAAGCGTGAGTTGAGTGAGGAAGAAAAGAGGCAGCTTATCGCCAGCGCTGAACACTATGTAGAAAATGCACTCAAGTATACGCGCACGTTGCAGCCGGCCTGATTTGCACATTTATGAAAGAGAATTCGAATCGAATAAATGGTGAGCGAGTTGTGCGCTCGCCATGCGTCAGTATCTGCGCTTTGGATGACGATGACATATGTATTGGTTGTCATCGCAGCGTTGAGGAAATAGCTGCTTGGTCTCGAATGAGTAACGAACAGCGCACGGATGTGTTGAAGAAAGTGGCTGACAGAGAGCGTAAGTCTGTCATTTGAGTCGCTTAATAATGAATAGGAGCAAAAGGCTATGGTAAGAATTGGTACTCCGCTGACGGATGTTGCAACACGCGCAATGCTATTGGGAAGTGGGGAGCTGGGAAAAGAGGTTGCGATTGAACTGCAGCGATTTGGCGTGGAAGTCATTGCAGTGGACCGCTACCCAAACGCGCCAGCAATGCAGGTGGCTCACCGCGCACATGTCATCGATATGCTCGATCCTAAACAACTGCGGGCGTTGGTTGAGCTCGAAGCTCCTGATTTCATAATCCCTGAAATTGAGGCGATTGCGACAGCTGAACTGCTTGAGCTTGAACGAAGCGGCTTCAATGTCGTGCCCACCGCTCGTGCGGCCAACTTGACTATGAACCGCGAGGGAATCCGTCGATTGGCGGCGGAGGAGTTGGGGCTGAAAACCTCACCTTATGCATTTGCTGCCGATTTTGACTCCTTTCGCAATGCTGTGAGCTCAATTGGCGCCCCTTGTGTCGTCAAGCCAATTATGAGTTCCTCGGGGAAAGGCCAAAGCGTTATATGTAGTGAAAGTGATATTGAGCGCGCTTGGCGATACGCCCAAGAGGGAGGGCGAGCGGGACAGGGCAAGGTAATCGTAGAGGGATTCGTAGACTTCGATTATGAAATTACGCTTTTAACTCTGCGGCATGCAGGAGGGACTTCCTTTTGTGATCCTATTGGCCATTTGCAGGTTGATGGAGACTACCGGGTAAGCTGGCAGCCTCATCCTATGAGTGCTTTGGCACTGGACGCTGCACAGAATATAGCGGAAAAAGTGACTGCGGCTCTGGGCGGATATGGGATTTTTGGTGTGGAACTCTTCGTAAAAGGTGACGAAGTCTATTTCAGTGAGGTGTCGCCACGGCCCCATGATACCGGATTGGTTACCTTGGTTTCTCAGAACCTGTCGGAGTTCGCTTTGCATGCAAGGGCATTATTAGGTCTGCCGGTTCCTTCAATTAAACAAATGGGGCCGTCTGCTTCCGTTGCGTTATTAGTAGAGGGCGAATCATCCCGAGTCTGCTTTTCTTCACTTGAAGCTGCGTTAAGTAATCCAGACGTACAAGTGAGACTTTTTGGCAAACCGGAAGTTTACGGCAAGCGTCGAATGGGCGTGGTTTTGACTCAGTCTGAAAGTATGGTCGAGGCAAAGGAGCTTGCGCAGAAGGCGGCTGACAGTATTGTCGTTGAGCTTGAGCCAGAAATGAAACAAGAGTGAGCTTGTAAAATAAAAATAGCGTGCTTTACTTGTAAATTGCCCCTCAGAAACTTTTCTTAAAAAAGTTAAAAAATGGAGTTGACGGGAAAAAGGAGGGGCGTATAATGCGCCCCACTTCGACGGGGAA
>NZ_JAPELK010000027.1:0-22945 GCF_029813005.1 Hahella sp. CR1
CCACTTCTGATTGGAGGGTGGGGGAGGAGGCGTAGGAGTTCTGTCAAAACGCCTGGCGTTTTCTTCGGTCTGCATATGGGCGCAGAGTGAAACGTAGGTTGGATAAGCGAAGCGCCATCCAACACATACGCTTCAGATTTATCCTGAGAAAAAGCCCAGATTGTAGATATCGCATTGGCGTTGGTAGAGCCAAGCAGGTTGATGCCCAAAGCAAAAACGGTTTCGCAGAAGTTGTTGAAAAGTATTCCTGCCTGCACAAGTCGGCAATGCGCTGTGCATGTGAAATTAATGGGAACGTATCCCCTGCCTTATATTAATCATTCAGCTCGTTCGCCAACAGAAGTTATGTCTGGGCCTGTTACAACTAGTGTGGCCATTCAGCTCCGCATGTCGGAAGGCGCTTCACTTTTCCGACCTACCCACTTCTGATCGGAGGGTGGGGGAGGAGACGTAGGAGTTCTGTCAAAACGCCTGGCGCTTTCTCTGGTCTGTATATGGGCGCAGAGTGAAACGTAGGTTGGATAAGCGAAGCGCCATCCAACACATACGCTTCAGATTTTCCTGAGAAAAAGCCCAGATTGTAGATATCGCATTGGCGTTGGTAGAGCCAAGCAAATTGATGGCTAAAGCAAAAACGCTTTCGCAGAGGTTGTTGAAATTCGTTCGTTAATGTCCTGGATAGTCGAGCCTCATTGTCACAGTGAGGCTCCATGAACAACGAACGGATTTATGTCTCCGGCTTAGACAATCTTTGTCGTGATGGACCATCCTTTCATGGTCAGTTGTGTCTGTATGCTGTTTCCGCCGAGGTGCGAGAGTCCGACGGGCAGCACGGTTACGCTGGGCCCTTTGACGCTTGCGGCTGCGTTGATCAAATGAGCGGCGATCCCCGGATTGCGTTCGTCTGATTTGGCTGCCAGTCCCTGGTCGACGACTTCGACGGTATTTTCTCCTTCGGCGAACAACACGTCTTTCAAAAGCGTCGCCCTGTAATAAAACAGAGAGTGATTGATTGATCCGAGGTTTTTATCGGCGGGATCGGCAATGGTGAGCTTCTCCATCTTGGTCAGTCCGGCGCCTGATCCAACGATACTTCCGTTCTTGATGGGGAGTTCGACCGCCGCAATGGTCGTATGCTTGCTCCCTAATTTGCCGATGGCGGCGACCACGGCTTTGGCGCCTGCAATCATCAACGTCTGATCACCGGGTAAAAGCGGCGATAACGTCTCCGTACTATGCTGTTCGCCAAGCAGGACGATGAAGCTGCTGTCCTTCTTTAGAATAACCCCTAGTGGCATGCCAGGATCAGGCAACATAAGCCCGATGCCGTCAATCGTTAACCCTTTCTTGTTTAAAGGCAGATAAGTTAATTTATAGGCGTTAAGTACCGCATCCGCGTGATTTTTCGCCTCTAACTCTCCAGACATAAGAACTCCTTCCTTTTGTCGATTTAATGAAGTCTTTCATCGAATTTATTCTGAGATCAGCGCCAGTAGGATCTCCCATAATCTTCCTGAACGCCTTTCATAACTCGCTGAATTTATTGCCATCTTCATCATACTAAATAAATCTGAAATGTCCCTCAGTAAATTTGTCCGTTATTTTTAGGAGAGCGACTTTAATCTGATCCCAGATGAAGGCCGCCACTCTGTTCTAACCCGTTTTCATGTAGAAATTTTTACCGCTTTTGCGAGATAACGCTGATACTCCTCATCAGGAACAAAAGAGCCTCCCGTCAGCCAGGGGATATGCACGCTATTCGACATGCGGTGGGTGAGGTGATGTGAGTCTAAATACTTCTGTCCGGCCTCGGTCATCAGCATTTCAGGGCCGAGGCAGCCGATGGCCGCAGAGGGCTCAACTTCAATATTTTCCAGCTCTTTTAGCAGATATAGCTGCTGGTAAAGCTGTTCATCCGTCGCCGTATACACGCCTGACAGGAGGTTGCGCGTGGCGTCGCACACCCACTGTGATGCGCCGCCGACAGCCAGGCCATCAGCATCTGTGCGGTTCTTTAAACCGAGTTCGTAGATAGAGGTCGGAACCGCGCCCGGTGCGCCAGCCATGCCAAGTAGCATACAGGGCGCCTGTACCGGCTCGGCAAAAAAGCAGTGAACATGGTCATTGAAAATATGTTTCAGGCCATAGGTAATGCCGCCTGGGGCTCCACCCACGCCGGCAGGCAGATACACAAACAGAGGATGCTCGGCATCCACCTTAATGTTCAGCGTTTCCAGCTGCGCCTGAAGGCGCCTGGCTGCGACAGCGTAGCCCATAAAAAGGTTGGGGGATCTTTCATCATCGACAAAATAGCCGTACGGATCGGCAATCGTCTCAAGGCGTCCGGCCTCAAGCGCCGCGCCATAATCGGCGTCATGCTCAACGACCCGCACGCCACGTTTTCTAAGGCGCTCCATTTTCCATTCTTTAGCATCTGACGACATATGGACTACTGTTTTGAACCCCAGCGCAGACCCTATGACGCCAATGCTCAGACCCAGGTTGCCTGTGCTGCCGACGGTGATGGTGTGCTGTGAAAACAGGTCGCGAGCTGATTGGGATGCGAGCGTACAGTAGTCGCTGTCTACGCCCTTAAGCACACCATGCTTCAACGCCAGGGATTCAGCAAAACAAAGCACTTCATGAATGCCGCCGCGGGCTTTGACTGAGCCTGCCACCGGCAAGTCATGATCCGCTTTCAGGTACAGCGAACCGCCCACTAGATTAATCCTGCTGTTAAGCCGATCGGCTTTTATCAGGGAAGACTCAATCAGTCCGTGGCTGGGTTCGAGTTCGGGGAACAGTCTCTGTAGTAGCGGCGCAAATCGTTTGAGGCGGGCTTCCGCCGCGTAGAGTTCATCGACGTCTGGGGTGGAGGGAGCTGAAGCCGGAATTTGATAATTGTTGTTTAGCCATACTATAGATTGGCTATTCTGGATGGCTTTAAGCTCGTCTTGGGCGATACTGAGAGGATTCATTGTTTGTCCATGCTGACTGGCTTTGTATTAGTATGTTTGGAAATTCTGGGTTTTCGTTACTTGGAAAGCAAACGATAGAAATTCAACGGCTGTTTAGTATTGCTAAACGCTAACGGGAAGGTTAACGATGTCAGGACTGGGTGCGCGTACCTTTTCCACGCTGATTTATTTTGAAGCCTGTGGCAGGTTATTAAGCTTCTCTGAAGCCGCCCGGGAACTCTATGTCACTACCGGCGCTGTGAGCCAGCAAATTCGCAAACTGGAAGAACAGCTGGGAATCAAGCTGTTTGAGCGTCGCCCGTCCGGTATCCAATTAACGGCTAAAGGCAGCGAATTATTGACCGTGACGCGGCAATCAATTGACGCCATCAGACTGACTATTGATCGTCTACAGACGAGTCCTAATGATTCCTCCGTCAGACTTACCTCTACGCCGTCGTTTGTTTTTAAATGGCTGATTCCAATGCTCAAAGAGTTCAATCTCAGCCATCCCGATATCAAGATTGAAACCTATGCGGAAGCGGCGCTGCTTAATCTGGGCGCCGCTAGTTTTGATTTGGCCATCGATTACAGCGACGGCGAATATCAGAACTTTGATGCGACGCTGCTGGTGGAGGAAATCCTGCTGCCGGTCATCAGCCCTGAGTATATGAAGGGCGCGAACTGGCAGGACCCCAAAATCTGGGATAGCGTCTCGTTGTTACATGATGCGATGCCCTGGCCAGATTCCCCCCGGGACGCAGAATGGCGCTACTGGCTGGATCAGTCAGGTCTGCCTGATGCGCCCAGCCAGCAGGGCCATTACTTTAACCGTTCGGATATGGCCATCGCAGCTGCTGATGCAGGCCTTGGAGTAGCGCTTGCGCGCGGTTCCCTGGTAAAAGAAGAGCTGGCCAGCGGTCGTCTCATCGCACCGCTTCCCGCGACGCCTTCCTGTTGCAACTATTACCTGATCACCCCCAAAGGCAAAGCGATCAGCCATAACGCCAGCGTGCTGAAAGACTGGCTGCTGAGCAAAGCGTAAACGCCGCTCCCATGCCAAACTGAATAGACATAGGGAAAACCGTAGGTTGGATAAGCGAAGCGCCATCCGACAGGTACGCTCCAGATCCAACAAGCCCTGAACATTGACCATTCGGCAACACATTCCATTACCAACAATAGGCCGCCAGGGGTAGGGTTAATAGCCGGTACTTTGGCTGTGGCGACCCAGGTAGTATCAACGTCCCCAGGGAATGCTAACCCTGACTTCTACACTTAATATGGATTTTTAAGCATGTCATATTCCAGAAGCCGAACACATATTGCGACGGAAACAAAGTATTCAAAAATTCGCCGTGAAGTTATCGAAGACGCCAATGCTATTCTTCCTGTTCAACTTAAATCGGTCGTTTCATACTCTCTCATTACCCCAAAGGCCATTATAGAGCAGCGCTCCTGGCATAATACTTTCGGTCGTCGAGTGGAGTGGGACTGGGAAAGAGATGACTATGGTTACTATCACTTTTTGTATCAGGAACCCAAGCGCTTTGAGTTAGCTATTTGGTGGCGTGAAATGAAGCTGTGCGCACTCTCTTTAGGACAACCTACATGGTCTGGCAGTCGTCTAAGACTTGATTTTATTGAGTCTGCCCCTGGCGATAATCCTCTAAAAGGAAGCACTTTCAACTTAATCGAGATTGCGGCCAGAATATATGCTAAGCATATTGATGCTCATGAAATCAGACTTATGAAACCAGTAAACGCCAATGTAATTGACTTCTATTGTTCCAAGGGCTACGAATATAACAGCCGCGGTAACTTTTGCTTCAAGGTGTTGAGATGACTGAAGATAAAAAGCGAGACTCCGATTATGAGGAGTTCCTGCGTCAATTACGTGAGGAGATAAAAGATGGCTTCGGAGCGGTCATGGAAGATGAACCACAGGTTCAGTTGGGCTCTTTAGATTTGGTTTTTACACCCGATTCGGAGCTTTTCCCGAGTGAACTGGAAGAATACCGACCAGAGGAGAAAAAGCTTCGCCTGGTAAAGAAGTGAGCCCGCATGAGAAGCGGGCGCTAGATAAGCAGGAGTCCACCCATCTGGATGGATTCACTGCTGATGAGTTGGAGGCCATTAAGGAGGCTGTGCTGCGTGTAAGGTCGGCCCGTCACTCCCAGAGTCCCGAGTGGGTCAAAGGAAATGCGCCGAAGGAGCTTGGGCAATATCTCGTTGCAATTGAGAGCCAGGCAGGGAACACGATTGCCTGTTGTCGCTACTCTCCTGTGTTGGGTTGGGCCCATAAAGATCCAAGTGAAACAATTGTGGCGTATATGCGCTTGGAAGATGCAGTGAGCGCGCTGCCTTCTCCTTGGGAAGGTAAGTCTTAGCGCGGCGATCATATCAAACACCTCCACATAACCCTTCCATATCCCCCTGCGCCAGGGGCTATTGCCCCCGGCCTCGTATCATTACCCAGAAAGTTAGCAGGATTATTTCGATGTCGGTTTTCAGCCATGAGCTGAAGCTGGACAGGCAGAGTGAATAGGCGTGGTCGTAGCCGATTTTGTTTTTCACGTCTTCCAGACAGGCGTCGTAGCCTTGTCTGACCTGGGCCATGCCAGTGATTCCAGGCGTCACGAAGTACGTGCGCTCGATGTAGTAGGGGATGACCCGGTCCAGGTTGTTGCTGATGCCGGGGCGCTCCGGGCGGGGGCCGACGATGGACATTTCGCCGCGCAATACGTTCAATAGCTGCGGCAGTTCGTCCAGACGCGTTTTGCGCAGGAAGCGGCCGACTCGTGTGACTCTCGGGTCGTTGCGGGTGGCCCAGACGGCGCCGGTTTCTTTTTCCGCGTCGACGCGCATAGTGCGGAACTTGATCATGTAGAACAGCTCCGTGTAAGTCGGCGTTGCACGGCCGACGCGCAGTTGCCGGAACAACGCGGGCCCCTTCGAATCAAGACGAATAACCAGAATCAGCAATGGCCACAATGGCGCGCTGAGGGCAAGCCCCAGCAGGCTGACGGCAATGTCGAAACAGCGCTTGGCCGCCAGGGTGGTGGCGGGAATATAGTTCGTCGGTGAATCATTGGCGGCTGTGCGCGTTTGCATCATGGTCGGCTCCGAGGCGTTCTTGGCTGCTTTGGTGAAAACAACAACATCAGTCATGATGGGCCTCCAGTTTGACGCGCTGCCAGCGTCCGCTTTCCTGTCCGGATAAATAACGTAACGCCCCCAGGGCATTGGCGAAGTGGCCGCTGACCAAGTAATGCACCAGATTGACCGGTTTGGGCCAGAGAACACTGGGCGTCAGGGCGCGAATACTGGCGAGACCGTAAACCAATATCTGTCCCAGCAACAGAACCATCGCCAGCCAGGAGTGCAGCGAAAGCAGTAGCGTGCACAGTAGAAAGACGACCAAAATCAGAGGCATGCACACCCGTAAAAACTTGCCGGAAATATAGTTGAACGCAGTGGCGCCATGCTTCGGATTCAACAGCGGCGTAAGCATCAGCGCCTGTTGCACATTGCCGGCGGCGATGCGCTTGCGACGTTGATGATCCACGGTGAGGCTGGCCTGCTCCAGCTCTACGGCGACGATATCCCGGTCATAGATGCAGCGACGGCCTTGCGCGACGATGCGCATGGGGAGGATGAAATCATCGTTGATGGCGTTCTCAGGTAACTCTTCAAACAAACTGCGACGAAAACAGTACAGGGCGCCATGAGCTCCGATGGTGGAGCCGACGACGCTTTCCATCTCTTTGATGTTGGTCTGATAACGCCAGTAAGTTTCCTCGCCTTCCGAGCCGGGAGTGAGTATCTGATAAGAGGCCGCCACGACGCCAACGCTGGCGTCGCGCATATGGCGGGCGACGATTTTCAGGGCGTCGATAGAGATCAGCGCAGAGGCGTCGGACAGTAACACCAACTCCGTGGATGTCTCCCGCATGGCCTGATTGATGACGGCGACCTTGCCCTGGTTGATCTCGCTGGCGATGACTTGCACCCGCAACTTTTTCACATCTGCTTCCTGCAGGGTGCGATGGATGATCGACAGCGTGTCGTCCTGCGAACCATCGTCGTAAATGCAGACTTCAAAGCGATGAGTGGGGTAGTCGAGAAACGCCAGATTACGCAGCTTTTCCGCAATCACTTCCGCTTCGTTATAGGTGGGAATGATGATGCTGAGTTCAGGGTAATCGCTATGCTCCTCAACCTGATGATTATGCAGGGATTGCTGGCGCTTGCGGTTGGCCCAGTAGCGCAACAGTACGGGGTAGCCCACGTGATGGTAGACGATGATCAGCCCGAGGATCAGCGTGCAGCTCCAAAGTAGTGTGTCGGTCATGATGATTTACCTCTTTGGTGGCGATTCTTGCCGTGTCAGTCGTTCGCGATCAGCAGGCGACGCTGTGCAACTGGTCGTAAGCGGCGACCATGCCGCGGATATCCCGGTGTCGCATGACGAAATCTCTGGGGTCGGCGCTCAACGTGGTGCGCAGGCTGTAACGCAGCGCCTTGGCCAGGGCCGCGGAGTTATCCGCTGGCACCAGAATGCCGGTAGTCGGACACAACGCTTCGCGGCTGCCGCCCACATCGGTGATGACGGCGCGTGCGCCGCAGGCCTGTGCTTCCAGGGGAGACAAGGGCATTCCTTCCGCTTTCGACGCCAGACAGAACACATCCAGCGCCTGATAAAAGCGCGGCATATCATCAACCAGGCCCAGAAAATGCACCCGATCGCTGAGATTAAGATCCCGCACCTGACGTTGCAGTTGCGCTTCCTGCGGGCCTTTGCCGGCGAGAGCGAGATGCACGTTGGGCGGCAGGCGAAACATGGCGTCGAGCAGAACGTCATGTCCCTTCACTTCATGCATACGCGCGGCGCAGCCGATGATCGCCTGATCATCCGGCAGCCCGAATGAGCGCCGTGCGGCGGCCTTGTCTCCGGGCTTGAAGCGACGCGTATCTATGCCGTTGGGAATCACCCGTGGCTGCGCGTGAGGGATGCGGCTCCTGATGTGATCAGCGACGATTTCGGCGTCCGCCACCAGTTGCGGACGAATGAATTTCAGGCATTTGGAGGCCAGACTCTGATGGTTGTCCAGGCCCAGATGCCATGCGTCGTGTTCGGTATGGATCAACACGGGAATGCGCGCCAGACGCGCCGCCGCGCCGCCGTAAAGCAACGGACCGATATGATGGGTATGCACCACATCCGCCTTGAGGGTTTTGAACAACGCCGCCAGCTTCAGCAGTAGACGCGGTTGTAGACCGGGGGGTTTATCGAGGAAGTGCATGACGCCGGCATACTGACTCAGTCGCGGCCACAGGGAGACCATTTGCGACTCCCGACCTTCCAGGCTGACCAGATGCACGTCGGCGTTGGCGCCGGCGAAACTTTGCAATTCCAGACAAATGCTTTCGATGCCGCCCGGCGACAAATGCTGTACAACCTGGACGACCACTTTGCGCTGAGAAGATGTCGATGTCATAGGTATACCTCGTTAAATGGACTGCGATCAGGATTCAACCGGCGTCAGGTCGCGGGCGGATTGAAATCCTATGGCGACTTGCCTGAAGTCCGGCAGGCGCGAGATGACTGGCGCGCCGATAATTTTTTCCGCCACATCGCGACGGATAATGCTGGTGTCGATAATTTCCAGAATCACGGCGATGGCTGCGCCGAGAAACAACCCGCCCAGGGCGCCGCTGATGAAATAGACCACCAGAGGCAGATTGATGGGGGCATGGGGCGTGAACGGGCGATCGATGATCTTGACCCGGTCGTGTTCTTCGAAGCGCCCCAGAGCGCCTGTGACTTTGGCCATTTCATAGCGCTTGAGCAGGTCGTCGTAGATATGCTGTTTGGTGACGATATCCCGCTCCAACTCCCGCAGTCGCTGTTCTACCTGGGCGAAGCTGTCGAGCTTGGTTTTCAGTCGCGTCAGGGTCTGTTGCAGGCTGGCGGTCTCTTGCGTTAGCTGCTGCTGGCGGGACTGCGCCTGCTGAATGGATTCCAGTTGCGACACCAGTAACGGGCTGACCCGACTGCCAGTGGCGCTGCGGTCTTCCCCTGCGTCAGCGAATTCCGCCGCCAGACGCCAGAGTTCGTCGATGTTCTGCGGACTCATGCGCCGGGTCTGGGTCACCAGCGTATCGCGCTCCTGACGCAGCCGCTGCAGGCTGTGTCTGGCGGCCACCACCAGGCTGTGTTTGTCGGTGTAGCGGGCCTGCAGTTGATTCAGTTCGGCGCTGGCGCGAATGATGTCCGCCTCAATGGACGCCAGCAGTGGGTTGGCCTTGAGTAACTGCGTGTTCAGGGTTTCGATGGCGGCGTCAGCGCCCGCCAGCTCGACCTGTTTGATCTGCAGTTGCTTTTCCGTCTCCCGTAATTGCTCGATATCGAAGTGCATCTGCCCGGGCAGGTTGCCGCTGTACTGGGATTTAAACGTCGCCAGTGTGTTTTCCGCCGCCAGCAGCGCCTGCTGCTGCGCCAACAGTTGCTCCTCCAGAAAGTTTTCGGAAGCGTCGATGGAAGAGCGTTCTGGAGCGAGCAGCACATTCAGAAAATGCTTGGAAGTGACCTCCAGCGTGCGCGCCATATCATGAGGGGAGGAATCCGTCAGGCTGATTTTGATGATATCGGAGCCGATCAGCTCTACCTTCAGGGAGTGGGAAAGCCGATTCAGCACCGGGTCGCCGATGCGGCCGCTGTCTTTATCGCCCAGACCCATTTCCATGGCGACCTCGCCCAGCATATGGCGTGAATGCAGCAGCGCTTGAAGGGCCGCCATGCGCTCCTTGAGCTGGGTGGATACGGAGAAATCCGCCAGGAACGGATTCAGTTTTGACGTTTCCTGGATCAGCAGCGTGGTGTAGCTCTGATACTTCTTCGGCGTGACGGCGCCGATCAGCAAAGCCAGAAACGGCGCCGCCAGCAAAGGCGCTACGATGGCGTAGCGGCGTCGCCAGGCCGCCGCGGCCATGTAGTGCAAATTCAGGAAGACGCCGACGCGCATTGCTTACCCCTTGGCGCTCAGGCGCGCGCTGGAGGCGGGCAGACTGGGGTCGAAGCGGATATCCACCGGCAGGCCTTGCATGGCTAACAAAGCGCGTAGCTTGCCGCCCCAACGCAGGCTTTCATTGAGCGCCTGGAAAGGTTGCGCGGCGTCAGTGGCCGCCACTTGCAGCATCAACCCCTTGTCCAGACAGGCGGCGCAACGGCTGACGAAAGCCATGGCGCGTGCTTCCAACTGTTTCCAGCCTGGGCTTTGCAGGGGCGCGTCTATGGCGTCGATAGTCAGGGTCAGAAAGGCTGGTGCGGTTTCTTCCGCGGGCGTTTGCGTCATTGCGAACAGGGTTTGGTTGACGCGTTCTATGTCCATCCGTTCGCTTTGCATGGCGCATCCGGTCTGAAATAGAACGGCGATGATCGGTAAAGTTTTAACCCATTTGTTCATGTCGATGTCCGTCTGCTTGAGTGAGTTTGCGCGCCTGAATATCTGGCTTGTGATGAAGATAACCAAAAAGCGTTCCAACTATTTTTGTACGCTAAATCAATGAACTATGAGCCGCCTTATTTGGCTGCTCGCATTTTGCGTCGAGTTGTGCGGCGCTATGCGCAAATTGCTTCAGGCATTGTTTGACGGTTTGCGCCCGCCGCGACCAGGACTCCTGCGCGGCGGCTTGTCTGAGCTGGTTGGCGTTGGCGTGGAACGGGCAGGCCTCGATCTGCTTTAACGCATCGACGAAGTCCGCGGCGGAATCGGCGATGCGCAGCAGATCACCGTAGCTCTCCACCGCCGGGAAACGGGTGGAGACGATACTGGCGCCCGCCGCCATATACTCCCGCAGCTTGAGCGGGTTGCAGGCCATGATCTGGCCATTGCGTCGAAACGGCAGCAGGGAGGCGCGCCAGTGTTGCGCGTAGGCGGGCAACTCGTGATGCGGGCGTGGTCCCAGCAGGCGGACATTGTCGAGGCGGCGCAGCGGCTCCACGTCAGTCTGTACGGCGCCGATGACCAGAAAGGTCCAGTGGGGCAGGGCGCGTGCGCAATGGCTCATCAGCTCGACATCGAACCACTCCGACACCGAGCCGTAGAACCCCGCCACCGGGCCTTCCGCCGGCAGATCCCCTGGTCGCGGCTGCGGCGAGCTGAACAGGCGGTAGTCCACGCCGTGAGGCAGCCACTCGGTTTTGGCGGCGGCGAAGCGACTCCCCAGGGTTTCGCTGGCGACAAAGATTTTGTCCGCCTTACCCGCCAGTTCGGATTCCATCGCCGCGATGGGACCGTGATCCACGCCCGCGAGACTGCGGAAATCGTCGCCACAGTAATAGACCACGCCACGTTCGCCGAGGCGTCCTACCAGGTCCGCCATTGACGGCAGGGAGGACCACAGAATCAGCGCGCTGTCTTTGCGGATATAGGGCGTCAGCTGGCGTTTTAGCAGCGCTGCGTTGAGTTGTCGAACCAGTCGCGAGCCGAACAGAGGAATCACTAACGGATTGATCAGGCGACAAGGAGCGGCGTCTTGCGCGCCTTGTTGATGTGTACGTTGAGCGCTGGCGCCGAAGCGGGACATCAGCTTGCGACACAGACGCAGTAAATCATGTCGCGTCAGGCGCGGGCGGCGCAGTCCAATGGAGTTGACCCAGATGACCTCATAGTCGTCGCCAAGATGACGGATAAGGTTCTGGGTGCTGCTGGGATGGGCGCCCCAGTCTTCGCCGAAAACGATCAGTTGCGGCTTTTGCGTGGCGTTCATCATGGCTCATTCCTCCTCCGTCAGGGTCCTCAATACTCGAGCTGGAACGCCCCCCGCCAGCACATTGGCGGGAAGGTCGCGGGTGACCACGCTGCCGGCGGCCACAATGGTGTTGCGACCGATGCGCACCCCCGCCATCACGCTGACGCCGGTGGCGAGCCAGACGTTGTCCTCCAATATGATCGGGCCGACCTGGTCGTCGGTTTCAGGCTTGCCGGCGGCGCGCGCCGCCGCGTCCAGAGGATGACCGGGATAGCCCGCCAGAAAGGCGCGTCCGGCGATGCGCACGTTGTCTCCCAGAATGACTTCGGAACCCACGGCGATGGTGGTTTGCCAGCCGATGTCCACGTTGTCGCCGACGATCAGCCGGGGCGTATTGGGAGACGACGTTCTGCCCGAAAAGGTGGAGAGCCCTGATACCCGACAGTCTGCGCCCATTTGCACGCTCAGCGCGCCGGTGACCAGCGGCATGCCGGAGTATAGATAAAGGTTGCGGGCGGGGGTTTCCAGCCGCGACTGAAACATTGGCGTCCAGTAGAAAATGCGCGACAGATTCTCCAGCATGCCGCTCAGGCTGCGATGAGCCAGATACAGCGGTTTGTGCAGAACGGGAATGCAAGGAATCTGAAAGCGACGAATTCCGAAATAGACGGCGCGCAGGGCGCTCGCCGCCATGGAGTCGCTGTGTTTGATGCGGGCTCTTAATGTCGCCCCGGAGAATGTGTTCATCGTCGACCTCCTCGGATGGTTTGAGAGGTCCTACGCAGTTTGTGGGCCAAAGCGAATTATCCCCGAGGGATCAGAATCTTAGCCTGTGACAAGGGTGAAACTGGCCTTAGTGCGATGCCTTCGTCATGGCGTTTTGATTTGCAAATTACAAATGGAGCGGGATATCCGCCAAATCAAAATGAGATGGGAGTATCTCTAAGTCACTGCTGTGAAAGAATATTCGCGGGAATTTAACTAACTGGCGCAGATGTTGAAACGACTCGTAGCAAAACCATGAGGAACGAGTATGACTATTTGCAGCATCAGCATTCCCCTACAGCAAGGGCGCCCCGTCCTTTCCCTGGAGCATGACGCCTCCGTCATGTTCAAACGCAATGCTCACAGCGCGTTGACGCACTTTTCCGGTCCCGGTTTTCATCTGCTCACGTGGGGAGACCCCGCGCACTGCGATCAGGATGCGGAGATCAGAGGTAACTGTCGTCGCGGTCTGTTCAAGCCTTATTGGGGCCGCTCCTGGATTTATGTCGACCGGGAACGCAATGAAGTCGCCGGCTGCACAGACCGCCTGGGTCTGTTTCCGATTCTTTATTGTCACCGTTCAAGCCAGTTAACAGTGACCTCGGATCGAGGTCTCATGTTGGAGTTGCTGGGAGACGAGGCGCAGATCAACCCGCAGGCGATGCTGGACCTGCTGGCTTTCGGGCAGGTGATGGACGAGCAGTCGATCATGCGGGGCGTCACGCAATTGCGCGCGTCCCGTTGCTTCCATTTTTCCAGCGATGGCCAGCTACAGCTGCGGGACTTTCCCCCTTATCGGCTGCAGAAAGTGCGTTGCGCCACGCTCAACGAAGCGGTCGACGCTTTTGTCGGCGCGGTGGACAAATGTTTTCAGTCGAGCCCAAGGGTGGCGGTTTCCCTGTCCGGCGGTCTCGACTCGCGCTTGATTCTGGCGGCGGCGTTGAAGCTGGGGCATAAACCGGTGGCGTTCAGCTATGGCTGTCCCGACTCGTCGGACATGCGCATCGCCAGGAATATTGCAGAGTCCCATGGGCTGCCTTTTTTCGCCGGCGATATGCGCGGCTCGGATCGCTGGACGTCCATGAAACGCATTGCGTTGCGGGGCGGCTGTGAAGTGCCGGTGCAACACGGCCACGCCCTGGCGGATGAAACCCTGCTGGATCAGACCCGGGGCTTTACCGTCATCACGGGGACGGGCGCGGAGACGTTCCGGGCCTTTTACTACGATCGCGGCGCGCCGGGTTATTCGCTGATGGCGGTGGAAAGGCTGGCATCGCGCCTGCTGCCCTATGCGCGACGATATATTCGGGAAGAATTCGGCAAGCTCGCCAACCCAGTTATTCGCGCATTCCCCGAACTGGGGGGACGTCTGGAAGCGCGCTTTCAGATGATGCTGGATCGCTATCACGATTGTGAAACTGACGCTGCGGATCTGATGGACAACGTCTATCTGGCGGAGCGGGTCGGGCGCATGGTGGTGTCCGGGCAACAACTGCTGGACAACGATTACGAGCGCTGCCATCCCTTTTTGCATCCCAACGTGCTTGAGACCTTGGGCGCGCTGCCGGTGCGTCTGCGCCTGGGCAGTCTGTTTCACCGCAAAGCCATCGCCAAACTAAGTCCATCGCTGGCCAGCGTTGACTGGGATAAAACCGGCAGACCCCTGCGTTCGGGACTGCGCTGGCGGGAACGCTATCCGGGGCTGGCCGCCCGCCTGGGGCGTCAGCCTTGTTGGGGTAAAGCGTCCAGCGGCGTGTTCGATTACGCCGCCTGGCTGGACCTGGATAACGTGGAGCCCATGCGCGCGTCATTGTTGCAGGAAGGTCTCAGCGAAGGGGATTTCAAACGCGGCGTCGACGCCTTGTTGACGGATGCCTCAGCGTTGCATGTGCGCGGTCTGAACATGGTGCTGGGTTATTTGAACTCAGGCCGTCGGTCGGCGGAGGGCGGGGTATGAACGCGATATGCCGAGCCACGCAGGACCTGCCGGCGGCTGCGCCGCTGAAGTCGGTGGGTTATGTGCTGCCGCAATTTCCCGTGCTCACGGAAACCTTCGTAGGGGTGGAAATGCGGGCGATGCAGCGCCTGGGGCATCAGGTGACGCCCATCTCGCTATCTTATCCTCAGCAGGATGGACAACCCCGGGACGAAGCATTGGCGGTGGCCGCCCTGTACGTTGGCGATTGCAGTCGTCAGCAGGGCTGGTTCACCTGGTTGAAGAACCTTCGCGGCTGGGGTCCCAGCGCCCGCTTTGCTTTGGGACAGGATGGCATCCGCGCGCGTTCACTATTGTTGCAGGCCGCCCAGGTCGCGGCGCTGGCGCAGCACAGAGGATGTCGTCATCTGCATGCGCATTTCGCATTGCACTCCGCCGCCGTGGCGATCGCCGCAGCGCGGTTGATAGGCGTGTCCTGCTCATTTGTCGGCCATGGCTTTGATGTATACGTCAGCCCGGCGGACCTTCGCCTCAAGCTGTCCTGCGCGGATTTCAGCGTGGCGGTTTGTGGCGATATGGAGCGACTGTTTCGCTCCCTGGCCGGTGGCGGAGCCGGGATTATTAACATTCCCTGCGGCGTGGAGCTGGATCGTTTGCCTTATCAGCATGGCCTGGGGGCGAGAAGTCGGCTTCTGTTTGTGGGGCGGCTGACGGAGAAAAAGGGGCTCAAACATTTACTGGAAGCGTTGGCGGCGATGCCTTCCGCGGAACGTCTCAGTCTGGATATTGTCGGCGAAGGGCCGCTGTCTTCCGTGCTGCGCGAGCAGGTCGCCAGCCTGGGGCTGCAGGAGCAGGTGTCATTTCTGGGCGGCCGCGAGGCGGAATGGATCAGCGCCGCCATGACCCGCTATCACGCTTTAGTGGCGCCGTTTTGTGAAGCGCCTAATGGCGACCGGGACACTGGACCGCTGGTTTTGAAGGAAGCCATGGCGGTCGGGCTGCCGGTGGTGACCACCCAATTTATGGGCGCGGCGGAGATCGTGCGCCCCGATTGCGGTTTTCTGGCGGCGCCGGGAGACAGCCAGAGTCTGGCTTGTGCGATTCAGCATCTGCTGGATACATCAGACCGAGCGCTGCAGAAGATGGTGCTGAACGCGCGTAGACGAGTGGTGGCGGAATATTCCTCCGTGCGCCAGGCGCGCCTGTTGTCACTGGCGATTCAAGAGTTGTAATCATGTCTTCGCTGTTCAGACAGGCAGTGTATTACGGGTTGGGGCTGGTGCTGATGAAGGGCGTCAGCTTCGTAATGCTGCCGGTGATCACCCATTACCTGTCGCCCCACGAATACGGCCGTCTTGATGTCCTGCTAACGCTGATGAATCTGCTCGGTCTGGTGATCGGCCTGGGGGTGGTGGACGCCATGTATCGCTTTGCGGGGATGGCCTCCAGTGAGCAGCAGCGACGCAAAGTGATCGGCAGCGCCTATTTCCTGAGCTGTCTGGCGGGCGTGGTGGTGTTTGCGGCGCTGCGTCCGGCAACGTCCTGGTTGAATCAATGGTTGCCGGCCAGCTACAGCGATCAGGAGTTGTCATTGTGTCTGGCGGCGTTGGCGCTAAGCGGATTTATTTCTGTGCCCCTGGCCTGGATGCGTATGCAGGACCGGGCGGAAGGGTTCTTTTGTTTCAGTGTGGGCAAGGCTTGTCTGCATGCGGCGTTGGTGTATGTGTTATTGCGCAGGGGGATGGGACTGGATGCTGTGCTGTGGGGCGCGCTGGTGTCCAACGCGGCGCTCGCTCTGGCGGCCTTGGCGGTGCAGAGTCGTCATGTGACGCCTTCCTCTGCGGCGGCGCTGGCCAGGCCTTTGCTGAAATACGGCTTGCCTCTGGTCGGCGGCGGTCTGTGCATTTTCCTGACGCAAGGCGCTGAACGTTGGCTGCTGGCGGGATTAGGCGGTGCGGAAGAATTGGCGGTATACGGCGTGGCGGCTCAGTTCGCGCTGGTGGTGGCGCTGGCGATCGAGCCCTACACGCTCTGGTGGTTTCCCCGTCGCTTCACCGTGTTGGGTCGCGCGGATGGCGTCGCCCTGAACGCGCATTACGCGGCGGCGGGCGCGATGATGGCGTTGTCCGTAGCCATTGGCGCGGGCTGTGTAGGGCCTTGGGCGCTGCGCTGGCTGCTGCCGCCTGAATACGATATGGCGGCCCAGTTGTTACCCTGGCTCGCTTTGGCCATGGGCCTGAAACAGTGCTCTCATTTGATGAACCTCGGCTGTTATGTGGAAACGAACACCCGTCTGCCCACGGGGTTGAATGTGATGGTCGCCGTTGTCGCCGTTCCAGCATACGCCCTTGCGGCGGCGCACAGCGGCGTCTTCGGCGTGGTGTACGCCGCTGTGTTGATATACGCCTTGCGCTTCGCGGTGTTTGTCTGCGCCAGTCAGCGTCGCTTGCGACTGGATTATCCCTGGCGCGATCTCAGCATCGTATTGAGCGCCGCCGTGTTCACCCCGGCGTTGATTCAGATGGATCAGTTTACTGCGGCATTATGTGTCGGTGGAGTAGGGCTGGCGCGCGCCGGGGCGACTTTATTGCGTAAGCAGCGTCTGGTGACTGCATCTATGGAGACGGAGCTGTGCAAGCCCTGAGTCGGCGCTACCAATTGACGCTGGGCGCCGGCGGCGCGGCGCTGTTGTCATTGGGATTCTACTTTTCTCCCCATCCCTTGCTGGCGGGGCTGGCGCCTCTGGGGATACTGGCGGCGGTAGGCGTATTCAGAGCGCCGTTTTTGGTTTGCCTGGGCTTTATTCTGTTCTCCTTTTTTCGCCTGCATGAAGCGTTTCCCGTCCTGGGGCCGTTTCGCATTCCGCAACTGCTGGCGCTGGCGTCGCTGGCGGTGCTGAGCTGGCGCTTATTTGTTTCCAGGGCCATTGAGGTGTACTGGAGCCGTGAGCTGACGCTGTTCGCGTTTTTCTTCGCACTGACCGCCTGCGGGGTGATGCTGGCGACCAATCGAGGCGCGGCCATGGGAGCATTTACCGGCACTTACGTCAAAATCGCCATCATGGTGCTGGCCATCGCCTGGCTGACGCGCACGCCACGGGACTTTGCCGTCGCCGCCTGGGCGTTTATCGGCGCGGGCGTGGCGATCGCATTGGTCGCCATATCCAACAAGCTGAACGGCATTGGGCTGGTTGAGGGGGCGCGGGTCACCATCGGACGCGATATTGGGTCCATGATCGGCGATCCCAACGATCTGGCCTTAGTGCTGACGTTTCCCCTCAGTTTCGCCGCCAGCATGGTGCTGACCCGGGGGCAAACCCGCTGGCCGACTCTGCTGGGGCTGCTGGCTTATGGCGTGATCGTATGGGCGATCTTGTGCACTCAAAGTCGGGGCGGTCTGTTGGGAATCACGGCGGTGACCGGCGTGTTGGTGTGGCGTCGGGTGCAAAACAAAATGCTGGTGATGATGCTCGGCGGCATGGCGTTGACCGTTCTGGTCGCCGCCGCGGGCATTTCCGATCGCGCTTCCGGCGGCGCGGCGGAGGATGGCATTGATGAGTCCGCCATGGGGCGAATATATGCGTGGCAGGCTGCGTTCAATATGGCGCTGGCGCATCCTTTCACTGGCGTCGGAATCGATAATTTCTACTCCAATTATTACTTCTACAGCCCGCACTGGGACGGCAAAAATCATGCGGTGCATTCAACCTGGTTTCAGGTGTTGGCGGAAACGGGATTTGTCGGCATCAGCTTTTTCATCGTGTTGTTGGTGGGGATGTTTCGCAAGATTTTCAGCCTGCTGCGGCGCTTGAGTTATTCACCGACGCCCGACCGCACTCAGCTCATGATGACCAATTCATTGTTATCCGGACTGACAGGCTTCTGCGTATCCGGAACCTTTCTGACGCAAGGGTTTATCTGGCCTCTGTATATTCTGCTGGCGTTGACCGTGGCGGCGGGGCGCGCCGCCGAGCGGACGCCGCAATGCGATGCGCCAGGATGATCCGCGTCATGGCGTATTGGTACGTATGCTGCAAATACCCGCTTATACACACCCAGACAGGTTGTTTGGTCTGGCTTTTTTGCAATCTGCGAAGCGTAACGCTATTGAGGTAGCAACATGAGCACCCCTTTACCTTTGATTTCCGTCGTCATTCCTTCTTTCAACTGCCTGAAATATCTGCCCCATGCGGTTAATTCCGTACTTGAGCAGGATTATCCAAACCTGGAGTTGATCATCGTTGATGACGGCTCAACAGACGGCTCCAGAGAGTGGTTGCGTAATTTCACCCTGGGATATGACGGAGCAGTCACTGCGCTGTACGACAAAGGCTTGGGCGCCGGCGGCGCGCGCAACCTGGGCGTGAGCTACGCCAAAGGGGAACTGGTTGCCTTTCTGGACGCCGATGACCTGTGGGAGCCAGGCAAACTGGAACGTCAGGTGGCGTATCATCAACAGAACCCGGATGCGGTGTTGAGCTTTACTGACTATGTACATGTCCACGAAAACAACAGCGCGGTGATATGCGGCTGTTTCGAATTCTGGCCGCACTTTCAGGAAGTCGCCTTGAGTGGACTGAGAGCCGGGGATAAGCGCGATCACGCTTATTGCACACTGGAGCGCGCCACATCGACTTTGTACGTCGAAAATGTCGTCGGCACCTCCAGCGTGATGGTATCGCGAGACGCTTTCTTCGCAGTGGGCGGTTTCGACGTCAGCCTGCTGTCCGCCAGCGACTGGGATCTGTGGCTGAAACTATCCACCGTTGGCGACGTAGGATTCACCCTGGCCCAGGACATGCGCTACCTCATTCGCCGCGGCGCCATCTCCCGCAGCATGGGCAAACGCCTGGCGGCGGTGAGAACGATTTTATCGCGACACATGGACACCGCCACAGCCCAGGACCCTCAGTCCCTCAGACTGGCCCAGGCGCAACTGGCGGCGGCCTACCGCGATTACCACCGCAGCCGGGGAGAGTGGTGGAAAGCAACCACCTCCGGCATGTCCGCCTTCCTGAAACAACCCACCCGCCGCCACCTCAAAGGCGTCATCAACAGCCTGCTGGCGCACCGGGAAGTACGTTTGCAGTAAAACGAGTTGGCTATGCTGGAATGACAACAACCACAATAAACCGTTCGCCCTGAGCCCGTCGAAGGGCCACAGTCCCGTAGTGATCTTGAGCAAATCAATAACTCAACGGGAAATAATTTCCACTTGAACGGGCTGGATTGAGATGAATGCTCTGGAAGGCCCTTCGACGAGCTCAGGGCGAACGGGATGAGGGTATCGCTTGTGGTTTGCTTATATGTCCTTTCCCTCATGGGAACGGGAAAAATCTGAATACTGGATTGATTACAACCACCCAGAAACCGTTCGCCCTGAGCTCGTCGAAGGGCCACAGTCCCGCAGTGATCTTGAGCAAATCAATAACTCAACGGGAATAACTTCCACTTGAGCGGGCTGGACTGGGATGAACGCTCTGGGAGGCCCTTCGACAAGCTCAGGGCGAACGGGGTGGGGGTATCGTATGTGTTTTGCTTACATGTCCTTTCCCTCATGGGAACGGGAAAAATCTGAATACTGAATTGATAACAACCATCAATAAACCGTTCGCCCTGAGCCTGTCGAAGGGCAGCAGTCCCGCAGTGATCTTGAGCAAATCAATAACTCAACGGGAAATAATTTCCATTTGAATGGGGTGGATTTGGATGAACGCTCTGGGAGGCCCTTCGACAGGCTCAGGGCGAACGGGATGAGTGGGTATCGCTTGTGGTTTGATTACATGTCCTTTCCCCCATGGGAACGGGAAAAATCTGAATACTGGATTGATTACAACCACCAATAAACCGTTCGCCCTGAGCCTGTCGAAGGGCCTCAGTCCCGTAGTGTTCTTGAGCAAATAATAACTCAACGGGAATAACTTCCACTTGAGCGGACTGGATTGATATGAATGCTCTGGAAGGCCCTTCGACAAGCTCAGGGCGAACGGAGTGGGGGTATCGCTTGTGGTTTGTTCACACGTCCTCTCCGTCATGGGCAAGTGAGTTATCTGACTACTTAATTGATAACAACCACCAATAAACCGTTCGCCCTGAGCCCGTCGAAGGGCGGCAGTCCCACAGTGATCTTGAGCAAATCAATAACTCAACGGGAACTAACTTCCACTTGGGCGGGCTGGACTGGGATGAACGCTCTGGAAAGCCCTTCGACAAGCTCAGGGCGAACGGGGTGAGTGGGTATCGTTTGTGGTTTGCTTACATGTCCTTTCCCCCATGGGAACGGGAAAAACCTGAATACTGGATTGATAACAACCACCCAGAAACCGTTCGCCCTGAGCCTGTCGAAGGGCCGGCGCCCACGCCGCGATGGCGGGCAACATTCCTTATCGGCACATAGATGCAAGCCAGCTTTTCGACCTTTCTGCTGATATAAAATATATCTTTGATTTATTACCCTCTGTGCCTTTCCAGATAAAGAAATGGAATATGAGGAATGCATGGAGTACGACCAAGGTAAACAAGTAGGTTTGCGCTACCACGAACTATCCCATCTAGAGCGAACCATCAGCGACTTTGAGAATAAAGCACGGGCTTATCACAAAGGCGCTGAAGATAGCCCTGAAAATGAAACGCCTGCTCAGAAGAAACTAAGAGAAGAAAAGCTAAAGAGGGATTTAAAGCATTTAGACCGGGAACGGCGTAGGGCGCTATGCCTGATCCAGGTCTTTACTGAGCTTGAAAAGTATCGCAGAGATTATACAGTGAACGCTTCGGACTCCATTGAAAATGCGGAGAAAAAAGTCTCGATAATGCTTGAAGAAAGGCATCATCCTACTAAAGTACTCGCCAGATTCATGCTCATGGTCGGCAGGCCTCGTCCTAGTGCCCGGCATACACCCCATCACATCGTGCTTGGTAAAGGCAAAACGAAGTATTCTGCAGAAGCCCGGCTTAACATGCATTATTTGGGAATAAGAATTAATGATCCCGATAATGGCGTGTGGATGCCAATGACCAAATCAGACAAGGGACATTGGGCGATGCCTGATTCTCCAGCCCACGCCGAAATACACACGCATAACTATGAGGAGTGGGTATTTGAATCTACTTTTATGCATGCTGATGAGCGTACATTCAGAACTGAGTTGCGTCGAATAAGAATGTTGCTGAAAAGTGGGCGGCAACCTAGAAAAGTCACCGAGCCAGTAGATAGGAAGCGTAATACATAATGACAATATATTTGCTGCAGCCAGATAGTTACGACTATCAACAGCTTCATTTCGATCGGCGTCTGTTTCTGAGCAAAGCGAAAAATATTCAGGAACAGCGACTGTACTTAGCCTTTAGCCTTCACAACCTACCGTTAGAACCCTTTTGGGAAGGGAGTTGGGTTGGTGAGTTTAGGTCTGATGACGATGAGTCACATTGTCCAATTCCTGATATCAGCATGTGGGCCCCAGGAACGATGGTCCTCTCGCCGAAAGCGTATAAGGCGCTCGCAGAGCTGATTTCGACATGCGGGGAATTACTGCCCGTTAATTGCCAGGGAGAGCGGTTTTACATTTTTAATTGCATGACAATGGTGAACGCGGATGAAGCAGGTAGCAGAAGAACGATGGAGGGAGGGCGTGTTGTTTCTATCGACAAGTTGAATTTCAGTCCTACAAGTAGCGCGATCTTTAAGACCACGTATGACAATACATGGGGGCTCTACTGTCAGGAGGCCGTGAAAGATGCTATCGAGAGGAGTCACCTGTCCGGCATACGGGTCAGTGAGGAGCTGTCCAGATCGTTTGATCAATAAGACGCCTTATCTGCCTTAAATTTGATGTCGCAGGTTGGAGTAGCGACATTCAATATTCGGGCTAATAGGTCATCAGGCGAAGCATATGACTATCTACAGAATGCGAACCGATGGAAGTGAGTTTCAAGAGCTAATTTTTGATCGGTTTTTGTACCTGAACAAAGTTAGTGGATTGGCTGAAAAAAGAAGGTACTTGTCCTTTTTTACTCACAATTTATCGTTACAACCGCTATGGGATGACAGCTTTAGTGGCTCGTTCAAACCTTTTGAAGGGCGAACAGGAGGACCTATTCCCGATATAAGGATGTGGACCGCAGGGGCGATGGTTCTATCACCCAAAGCAGATCGAGTCTTGGCGGAGGCTATTTCGCCTTATGGGGAGTTGCTGCCGATCAACTGTGAAGGGGAGACCTATTACCTGTTCAATTGCCTGACAATGGTGGCGGCGGACGAGTCAATAAGTCAACGTTCTGTCTCTTTTGGCGCAGTTGTTTCGATTGAGAATCTGTCGTTTCCTCCTACAGACGCCATGATATTCAAAACCGATTATGACAACGGCTACAGTCTTTACTGTCAGCCAGCGTTAAAGGCGTTGATAGATCAACATGGCTTAAAAGGCATGGAGTTGCTGGAAGATTTATCCCGTTCATTTGATTAAGCATCGGCGCGCTAATCTCAAAACAGGTCGCATGTTTATTCCGTCATAAAGGCGCATGCAGAAGTATGC
>NZ_JAPELK010000028.1:0-22584 GCF_029813005.1 Hahella sp. CR1
TGCCTACAGCCGGCCTCGTCGCCGGCTTTTTTCGTTCGCTGTCCCTGACGCAAAAAACCTCGCTTATCCCTCCAGATTCAACTTGGCTTCCCGCTCATATGAAGCGTTACTAGGGACGCAACAAACTGACCCAAAGGAAATCAAAGATGGAACGATCAACACCCATACCCACCACCCAAAACGTCGCCTGGGGCTTCTTCGGAACGATGAATGAGGAGGCCAATGTCGCTTGGCCTCTGGCCATGACAGCCATTTCAAACGCGACGGGAAAAACGCTTGAATCCATCCGAAACTTTTTGGATAGCCGCTACGGAAGACGCTTTGCGGATGAGCTTCGAGGCAATCAACTAACGGGGCTTACCCTTGAGGCCGCCATTGACACAACCACCCAAAGCTGGATGAAACGCACCATAGGACGAATCACCAGCGTACAGCGCGGCATCCCTTACGGGTTGCCTGAGCTGGTCGGGTATGTTGATTATTGCGAGCCTGTTGAGGCTTAAGCGTCAACCGCCACCCAGCTTTGAGTATGGGTGGCCATTATCGGTTGGATCGAAACCTTTACCACTTGGATTCGCTCCAATCTCATCCACATTCACCCCCAGCACAGACAGCCATTCACGAAGTTTGACGCCGGCTTCTTCCGGCTCTCCATGAACTCCCATGCTCCAACGTGATAGCCAAATTTTAAACCTGTCTAAATCGGTATCACGGCGATTCTTATGCACGATATTACCTTTATGTGGCGGCGACAGATGAGTCAGATCGGTTGAGATAAGCTGGCTATTGGCGCCGAAATACCAGAATTTATTGCTGACCAGCACCGTAAGGCTACGAATATATTCCTCATAATTAGGGCCGATGTGAGCAGGACTTACTTTGTGCTCCAGTTGCCTCTTCCTGTCGAGGATGTGGATATTCTCTGAGGATGTGGCGGGTTTAGGGATAGAGTCAGCAAATCTCTTGTCTTTCAAGTAATCAACCAGAGATAGCGTTTCCCTGACTTGCATGACGTACACGACGTGATTTGGCGTTTTGCTCTGAAAGCCAATCATCCAGTCATCTAATTCTACTGGCTCTCTGATATGGGACATGCAAACAGGCATGACGCAAAAACCATCATAGAGACTTGGTGCGCTCTCACAGTCGTAGCGAACCACATAGCGAAAGATATTCGGTTTCATGACTTCCCCCTCCTGAAAGTCTTGAACGAGATAGTCCAATTAAAGCACATTATCTCAGCCGTCTAACTTGAGATTCTCGCCATACTTAGATCCATCGCTTTCACGGATAGCGCTTTCTCCCGTCCAATCCTGCCAGCGGCGCACGATTACATCCACGTATTTGGGATCAAGTTCGATCAGACGCGCGACGCGTCCGGACTTTTCCGCTGCTATCAATGTGGAGCCTGAACCGCCAAATGGGTCAAGCACCATATCTCCCGGTCGGCTGGAATTGCGGATGGCGCGCTCCACCAGTTCCACCGGCTTCATGGTGGGGTGCAGATCGTTTTTCGCCGGCTTTTTAATTTGCCATACGTCGCCTTGATCGCGATCGCCGCACCAGTGTCGGCGTGCGCCTTCCGGCCAGCCGTACAGAATCGGCTCGTATTGGCGCTGGTAGTCTGAACGTCCCAGCGTGAAGGTGTTCTTGGCCCAGATGATGAACGTCGACCATTTGCCTCCCGCTTCCCGAAACGCCGCCTGCAGGGTGTCCAGCTCGCTGGAGGACATAGCGATGTAGATTGCGCCCCGACAATGTGCAAGGGTTGGGCTCAACGCCGCCAACAAGAAGTCGTAAAAGCCGTCGCCGAGATTGTCGTTTAAGATCGCGCGATTCTTGCCGCGCAGCTTGTCTTTGGCGCTGTTCGCGTAATTCACGTTATAGGGAGGATCGGTAAACACCATATCCGCCTGCTTCCCATCGCTGAATAATTCGGCGTACGCATCCGGTGAGGTTGCGTCGCCACAGAGGACGCGATGTTCACCACACAACCAGACGTCGCCGGATTGGGAGACTACGGCCTCTTCCTCTTCGGGAACCGAGTCGTCGTCAGTTTGACCCACTACCTCGGTTTCCTCCGCCTCCAGCAACGCCGCCAGATCGTCCGCGTCGAATCCGGTCAGGTCCAGGTCGAAACCGTCTTCCTGCAGCGCCTCCAGCTCAACACGCAGTAATTGCTCGTCCCAGCCAGCCTTTAAGGCCAGCTGATTGTCCGCGAGGATATAAGCGCGTTTCTGCGTCGGCGACAAATGCGCGAGCTCGATGATCGGGACGTCCACCATTCCTAGTTTTCTCGCCGCCAGCAAGCGCCCGTGGCCGGCGACAACGCCGTTCTCTCCGTCGACCAGGATAGGGTTGGTCCAGCCAAACTCCGCGATACTGGCGGCGATCTGCGCCACCTGTTCCTCGGAGTGCGTGCGCGCGTTTCTGCAATATGGGATGAGCGCTTCCACTGACCGGTATTGAACAATCAATGGCGGATAGCTTGGGGCGCCAACCGCGGACAAAGAATTCAGATTCTGGGCCTCAAAAAAGAACCCGCCGGCGAATCGCTTCACGGGCGGGTAAAGGGAAGTACGTTGGAATCGGACCTGCGAACCGCAAACCCTGCAAACCTCGTTTTTAGCGCTGACGCTAAACAAACGCGGCGCTCACGCCCCCCGCTTCGACTCATGGCCAGGAAGGACCCATCGGGAGCCCAAAAGGCGCCCAGATAGGCCAAATAATCGCCTGGCGGCTGCCATAGCGGGGAGGTGCGCTCGTGTCACGAGGTAACGCAAATATTACCAAAAAAACCGGCGGATGTTACGCCCCCGAATTGGCGTCAAACCCGCACCAGTACTACGTTTTCCGCAGGAGTTGTTTATAACTAATTAAAACTAATCCTTTCCTCGGGATCGTTAAGTCGAACAGCCACAGCAGACAAGGCCGCCTTCCAGCGACGCCATCCCGTGGTGCGGTCCATACCGAAGTGCGCACAGACCTCTTTCCAGGGACAGCCGTCCGCCCGCATCCACACCAGGTGACGTTGATCCTCGGTCAACCATTTCACCCAACGAAAGGTCTCCAGCATGCGATCAATCGCCGCCGGATCGGGCGGCAATCGCCTCACCACAGGCTCCGCTCCCATGTTCTCCCAGGGCTTGCGTAGAATGGCTGGCCAGCTGTTAGCGTATCCCTGCACCCGGACAGGGGGCAGCCGCTGCGCGGTGATAGCTGCGTCAGTGAAACGGTCAGCCACGTGCTCTAATGTCCATTCAGTCATGCTTAGGTTCTCCTGCGCCGTAGAGGCGCTCTCCAATCCGACACAACAGCTCGCTCTCTATCCAGTTCAACCGGTCATCGTCAGGCGAGATCACCAGGATGCGTTGACTGCGCCACCCCTCGCGCTTGATCTTCTCGGGGTCGGGTCCCTGATCTGGCTGATATTTTCCCAAGGGGCTGCGGTAAATGGGTTTAGGCGTTTTCATATTCCGTCTCCTGTGTGTCCTGCACCCACAGCATGATCGCCAGGGCATCCGCCTCGTTATCATCCGCGGGATTGAATCCCCGTTTCCGTACAGCCGCTATCACATCCTCCTTGCTGGCGTTGCCTTTACCGCTGACGTGACGCTTGATGGTCCCCACAGGCACGCCTTGGTAAGGGATCTCATGGTGCTCGCACCACGCCGTTAGCGTCGCCAGAAAGCCGCCATAGGCATGCGCGGAATCCGTGGAGACATGCCGGCGAACCTCCTCGAAATACAGCGCGTCAATGCCGTCCAGATTCGCTTTCAGCTCGGTCAGCCAACGTTTGAATCTCAAAAAGCGCATACCGCCGCCTTCAAAGCGCTGGGGTTTAAAGTTCATCACGCCACTGACGATGGCGCGATCCTTTCCTTTCGCCGCCCATCCGGTGCGTGTTCCCAGATCCAGCGCCAATACTGATAAGGTCATTTCCATCTCCGTTTGAGAGAGTGGTGACGGATAGTGACTGGCCTACCGAATAACACTATTACGCGTACGCGCGTATAGGGGTAAATCAGAACGATGGTCACCATCCGTCACCAGAGTTAGTCGTAATAGCTATATTGATAAGGTTTGGGGCGTAGCCTCAGGCCTTTAAAACCACGCGTTCCGCCATGCAAACGGCTTTGCATGAAATCCCGCGTTATGAGGGTCTCTGAGAAACGTTTGATGGAACCCACGTATTCGCCTGCGCGCTCGGCCCACTCACGCCAGTCTGCATAAAGCTCGGACGATGCGGTTTTCGCCTGCCCAATACGTTCGCAGCGTTCTTCAATCCACTGTCCAAGGGCGTCCTCCGCCTCAAAATACTCCTCCGTCGCCGCCCGTACGCAATCTGGGGGCTTGAGCCCATCGCGCAGCCACTCCAGACATCCTTCCACTGCCCAAGCGAGAATGCCGCCGCGCTCGGCGAGTAGTTTGTCTGTCAGGCCGCCATCGCGCTTTTCTGGAGGTACGGTCACAGTGAATGGAATCAGATGTAACCGACGCTTCATCGCTTCGTCGACGTTGCGAATGGCAGGCTTGTGATTACCGGCGATCAGCAATTTGAATTGGGGGGCATACTCAAAGAAGTCCTGGCGCATGAAGCGCGCGGAAATCTTGTCGCCACCGGTAATGGCTTTGACCTTGGATTCGTTCCAACGCCGGCCTTGCTCGGTTTCAATGGCCGACACGAATCGTGCTCCGCGCAGGCCCGCCAGATCCGTTGGGTGCCGATCACCGCGCGCTTCCATGAAGGTGTCCATGGGCGCATTGGCGGCGTAATCGCCCAGAATGGCCCCCACCACGTTCACGAACACGCTTTTGCCGTTGGCCCCTGTGCCGTAGAGGAAAAACAACGCATGCGCGCTGGTCGCTCCACTCAGGCAATAGCCGACCACTCTTTGCAAATACTCCTGCAGCTCAGCATCCTGTCCGGTGACGTCCGCCAGAAAGGAGCGCCAAGTCGGGCAATCGCCTTTGGGTGTCGCGGAAGTTGACTTGGTCATGCGGTCCTCGCGTCTATGGCCCCGGATCTGACCCGTTCTCAGCTCGACCACACCACCGGGCGTATTCAACGCCCAGATGTCCGCATCCCACTCCTCAGGGGTGGAGGCATGTGCGGGATCAGAACGCGCGATCTTTTCCACTGCGGCGATTGTCGCAGCGCTTGCGAGTCGGCCCTTACGTTTGTCGCTGTCCGCCTTTTGAGACGCGGCGCGACAAACACCGCGCACAAGATGCTGAACAAACAGCATTTGGTCTGAGTTCCAGCGCATGCCTGACCACACCAACCATTTGCCCCAGAGAGAGCAATACCGCCAGTCCTCGCCATAGCGACGCGTGAAGGCCATGGCCAGGCCGTCCTCGGTGGCCCAGTCGACGTCACTCAGGAGCGTTTCTGAATCCTCCTCGTCGCAGCTGGGTTCTATGGGCATGCGGGGTCCAGCTGAAATAAACCCGACGGCATCAAAGCCTTCCTCCAGAGCGTCCGCTGAATCCCAGCCCTCAGGTTTGTCCTCCGATGGCGTCAGAATGGCGACCGATAGTCCACCCGCCCGCAGAATCGCCTGAGAGGCCTGGTCGGCGTAGGCCCAACCCGGCGCATCCCGATCAGGCCAGATGATCACATGCTTGCCAGTCAGCGGACGCCAGTCGGTTTTGTCCACTGGCGCTTTGGCTCCATTCATCGCCGTGGTGGCGCAGATACCCGCATCGATTAACGCCTGGGCGCATTTCTCGCCTTCCACCAACACCACCCGTTCCGACTGCGCGATGCCGGGTTGGTTGTACAGGGGACGTGGTTCGGGCGGCGTCATCTTGCGACGCTTGGCGTCCCAGGGCCGGAATTCCTTCCTGCGCCCAGGGGGATCGTAGCGATACACCACGCCCAAAAGTTTTCCATTCGCGTCCAGATAATCCCATTTGGCCGTCGCCGGTCCGAGATCATCCATCGGCGGCGACTTGCTTCGCTTGCGGGTGGGCTGGGTGCGAGAACGTCCCAACAACTCGACGGCCAGATCAAGAACCCTGGAAAAGTCTGCGCATGCGTCAACGTGGTAATACCCGGCAATCATGGCGTAGATATCACCGCCGACGCCTTCCGCCCGATCAGTCCAAAGACCCGCTTTTTCGCCTTCCAGGACCACTTCCAAACTTTCGCCAGGACTGCCTAACACGTCACCAATCAAGAACAGATTGCGGCGACGTTTACCCGCCGGATACAGCGTTGTCAGCACCGACTCCAGATTGGCGATCAGCTCAGCGCGAATCGCCTCTCGTTCGGCATGGAGATCCCGGTTTTCAAAGGGGCGTGCTACAGGTTCATTAAAGTCGATCATCCAGTCGCCTCCCCACTGGTCCAGCACCGGTTACGCCATGCGCACATACGACACTCCCAGTGCTCTTCGTCCAAGAACGAGCGAGGCAGCAACTCTCCCGCATCGGTCGCCAGGATGATCTTCACCGCGCGATCGGACATGCGCTGCGCGAGCTCGCCGTTATATGGGACAAGCTCAGCGTAGATTTCCATCGTGTCGGCGTTCAGGGCGGTAAACAGCGCAGGCGCCTCATGCAGCCCCAGATAGGCTTGGTAGATCGCCACCTGAGCCGCATAGACCGGCTTTGACTTGGCAAGACGATGCTTTTCCAGATCACGCCATGACTTGGCGCCAAGGCATTTATGCTCCCACAACGCGGGGTAAACGAATCCCTCCGGCCCACTTACGATAACGCCATCGACATGCCCCTGAAGGCGCTCGTCCACAGCGGAAAATCCAAACTGTTCGCCTACCTCATTGCGGGTGAGAACTGTGAAGCCGGCTTTCTCCAGCCAGTTCAGCATGCAGTCCTCCATGACATGACCACGCTCAAAGATCCGCAGAATTCGGCCTTGAGTTTCGCGCCCCGGATCGACCGGAGCCTGAGCGTATTCAAACTGCAGCGCCCGTTCGCAGGCGACGCCTAACCGCGAGGCGCCCAGGTAGGTCCTTGGCGTTTGCTCATCCCTTACTTTACGCAGCCCGATATCGACCAACGCCGAAATCTGTCCAGAGAAACTTTCGGTTGAGTTGAAATCCATCATGCTGATTTCTCCCAAGGCAGCTCTCCCTCCAAATCGGAAAACAGATGCGTCTTTGGCTCTGACCTCTCGCCAGGCGAACGAACCGGAGCACAGCGTGCGGACTCATGATATTGAGTCATCGCCGCTACATACCCGCTTACAATCGCCTCGACAACCGTCATCGCCTCCGCCTCAGAGTAAGCGCCTAGCGGCTTGTCAAAACCGATGGCGGTCGCCGCGTCGCCGAAGGGTTTCAGACACTCGCGTAACGCGGCTTTCTCAATGTCGGTGACGTTCAGCATGACTTCCTCCTTTGTCCCTTTCAGCCAGTCCGCATACAAAGCGTGAAAGGCTTTCTGACATCGCGCCGAGCAGAACCGCCAGTCGGTGGGATAACGCTTGGATTCGCCCGGCCGATGTCGTGTGTTCAAGTGACCAAACCCTTTGGCCTGGCGAGCGCAGACTCGGCATTTCATGAGATGAATTTCCCTTAGCCGCCCCAGTGACGGCGGCTGTTTGACGTACTTCGAACAACATGAGAAATAACGCTCCTACTGAGCCCAGGCGGGCTTGCCCGCTGCAGATGTCGGTGGTGCGTAAGCCGATGTAGGCGCAGCGGTTGCTGGCGCTCCACCGGAACCTTCTGGCGGAGGCGTTTTCATATGAGGCGTTGATACCCAGGCCGCATACTCCGGATGGTCCGGCTCCACCGCGTTCTTAATCACATTGCGATCGCCGCCTTTGGCGTCTTTTTCAACGTCCACCCGGGCCAGAAACTCCAGCCCATTGAGCTCCCTGAAGCCATGGATGCGACGTGCGGCCGCCGCCTGGGGCGAATTATCGTTTGGGTTGACTCGTCTGGCGCTGTTGAGCGCGGCGCGGATAAAACTCCGTCCCATTTGCGCCCAGGTCGGTCCTTTCGGCGAATACAGACCGATGTTGCTCCACAGTTTTCGCTTGGCGTACTCGCCGCCAGTGACGATGAACTCCGCCGCCAAGTAAACCGCTCCGGTATCGTTTGAGTAGGTGGCGTAGCCGCCGTCCCAGCCTTGATTGGGATCGTCATAACCACCGGGTTGCAGCGACATGCGTACGGGCACAACCGTTCCCCTGGGAATCACATCGAAGGCGGACTGTTGTGGATCGGCATCGTTAAAGTCGTTCCATGCCTGGTTCATAGGGCTTGCTCCTTGGCTTCATTGAGGTGATCGACAGCGGGCGGCTGCGTGTATTCCAGACGCTCCAGAGCCGGTTTCGCGGGCCCTGCGACCTTTTCCATAAGTCGTCCCAGATGCGGTTCCTCCACCGCCTCCAGCCGGCCTGAACGATCCTTGGCGGGGTATCCCCAGGGATTGAGGGTGTGGCAGACGAACGCACGATAGCCGGCTCCGTCATCCGACTTCAGTTCGGCCAAGGTGACGACCTCGTCGACAATGCCTGGCAGTTCCAGCCCTGTTTTTGAGCCGTCGATCTGTAGGGAAAATACGCGGCGGTTGTAATCATCGAGACGTTCATCAAGGATGCCGACGAACCAGACGTTTTTGTCCCGTGTGTGCTGCAGATGGGTGAGCCAGGCAATCATCTCCTGACCCATCAAACCGTATGCGCCACGCGCGTCGGGCTTGCCGGTTCTCTCCGAATGCGCCTGCGGCTGCCCCTTGCACCACTGCATACACAGACGGCCCGCCACGGTAATGGAGTCGACAAACAATGTGTCGTACTTGTCTAAAATGGACGGGTCGCCAAAGCGCTCGCATACCGCCTGAAAGTGGGCTTGGCTGAACGGTTGATCCTCACGAAGCGCCGGATTGGGTCCGCCAATGAACACAGCGAAGTCTCGGCACTCCGGCCAGGTGCGTGGGCGAATGGAATCGCCTTTCCATCCCTCAACAGCGAGATCGCCTGCCTCCAGATCGAAAAACAACGTGCGCTGGGCCTCGAGCGTCCACAGTTGTGACGTCTTGCCGATGCCGCTTTTGCCAATCAACACGCCTTTAACGCCGCGCTTTTCAGCTAACCTTTGATCGGCGGTGATGATGGGAAGGCTCATGAGCGCGCCTCCCTGAGAGACAAACGAATCGACGGCTTGCTTGGTTTACGAATGCGCGCCTGCTCGAAAGAGTGTCTCAAACTCTGCGGCCAGGCGTTGTACTTGTCCTCGCTGACGCAGTAAGTGATATCCAGAAAGTCAGCGGGATCGCAACCCGCTTCAGCGATGCGTTGCGCAATCTTCGTCAGGGCGTCCTGGCGCCATTCCACACGCTCAGATACGCCGGCATGAACGTCCACCGCGCCATCCTCAAAACTCACGGAATCGGCTTCTTTCCACCGACGTAACGCCTTAGCGCGCTGGCCGTATTTGGCCTCCAACGCATAATCAAGGTGGGACACTAACACTTTGGCGGCGGCGAGCATGATTGACGCTTCCGTTCTGAGACGGTAGAGCGTTTCGCCTGAATACTCAGCCAGTTCTTTGGCGGGCGTCCCGATCAGTTCCTCCATCGCATATCGGCTCATGCGGCGTCTCCCTTCTCAAACCGTTCGGAAGTGCTCTTACGCAGGCTCTCCGCCTCGAAGGCCTCCACATCCTCCATGCGGTAAAGCACGCGCCCATGCAGTTTGAGATAGACGGGACCGCAGCCGATGGTGCGCCAACGCTCCAGACAGGCTTCAGAGACGCCCCAGCGATGAGCCAACTCACATTGACTGAAGTGTTTTATTTCCACGATTAGCTCCTTTGGGTTATTGCGGAATCGTGGAGCTATCTTGCAGAACAGGTGGTGGGAAAATCGGGGGAGTCCAGGTAGGAAAACGGGTGGGAAATTTTCAGATCGACGGGAAATATAACGGCAATTATCTGATCCCGAGCCTTTTATCCTCATAATGAACAAGCTATAGGAAGTGACGCGCACGCAATTGAAAAGTATTAGTCCTAAAAGAAACTAGATTTAACTCGACCTTTAGCGACTAAAAATAATGGGAACGCATCGAAATACAATCAGACAGAAGATATAAGAATGGCGTGGCTTCGCATCCGCTAGGCCACTTCGTTTGTTCAATGTCTGTGTGAATAAATGTGTTAGCTATAATAGTCAGCGAAAGAAGGCCTAAATGGGTGTGAACGCGAGCTGTCGATGGGAGGGGATGGTATATATGGATTTGGTTCAGTATAGAAATATTTGTTATTGTGAATGCACCAATGCTCCATTGCCATATGGCTATTCAAGAGGTCTAATGTCATGCTCCCTTGAACACCATTGGAATCAGGTGAAAATCCAATCCTCTGGTAAACCTTTTTAACATGCTCGGACGCTTGAAGCTTTACAATAGGACGGCCAGGAGGGCAAAGATTAAGAAGATACCCAATTAGAATTTTGCTGGCATTTTTAGAGTGTGGATGACCGACCAGGTAATTGATATGAACATGATCGGGAAGGATTTTTGCGCTAACAAGGCCATACAGCTCTCCATCCATTTTATAGCCAAAGAGTCTGTCACCGTCGCCCCAATATTCAGCCATCTGAAAGAGAATTAGCCCTCCAGCCTTTGCTTTCTTAGAAATCTCACCCGTAGTGAATTTTTCAATTGTTTTGGAAAATGATTGTATTGTATTTTGTCTATCTCCTGCTGGAACCTCATAGACAGGGGGGCGACCAATCCATACGTAGTCTCTCATAGTCCTTTCTCCAAAGAGGCGTTTATTTATTAGCTTTGGGTCGTATTTCGTTCCATCCAAATTTTCAACAAGCGTAATTAAAGCGAGAACGGATAGTTTTTCCCGTCACTTATTTCCACTGTATACATGAGCTAGACCTTATAACTCCGCACATAAAACAACAGCCAACCACAGTTCAATGGATATTCGCCTGGGGATAAGAGAAAGCATTTCAGCTCTATCAGGCCCGCCTCAATTAGAGTTCGCAATATTGTTTCTATTGGGCCAATATCATTCTCATTGCCACCTATTCTTATTAAATTTAGTGCTGGCATCGCGACCTTGTATTAACATTCGCCTTAATTAATCAAATGGAACTTTAGAGGTGTTATTTTATGACAGATATTAATGTTCTTACATGGAATCTTCAGGGATTCAAAGGCGGAGAAATTGGTAGCAAAATTAGGTGGCTGCTAAAAGAAAAAAATATCCATATTGCTTGTTTGCAGGAAGTAACCTCAATGGGGGGCTGGGGAAACAAGAACAATGCTAAAACTATAATCCCGTTTGGGGATTACGACATGTATTGGGTTCCATGGACAGGGCCCAAAAATGGGAATGCTCGTTGCTCTATGGCGGTCTTGTGGCATAGAGAATGGGTGGCCCAGCTAAATATAAAATATGTCGATTCGATAGTTGCTAGCTCTCGGGGAATAATTTTTGGTAACTTCTCGGTTGGTCGTAATAAATTCAACTTGGCGAACTATCATGGGTTTGGAGAAGGTCGTATTGTTGAAGTCATAGGTCATATGAGGGTTAATTCTTGTCAGGTCTTACGATGGATGATCTTTGGTGACTTTAACTTCGAAGGGAAGATCGCAGAAGATGGCGTAAGAGAAGTTGAAGAAGTTCAGGTTTTACGCAGTGGGCAAGTGACAAGGCCCGCGAGTGGTAAAGAGTTGGACTATGGGTTTGGCAGCCGTCAAGGGGTCGCAAAGAATTCTGCAGTTGCCCTAGATAATGGAGGACTATCAGATCACCTTCCTGTGATTGCAAGTATTAGCCTGGGACCCACTCTTTTTGGCCATTGATAATGAAGTAGAAAGCTAAAATAATTCTTATTTGTTATCGTAACGCTCTGAAATAACCGGAGCGTTACCTATTGCACTGAAATGCGCCTTAGGCAAAAAGGCTTCGAGTTTTTGTTATTCCAGCACAAAAGGAATAGAACCCCCCCCCATCGCTCCTAATCAAGGTATTCCATAGAGGATGTTGAACCCATTTCCCATCTACCTTGTTACGCATAATCCGATGAAGTTCCTCATTAGTCTCCGCTTCTGCCCGAAGCAAGTCTTTATGCGCGCGTCCACCTTCACGATATAGTGCTTCCATCACCGCCGATTGTTTCTTGGTAAGCGTGTACCACTGCCCATCCCAGCGAACGCGCCGAAAGTCACTAGAAAATCGAAGTCCGATACCGCCTTCACTTTCAGACGCTTCGGAGTACCCTTGAAGAATTGACAGGACGGAGAGTTCGTCCAGCACACAGCAATCGCCAGTTCGGCTCAGAAGCCTATCAAGAGAGACTAACGCTATGTCTTGCGGCATATCTATGCCTGTAGGAAGTTTGCTTGAGGTGCTGACCACAATCGCTGGCGCTCTGGCCGACTCTTTCCTGAGTTCCTTCATGACAGACAACAAGCGCTCTGTTGTATCCAGGCTACGCACAAAATAGAGGTTTACACGATAGTCGCGAATGCGAGCTGCTCCCAAGTGCCACAGCCAGTCATCCAAAAGAGGCGTCACTCGATGATGAGCGCCGATCGAAAAGAAGCTCTGCAGCCAGAGTAGCAATCTATCCACATCAACCGTATATCGATGTATCTCCTCGGCGGGAACGCAGACCCAACCGGCGCTGGAGGAGAAGTAGCGATGCCGCCTGGTCTCCGAGCACCAAGTCAAATCAGCAAATCCCTGATGCCCATGAGTTAGATAGCCCAAGCAGCCCGTTGGCGTTAAGAAAAGCCGATTCACAAGCTCGTATGCGACACTGGGAAACTCTTCAAACAGCAAGCTGCCAGCAATACTAGGCGCAGGACTATTTAGTAGCCGCAAAATGAGCGTCAATGCTTCTAGAGTAATAGAGTCAGTCGTCATCCGTGAATGTCGTTCAATAGCCCCCAGCGTTTTAGGTATTTCTCACCAACAAGCTTCTCTTTGCTTGTTCGTGTAAGCAGGTCGCACCCATTAGGGAGCGTGATATTGATTGGCAGAACATTACTTCGACTACCTTTCTTATCTGGGTGAAAGCGAATAATGATCTTCGCTTGCGTGGGAATAAACGCGCCTGACGCCAGAGGGCAGTGGCCTCCGAAGTATTCGCGCGAATATTCATGCAGATCAAGTACGCTCTGCGCGGGAGATTCCACCTGGATACGCCCGTATCCAGCAAGGTCCTTTAGTTTGAGCATAACCACGTTCACTGACTCAATACCATCTTCGGCATCCCAAGTCAGAGGCGCCCCCGTCATTAGCGGGGTTAGGTCATAGCGTTTTTGTGGCGGTAATTTATTTTCAATGGCAGGCATAAATACAGCAACCTTCACTGGTTAATGTTCAATAGATCCCGTTACCGTTTACTGCGGAATAGGCGATCTATCATCTGCTCAGGCATTTGTTTTTTTGTTGTTGGCACCCAGCCCTCCTTGGGGGTGTTGGACGGAATCGTTCGGTAGGCTGAACGGATTATTCCTAATGGGCTATTTTCTGTCAAGAACAAGAAGATGCGCGTGTAGTTGGCATAGTGATATGATTTATAAATAAAAAAGTAATAAATATAACAAAGGAACGTCTTGTGCCATCAACGCTAGGCCGCAAACTTCGTAAGTTGCGTGAACAACAAAAGCTCAGTCTTGAACAGCTGGCAATGCTGTCCGGTTCCAGTAAAAGCTATCTGTGGAATCTGGAGAATTTCGAATCAAGTAACCCTTCAGTGGAGAAGGTAGACAAGATCGCTACAGCGCTTAAAGTCACCTCGGAATTTTTACTGAATGGCTCCGCCACTACGCCAGATCAAGGCGTTATCGATGAGGCCTTCTTCCGCAAATACAAATCCCTGCGAGAAGCAGATAAAAAGCGAGTCCGGCAAATCGTCGACGCTTGGACGGAAGACAACACAGCTACAGATAACTAGCCTTCAGGCTTGTCTTTTATCCAAATAATGCGAGTCCTTCAACGATAAATTTTTTCGTCGTTTCCGCCATCGCCCCAAGCCACCTGAAGTCGTTCGCAGTAGCCCGCAACTCCCTCATGGCCAGGCTGGCGGCTTGCGCAGATAATTGCCCCTCCATCAAGCAGTTTGACAGTCAGGACCGCCCAGCAATGCCATCAAGCCATTCCCCGTACAGCCCTTGTCAGGCCATTCCTCCCGAGCGCATGAGTGCGGAACAGCGTAGACAGGAAGTCGTACTCATTCTCGCTCACGGGCTTGTTCGCCTTCGCGAGAAGAATTTTCAAAAAGAGAGCAAGGTGGGACTTGCCTTCCAGGGGCGACAGAGCGTTCATCCAACTCCGTTAAAAACTGAGAGAACGGAGGTCGAATGAGCCAAACAGAATTGATATCCACTCCTTCCATCGCAGCTCGAGTGGCTGCTTTGCCCACGCTGCCCATGCCCCAACTCCGGGGGCTCTGGCGCAAGTTGTTCGAGACCGACGCCCCGACGCACGTGCGCACTTACTTAGAGCGCCGCATTGCCTATCGGTTACAGGAGGTGGAGTTTCGCAAAACAAATCCAGAGCTGTTGGAGAACAACCAACGCCGCATCGCTGAGTTGGTGGAGGCCACCGACCCGAACAAGCCTGTCCGCGAAAACCGGCCGCCAGCTGGCACGGTGCTGACACGTGAATATCACGAAGTTGAGCACCATGTGACGGTGCTCGCGGATGGGCAATATGACTATCAGGGCCGCCTGTATCCATCCTTGTCCATGATCGCCCGGGAAATCACGGGCACGCGTTGGTCTGGCCCAGCGTTTTTTGGGCTGAAGTCAGCCTCGAAACCCAAAGGCGCGCGCAAAGGAGGCAAACGATGAACGACGTGGTGAAACGTCGGCTGCGTTGCGCGGTCTACACGCGTAAATCCCATGAGGAGGGCCTTGACCAGGAGTACAACTCGATCGACGCCCAGCGCGAGGCTGGTCACGCCTATATCGCTAGCCAACGAGCGGAGGGGTGGATTTCTGTAGAGGATGATTATGACGATCCCGCTTATTCCGGCGGCAACATGGATCGCCCAGCGCTAACGCGACTGCTTAGGGATATTGAGGCGGGAAAAATCGATGTGGTTGTTCTGTACAAGCTTGATCGACTAACACGCAGCTTGACAGATTTTTCCCGAATGGTGGAAGTCTTTGATCGCCATAACGCCTCCTTTGTTTCCGTCACGCAGCAGTTCAATACGACCACGTCCATGGGGCGTCTAATGCTGAATATCTTACTCTCTTTCGCCCAATTTGAGCGTGAGGTAACGGGCGAACGTATTCGCGACAAAATTGCTGCAAGTAAGCGAAAAGGAATGTGGATGGGCGGTATTCCTCCGCTGGGTTATGACGTCAAGGACAGGCGTCTGGTCCCCAATGAGCGCGAAGCCAAGCTGGTCCATCATATCTTTCGACGATTTGCCGAGCTGGGTTCCAGCACGACACTGGTGAAAGAGTTACGTTTAGAGGGAGCCACTTCCAAGTCCTGGACCACGCAGGATGGCCGGTTTCGTAAAGGCAAACCCATCGACAAGAGCTTGATCTATAAGCTGCTGAACAATCGCACTTACTTGGGTGAGCTACGCCACAAGGATCAATGGCATCAAGCAGAACACCCTCCCATTATCGACCAGGAGCTGTGGGAGCATGTCCAGACGATCCTATCGAAAAACGGTCGTGTGCGCGCCGCCAGCACCCGCGCAAAGGTATCTTATCTGCTGAAAGGCATCGTATTTGGTTATGACGGTCGGGCGCTGTCACCCTGGCACACCACCAAGAAAAACGGCAAACGTTACCGCTATTACATACCACAACGGGACGCAAAAGAAGGCGCTGGCGCGTCCGGCCTACCGCGTCTTCCTGCGGCGGAGCTTGAGGCGGCGGTACTGGAACAGTTACGAGGAATACTGCGCTCGCCCACGTTATTACGAGAGATGACGCCAGTCGCTGCCGGGATTGATCCTGAGCTGGACGAGGCGAAGGTCGCCGTCGGGATGTCACGGTTGGACGAGATCTGGGACCAGTTGTTTCCGGTGGAGCAGTCGCGCATTGTCAGACTGCTGGTGGAAAAAGTAGTGGTTTCGCCCAATGACCTGGAGGTGCGGCTGCGCATGAATGGCATCGAACGAATGGCGCTGGAGTTACAGCCCGCTATCAATTCATCTCACGAGGGAGCCGCCGCATGAGTGGAACGCGTATCCAGAGTACAGGGAAAACCAGCCTGAACACGGATAGTCATGGCGCCGTGACGCTAACGACACCGATCCGTTTCAAGCGCCGCAGTGGGCGCAAGCTGGTGACGCTTCCAGAGGAGAGTAAAGATCCAAGGCCTTGGGATAAGGCGATCACGCCGCTGCAGGTGGCGCTCGCCAGGGCGCATCGATGGTCGGCGCTCATAGCCTCAGGAGAAGCAGAAACTCTACGTGACATCGCCGCCAAGGAAGGGGTGGATAACAGTTACGTCAGCCGCATCCTCAATCTGACATTGTTGCCGCCTGATATCGTGGCGGCCATCCTGGACGACGCATTGCCCAACCACATCACGCTGTTTGATCTGGCGGTTGATCCACCGTTGCTATGGGAAGAGCAGAGAGAAAGAGTTCAAACAAGTATGTCGAAGAATTGCTGTACGGCAGGAGATCTAAGTGAGCGCTCACCTTTCTAATAACGCACTGATTAAGTTGCAATCCACTGATGATTGAGCGTTCATAGGCTACCTCTAATCGCCGGCGCTGAGTGCGGCAACACCCAACGCCGACTAACCAAAACCAACTTACGAGGAGTTGATCATGGCTGACGTCGAGTCTACTACGGCCACGCTTCATTTGAACAGGCGCACCGGGGAATTTACCCTATCCGTGCCCCTGGATTCGGACATCGTTTTAAAGGCCGCCAAACGCGCGCTGGCGCAGCGGTTTAAACGTCATTCCTGCAATATGGATGACCCAGGTAAAGTGAAAGAATATCTGATGATGCATCTAGCGCCGGAGCCACGCGAAACGTTCGTGGGACTTTTCTTGGATACTCAGAACCGATTGATCGCCTACGAAGTGCTATTCCGTGGCGCGATCGACGAGGCCCATATTTATCCTCGCGAAGTGGTGAAAGCGGCCTTACGCCATAACGCTGCGAAAGTCATCGTCGCTCACAACCATCCCTCCGGCGATCCCAAACCTAGCGTTAACGACCAGCTCATTACCTACCGTTTGCTACAGGCGCTTATGCTCGTTGAAATTCCACTGATTGACCACTTTGTGGTGGGCGGAGATCAGGTGGTAAGCATGGCGGCTCAGGGTATTTTCGGGAAACGGCCACGGAAGCTGCCTGAGCCAACAATGTAAAAATCTTACAACGACGGGAATAGACAAGTCCCGTCGTTTCACTCGCTATCCTTCCCAATAGGCTAAAGTCACCAGCCTCGGGACTTCATCCTCTTTAGCTGATACTCCATTGACGATTGGCTTATCAGTCGAGTGACTTCCTTTAAGCTCAATCCACGATAAGCTTTAGTCTCTTTATGAGAGGTTTCGCTACTCATCAAGGGAGCTTCAAAATCAGCTCTGCTCGCAGTGTTAGCTAAGTGTCCAGAAAGGCATTGTTGAGTCGCTTCTTGAGCGAATGTATGAGAGGGCTTCTGACTACGCGAATCCATGTGTACCAACCATCCTTGAAATACAAGATAAAACAAGTAGCAATGCTGCTTGATTGCTAAGCATGCCGTCAAGCTAGTAGTACCAGCTAGATCTGAAGGTCTAATCGAATTAGACTATACCTCCACAATTGCTAAGCTAGTAAAATTTACTTGCATTGTAATTTATTGTAACAAAAGTAAAGGCAGACTACACAATCATTGCGTGCAGGGAAATGGAGCTGTGAGGCAAATAAGAGCGCTCCTTTACGAGTACACTGCAAAGTAGTCCCTACCGAACTGGAAGGCATTTTTCAGTAATGCAAAGGAAGTCATCAGGCATGAACGCTCTAACCACATCTGAACCTGCTACTGCATCTGATAAACAAGGTACACAAACTAACGGCTTATTAATTGGCTGGGTTGTCGCAATTGATAGTCACGGAATGCCTATGGTTGCATGGAATGAAGAAACCAAACAGTCACCTCAGCCTGCGTTAGCAACCATTCCCGTGAGTGAGCAAGATAGAGGTCGCCAGATAGCCTTATCTTTCGCTCAAAATGCCAACAGCCAACCCATTATTATCGGCTTCCTGTTTAGTCAACTGGATAACGCCATTGCCTACACTCAAACGTCGTCACCAGAGATAGACATTACTTCTCCTTCCCCGACCAAGGTTCGCGTTAACGATAAAAACCTGGATATCCAGGCTGACAAATCGATCACCATACGTTGCGGCAAAGCGAGGATCACGTTAACTGCTGACGGGAAAATACTGTTGCAAGGGGAGCAAGTATTAAGTCGAGCAAGAGGAGCTCACCGTATTCGCGGGGGAAGCATTCAGCTCAACTAATTCTCATTGTCGTGTACCAGGATAAGGCGGTTTAGGACCATGCTCCGACTATTCAATCAAACGCCCATGAAGGCTCAGTTGGATGTGGCCAGGGACGAGACAGGACGCGATGTAATTTTACTCGTGGCAAAAGCATCTTTTACTTTGGATGAGCATCCGCGCTTTCATGAGAAGCAGGCTCCCATCTTAGTTCAAAACGAGTTTTGGGATGAGCCCGAGACTTCTAGTCTTAAGTATCCAGCAGATAACCATCTGCCGCAGCCGGGAATGAATTGCATACTTATCGGCTCAGCATGGTCGCCTCAGAATAGACCGACCACGCAACTGCAAGTATGTGTAGAGGTCGGCGAAATGCAGCAGCATTTAACAATATTCGGAGATCGAGTCTGGACGGAAAGCGGTCCCAGCTCGCCTGCACATTTCGAAACCATGCCTTTAACCTACGAAAATGCATTCGGAGGTAGTCACCGCTTATCGCAAAATAGCGATCCAGGACAGAACTCCATCTTGTTTCATCTCGGTAATCCGTTAGGAAAAGGGTTTCGAGGTAAACGCACGGATAAGGAAATGGTTGGGCAGCCTTTGCCAAATATTGAGGCTCCTCATTCGTTGATTAAAGCTTTAAAGGATACGCCTGAACCAGTTGGTGTCGCAGCTATATCACCAACCTGGGAGCCGAGAGTAAAACTCGCGGGAACTTATGATGAGAGCTGGAGCCAAACACGAGCACCTTTTCTACCCGAGGACTTTGACTCTCGTTTCTTCGTTTGTGGGCCGCAATCGCTATATCGTCATGATCAGTTTTACCACGGCGATGAAGCTATACATCTTAAGCATGTTCATCCAGAACGCCCCACTATTCACTCTAAGGTTCCCCATTGCGCAGTTACTGCAATGATTGAGTTTGCGGGCGCAAGGCATGTAGTTGAGCTGAGAAATGAGACCCTAATTCTTGAGCCTGAGTTTAACCGTCAGCAAATAGTGATGCGCGGCGTTTTCCCCTGCGAACGAAAAGTGTTGTCGGTTAAGTCAGTAATATTGAGGCTAGGCAGGTAATCAAAGTGACCGTCCATATAGCATCATTGAAAGCGAAGCATTTTTTATGAATAAAGTGGCAATACTTTCATCCGGTGTGGTGTCTTCACTTGCTTTGGATGTCCCGGTTATGTCGGCGGCGGTACAAGCAGGAATTAGTACCCTCAAAACTTACGATTATATCGCCTCAACTGGTGAGCCATACCGGATGTCTATACTGCCAGACGAATGCTTACCTGAGCTACAAGATGGCATAACTAACCAAACGAGCTATCGCTACCGGAGAATGCTGCAACTACTGGCTGTGGCATTAGAGCAACTCAAGATCAGTGAGAAAGTTACAAGCCCCACTCCATGCTTTATCAATCTGCCGGAGAAACTGAGCTTACGTAAAACGGTAGCGCCGCAGACACTTCAAGAGATAAACCGGCTGACAGGCCTTTCCATCGACTGGTTACACAGTCGTGTTTATCACCAGGGCCGCGCAGGTGGATATTCAGCACTCGCGGACGCATATCGTTTAGTTAGTGAGGGTGTCGTTAAAACAGCACTCGTTGCTGGCGTAGATAGCTGCCGATGTTTAAAAACGCTAGGAACATGGGAAAGCGAAGGCCGCTTGCTACTGTCACATGTCGGGGATGGATTTTTACCTGGAGAGGGCGCCGGCTGCCTATTGCTAAGCGCCGCTGATGAAAACTCTAAGGTAATATTAGATCCGCCAGGCGTCAGCCAAGAAGAAGCACACTATTACAGTGACCAGGTTTGTCGGGGAGACGGTTTAACTGCTGCAATGCTTGCTGCCTGTGACCAATTAAACAGTCCTGTCCAGCAGATCATTTGTGGTCTCAATGGTGAGCATTCGCCGACAAAAGAATGGGGCGTTGCAGTGAGCAGGCTTGGGGACAAGCTCGATGACAACGCAAGCATCATGCACCCAGCAGACTGTTACGGCGACATTGGAGCTGCTACGGCTCCCGTCCTTGTGGCGCTTAGCGCATACATGTTAGAGCAAGGCGATGTTGAAGGTCCTGTGTTGACATGGAGCGCTTCGGACTATGAAACCCGGGGAGCAGTTGCGCTCTCAATCCCAAAATCAGTTTCTTAACTTAGAAGCATGTAGAGGTAAAAGTCTATGGAACTTGGTGAGCCTATTACCGAACCGGAAATTGCGTCCGAAAATCATGATGAGTCTTGCTATTTCTGTAAGCAAGAGCCCCAGTTAACTACGGAAGAGAACATACTTGTCGACGATATTGATGAAGACAAAGAGTCTATGGAAGACTCACTTGGTGAATACAAATTTAAAAATGATGCGGGGAAATTAGGAAAGGCATTAGGAGGTAAACCTAATGCACGCAAAGTGACTCTAAATGGGCACACTCTAGATGCCGCTGTTGCAGCTCATCATCTCATACCCGGCAATGCTTCACTTAAAAAAAGCAGAAGCTTAATGAGATACCTCCATATTGACGGAAAGGCGGAAGGGAATATCGGCTATAACATCAACTCATTACCAAACGGTGTATGGTCGCCAGGAAATTATGGAGTTAGGCCATGGGGAACAGATGGGGCAAGTTTTCAAAAGGATACGGGTGTCGAGCCAAAAGATTTTGCTTTTTCAGCGATTGAAGCTTGGAGTTGCCAATTTCACGATGCCCATGAGGATTATAGCGATTTTGTTAAAGGCGTATTGGATAAAATTGCCGATAAGCTTCGCGCCCAAGAGACCATTTGGTGCCCAAAGCAAAAACACAAAGAGGCAGAGAAAACTCAGATTTTCGCATTGGTAAACCGTTTAAATACAGTATCAAGAAGAATGAAAAAACTACTTGTTTTCCCTACTCGAAACTGGCGTAGTAATATTTTTACCTCTCGTTTTTCCATAATGTATATGAATGAGAAAGAGCATCACGATTAATCAAGGAGATTGCAGTGTATTTTGTATTTGACCGCGACTGCGTAGGTAGACGCTTAGAAGAGCCAGATGGCGACATTCTCGACATAGACTGGTACTACTGGAGAATCGGGGCTGTATTACCGTCCCCCCCCCCTAATCCATTGAAATTTACTTTAAAGCGGTTAAATCCCAATGCGTGGGACCACTCTCCTTATATGCCCTCTTATTTTAGAGCGGCTGCGCCTATATTTAGTGATGAATTAATAGCTGCCTTGGAAGAGTGTGGTGTGGATAATCTTGACACATATAATTTAGACCTATTTGATCCAGATAATGGGCAAACCTATACGAACTATAAAGTCGTTAATATCATAGGGCTTATAGCTGCCGCTGACATGCAAAAGTCAGATGCCACTATTCACGACTCAGGCAGTCCACCTCTTTATGATGTAGATTTCGATAGCTTAGTTATCGATCCAGCAAAAGCTGGTGGGCACTACTTTTTCCGGCTAGCTGAGTCAACTAACGCTCTTATCGTTCACGAAAAGGTTAAGCAGCACTTACTGGCTAAAGGCTTTACCGATCTCGCATTCTATGAGCCGAGTAAGGTCGCGCTATAAAAACGCTGAGCATATGGTGTTGAAAGATGTATTACGCCTTCGACCGTGACTGCATCGGTAGATGGATACAGAAGAGGAGAGGAGACATTCCTGAAGTAGACTGGTTCTACTGGAGAATAGGAATGGCGCTCACTGTGCCTCCCCCTAATCCATTGAAGTTTACGCTCAGGCCATACAACCCCCACTCAGAAGATGATTCACATCATATGCCTTCTTTTTTGAATGCAGCCGCTCCGATTTTCAGTGATGAGCTGATTCGCGCACTGCGAGAGTGTGGGGTTGATAGCCTTGATGTTTACGATCTTGAGCTAACTGACCCCGACAGCGACCAAGTCTATACACACTACAAAGTGGTGAATATTGTTAGCTTGGTCTCTGCCGCGGATATGAAAAGATCTATTGTTTCGGCGCATGACCTTACCAATTCGGCTTTGTATGACGTGGACTTTGACCGCTTGGTTGTTGACCCGGGAAAAACCAATGGGCACAACTTTTTCCGCCTGGAGGAATCCACCAACATGCTGATCGCGCATGAAAGTGTGAAACAACAACTACAAGCCAAGGGTTTTACCGATTTGGCTTTT
>NZ_JAPELK010000029.1:0-21678 GCF_029813005.1 Hahella sp. CR1
GGCATTATGCAGCACGTACAGGCGTTTGCCCCAGCTGGTCTGAATAAGGGTGACCGGTCGCTCGTAGCCGTCCAGGTTCCGCCAGTATTGAATGCGCACGCCATTGCCGACGCCATCCAGCAATCCTTCCAGACGGTAAACGCCGCCGGCGCCCACGAACAAGCGGGTGGGTTCGCCGCGTTGTTTCAGTACATAGTGAGTGTCGTCGATCCGACGCAGCTCCAAATGTTCAGCGGCGTTGCGGACGGTCTGGCCCGGCTCCGCCAAAGGAAAATCAATGTAGCGGCCTTCGTCCGTGGTGAAGACCAAACGCCCTTCCAGCTCCTCCAGCTGCTGACACAGCATATGAGTCCAGCCCACGCCCAGACCGCGTTGATGGGCGTTGGAGGATTTATAGGTGCGTTTCCAGATGATCGGCAGAGGGCCGGCGACGGTGAAGTCGGTCAGGTCCAGCAACTCCTCGCCGGTGACCATGCTGATGGGTTCGCCGCTGGTGCAGACCTTTTTGTTATCCGGCGTGGTCGCGCCATTATCGTTGCTGCCGGATTTTTCGCTGGCCCCACTCTCATCGGCCGGTGTTGTATTCGCTTGAGGCTGGGCGGGTGTGTAAGTCCTGGGCGCGGACTGGTGGCTCGTAGACTCTCTTGGCTTACTGCTCCACCCCGGATTGCCATTAAGCGCGGTCACATCCATCACTTCACCGGTGATCGCTGGTGGAGGCGGCGGCGCGGGGTTAGCGCGGTTGATCAGGCGCACGGCCAAAGTCAGTTCAGACACATTGGGTTTGAGGCCGTCCTCACTCTCGCTCACAACGGAGCAAAACGGCTTTTTCTTGTCGGTAAACACCAACAGGATTTCACCCCGTTCGAGCCCTTTAACAAAGTCTTCTTTCCACTTACGCAGATGCCGTGAACCTCGGCCGGGAAACGCGCCAAACGATGAACGAAAGTGACTCCCCTTTAAGTGGTTAACGACATCGCCGACTTTGGCGTCTATGTTCAAACAACGCTCGGCATAGCTGGAAGCGAAAAAGGGAGATTCAACAAACGGCAGGTCCGCAACGGTGATGTCAGACCAATGCTTAAATACATAACTGCGAGTGGAATACATTCGGAGTACGTCCTTTGTAAAGCGACACAGCAAGCCAAACGGGCCATGGCGTCGTCATGAAAACGGTTACTGGTAACTGGGGGCGATCAGCGAATATCCTAAAACTAACAACGACACATACCGCCCACTTGCCTTACGACACGTCGCGCCAATCTCCATGAGTTTGATTTAAGCGCATACGTAGCCAGTTAAGCGTTAATACTGGGAATTTTCCTTCATTATTCAGGTGGTTATTCTATTACATTAAAAGCGTTTCTGTGATGTGAGTCTCAACTAACCTGACAATAAATCACACCCCACTTCAACTGTTCTTCGCATTACAGAGCATGAAATCTCGTAGCCGCTGACCCTAAAGGTGTGTCAATCATGCCCCATCCCTCTTCGCCCAATACATCTGCTTGTGCCCTCTATCTTCGTAATCTTTCACTAACGCCAAAGCTTCGGATTGGGTCATGTCGCCCTGGATGAAAAAGGTATTGTTGTTATCGTCCTGACGCCAGACGGACCAGTTGGGCGTTGCCGTTTCAACAAGGTCGGACGGTTCGAAGGCCGTTTGATCCAAAGGGCATTCTCTAATGACGAAATGCTCTGTCAGGCCTTGAAATGGCGCTTGTTGGGATAAGTCTGCAATGGCTTGATCGGCTTTGGCTTGGGAGGCGAACACGCCGATAAAATCAGAAGGGGTCGAGTGATGGGAGGGGGAGAAAAATAACGCGTAGACGAGTTGCATGGCTAATCATCACCTGTCTGAATGGAGCGTTTCAACGGGTGATGATTATGCCTGAAACCGTCGCTAGAAGCCTTTTAAATCTGAGGCTTAAAGAGAGCCAGGCGTCCCTGCCATTGGCGCATAATCCCTACCTGAAATCCTGCTTACCGCAGTTTTTTATCAAGCTGCGCGCTTCAGGATTTCCCGACTGACATCCAAGGTGATTGCTCGATTTTCACCCAGTGCGGTCATGCCGTGTTTTTCCAGCGCGTCAACCAGCGCCGGAACGGCTGTATCGCCTTCAATGCCTGCATGAGAGAGTCTGGTCGGGATATCCAAGCTGCTGTAGAGACGTTCGATGGCTTCGATCGTGGTTTCCGCCAGCTTGTCGTCCTGAGGCAGATTGAACACATTACGCCCCATTTGCTCCAGTTTGGCGCGCTTGTCCGCCATCTGCACGCGCAGCAGCGAGGGCTGCACGATAGCCAGAGTGCGGGCGTGATCGACGCCGTAAAGCGCAGTGATTTCATGACCGATCATATGAGTCGCCCAATCCTGCGCCACGCCGGCGCCGATCAAACCATTCAATGCCTGATTGGCGGTCCACATCAGGTTGCTGCGCCATACATCATTGTCCCGCTGTGGAAACTCTTCCGCCAGACGCACCAGATTACGCAACAGCGCTTCCGCGTAGCCATCCTGCACCCAGGCGTCGCTGCTGTGGGACAAGTACTGCTCACAAATATGCACGAATGCATCGACAACGCCGTTGGCGACCTGACGTTCGGGCAAAGATTTGATCACATCCGGGTCCAGCACCGCGACGCGAGGCAGCACCAATGGAGAGCCGAAGGACAGTTTTTCTTTGGTCGCGGCTTTGGTCACAACGGAGCCGCCATTGGACTCTGAGCCCGTGGCCGGCAAGGTCAGCACCACACCCAGAGGCAGCGCGCGGGCAATGGTGTATTTGCGGGTGAGAATATCCCAGCCATCGCCGTCATACAGGGTTGCAGCCGCGATATATTTACAGCCATCGATCACCGAGCCGCCGCCCACCGCCAGGATGTAATCCACCTTCTCACGGCGCGCCAGCTCAACGGCTTTGTCCAATGTCTCCACCGTAGGGTTGGCTTCTACGCCAGAAAACTCCACCCAGGAATGGTCTTTCAGCGCGTCTTTAATCTGATCGTAAACGCCGTTCTTTTTGATGGAGCCGCCGCCGTAGACAACCATTACCTTTTGCTCCGCGTCGATCAAAGACGCCAGCTTGGCGATGCGGCCTTGGCCGAACTCAATGCGAGTGCTGTTGGAAAAAGAAAAATTCATACTCACTTCCTTTAGTCGCGATAACTTTACAGGCGCGTCGACACGGAGCGGCGCCGGATTAATTGCGCATACTCATAGAGGGCCTTTCACTATGAGGAAGATAAAAACATCCGCGTCGAATATGGGACAGGAACATACTCCTATCCCATCAGGAAGCAAAGCACCCAACCCTTTGCAAGGGGAAGTTAAACAGAAATAGGCAAGGATTCGACAGAATCGGGATAAAGGGAATTGCTCAACGCTGCATCGTCACTGTGAGGAAGCAGCGTTATATGACTTTAACGAATCAGGCGATTCGCCCGCTTGAAATTATGCCGGGGCTTCCGCCTTTTCTTCGATGGGGGCGTCTATCACAACAGACCTGCGCCGCGTCTCCAGAATAGAGCCCTTAACCCACAAATAAAACAACGGCACAAAGAATATCGCCAGGGTTGTCGCCGTCAGAACGCCACCCAGTACGCTGGTTCCGATGGCGTTCTGGCTTGCTGAACCAGGTCCGGTGGACAGGGCCAGCGGCGTTACGCCGGCGCCGAACGCCAGTGAGGTCATCAGGATGGGACGCAGCCGTAAACGCGCTCCCTCCACCACGGCGGTCATCGGCGTCATGCCCTGGCGCACCGCCGCTTCGGCGAACTCCACGATCAGAATCGCGTTCTTGGCGGACAGTCCGATGGTCGTCAGCAGTCCAACCTGGAAATAAATATCATTGGGCAAACCGCGCCAGTACACCGCCAACAGCGCGCCCAACACACCAAGAGGAATAACCGGCGCCACCGCGCAGGGTATGGTCCAGCTTTCGTACAACGCCGCTAGACACAGGAACACAAACAGGATCGACGCCAAATACAGCAGCGGAGCCTGTCCGCTGGCCAGCTTGTCCTGATAGGACAGGCCGCTCCATTCAAAGTTGGCTCCCGGTAAACGCGCCGCCTGCGCTTCGACCTGCGCCATCGCGTCGCCGGAGCTGACGCCTTGAGCCGCCGCGCCGAAAATGGGGATGGCGTGCAGGCCGTTATAGCGGCTTATTTCCGTGGGGCCGTTGCGCCACTCCGTACCACTGAAAGCGGTGAAAGGCGTCATGGCGCCGCCGGCGCCGCGCACAAACCAGTGACGCAGATCGTCCGGCGACGCACGATAAGGAGCGTCTGCCTGCACCAGCACCTTCTTCACTCTTCCCTGATGCACGAAATCATTCACGTAATAACCGCCCCAGGCGACGCTCAGGGTCTGGTTGACATCCTCCAGCGCCAATCCCAGCGCGGAGGCCTTTTCGCGGTCAATCTCTACACGCAGTTGCTGGACATTGCGGTCAGCGCCGGCGCGCACGTAGGAAAAACCCTCGCCGTCCTGAAGATTTCGCTCCAGCTTCGCCGCCGCCTCAGTCAGCCCCTCTGCGCCCAAACCACCCAAATCCTGCAACCAGAGTTCGAAGCCGTTACTGCGCCCCAGACCTTCAATTGGCGGCAGCACCATGCTGTAGGCCTGAGCGTCGCGCAAACGACCAAAAGCTTCCGTTGCGCGATCGGCGATCGCCTGCGCGCTGTTTACCGCGCCCTTCCGTTCAGACCAGTCCTTCAACGCCACAAACCCCATGCCCGCGTTTTGTCCCGCGCCGTCAAAACTGAAGCCGGACAGAATATACACGGACTCCACATTCGACTTTTCCTGCTCCAGAAAATAGCGTTCGATCTCTTGCGCCACCTTGGCGGTTCGGTCGTAGGTCGCGCCCGCAGGCAGGTTGAACTGAACCAGAACGGTTCCCTGATCTTCGTCGGGAATAAACGCCGTGGGCAGGCGCCAATACACCAACGCCATCACTGCCACCGCTAACAGGTAGACGGCGCTGAAGCGCAACGGCCGCGACAACATAAACCCCAGACCGCCGACGTAACGATGCTGAACTCTGCCGAAGCTGCGATTCAAGGCGCTGAACACGCCGGCGGACACCTGACCATGACGCAGGAATCTGACGCACAACGCTGGCGTCAAACATATCGCCGCCAGTGCCGACAACGCCATCGCCGCCACCAAAGTCACGGAGAACTGCCGATAGATCACCCCCACCGATCCAGAGAAAAACGCCATGGGCAGAAAGACTGCCGCCAGCGCCGCCGCCACGCCGATCAGCACGCCGGTGATCTGTCCCATGGACTTCAACGTCGCCGCACGCGCATCCAGTCCTTCCTCACGCATGATGCGCTCAACGTTTTCCACCACGACAATGGCGTCGTCCACTAACAGACCTATCGCCAGCACCATGGCGAACAAGCTGAGCGTATTGACGGAATAGCCGGCGACGGCGAGCACGCCGAATGTACCCAGCAGCACCACAGGCACCGTAATCGCGGGGATCAAGGTGGCGCGCCAGTTCTGCAGGAACACGAACATGACCAGCACCACCAGCGCCACCGCTTCCACCAGAGTCAGCAGCACTGATTCGATGGACAACTTCACGAAACGCGTGGTGTCTTCCGGGAAGGCGACTTCCACTCCTGGCGGAAAATTAGCGCGCAATTGCGCCACTCTCTGCTTCACCGCCTCCGCCACCTGCAAGGCGTTGGCGCCGGGCGCCAGCATGATCGCCAACCCTGATGCGGGATGCCCGTTAAGCTTACTGGTTCCGCCGTAGTCTTCCGCGCCTAACTCAACCCGCGCCACATCGCCCAGTCGCACCACGGCGCCGTCCCGATCGGTTTTGATGAGAATGTCGCGAAACTGTTGCGTCGACGTCAGCCGCGACATGGCGGTGACGCTCACGTTCAATGGCTGTCCCGGTCTGGCGGGAAGCGCGCCGAGTTCGCCCACGGAGACTTCTGTATTCTGCGCCGCGATAGCGTCGATAACGTCCTGGGGCATCAAGCGATAACTGTTGAGTTTGTGCGGGTCCAGCCAGATTCGCATGGCGTAGGAGGAACCAAAATTCTGCACTGATCCAACGCCGTCCACCCGGCTGAGAGGGTCCTGCATACTGCCCGCGAGCCAATCGGAAATATCCGTGTCGCTCAGGCGGTCGCTGGCGTCATAAAACGCCAGAATCATGAGAAAGTTGTTCTGGGACTTATTAACAGTCAGCCCCTGTTGCTGCACCGGCGCCGGCAAGCGTCCCGACGCCTGCGCCGCTTTATTCTGCACTTGCACCTGAGCAATATCCGCATCGGTCCCATGCCGGAAAGTGAGCATGACTTCCGCCGCGCCGGAGGAACTGCTGCGGGAACTGAAATACATCAGGTTATCCAGCCCTTTCAGTTCCTGCTCAAGAATCTGCGTAACGCTGTTTTCCACCACTTCAGCGGACGCGCCCGGATAGTTGGCGGAGATCATAATTGTCGGCGGCGCGATATCCGGATATTGCGACACCGGCATGGACATCAGCCCCAGCGCCCCAGCCAGCATCACTACAATCGCCACCACCCAGGAAAACACCGGGCGGTTAACAAAAAATTCAGCCAATCGCTGGCGGCTCAGGTCATCCGGCTGTACAGGATCTTTCATTGTCGCCGCCTATTACTGAAGGGTCGCCGCAGCGAGATCAACGGCAAGCTCTTTAGCTCGCACCGACTCGCCAGGGAAAGCGTTCAACAGACCTTCCACGATCACCCTGTCGCCGGGATTCAAACCCGCGCCAACAATCCAGTGACGCTCCTGCGCCCCAAGGATATGCAAGAGGCGCTCTTCCACGACCTCTTCCGCCGTCACCACCATCGCCATGGCTTCGCCGCGGGCGTTGTGCGTCACGGCTTGTTGCGGCGCAAGATAGACATCCGAATGCACGCCCCGCGTCAGTTCCGCCCGCACGAACATCCCGGGCAACAGCAGCCCATCGGGATTGGGAAACTCCGCGCGTAAGGTCACCGAACCGGTCTGCTCGTTCACACTGACTTCCGTCAAACGCAGAACGCCTGGGTGAGGATAATCGGAGCCATCTTCCAGTTTCAGCCTGACTTCTTCGCCTGCTTGAGAAGCAGACTGTTCAGACAGAACCCGACGCAAGGAAAGTAACTCACGACTGGATTGCGTCATATCCACATAGATCGGGTCCAGCTGCTGCACCAACGCCAGCGGCGCGCTCTGCCCCTCCGTCACCAAAGCGCCCTCGCTGACCGCGGAACGACCGATGCGTCCCGCGATGGGCGCAGCGATCTCCGTGCGTTGCAGATCCACTGTCGCCAGTTGCAGCGCCGCCTGCGCCGCTTGCACCGAAGCTTGCGCCTGCCGATAGTCGCCCTGAATGTCTTCATGGTCCTGCCGGCTGACGCTTTTATTGGCGGCCAGCTCGGCATAACGCCGACTCTTTGCGCTCAGGCTGTCCAGCCGCGCCTGGGCAGTCGCCAGATTCGCCTGCGCCTGATCGAACAAGGCCTGATAGCGATCCGACTCAATGCGATACAACGCCTGCCCCGACGCCACCCGCACGCCCTCGGTAAACAAACGGAGATCGATAACGCCATTGACCTGTGGGCGCACCTCCGCGGAACGATAGGCGACCGTCCGCCCTGATAACTCCGTCCGAATTGGCGCGTCCTGAGGCGACAGCGTCACCACCCCTACTTCCGGCGGGGGCGGCGGAGCTGGCGCAGGGGCTTCCCGCTCGCCGCATCCGGCCAGTAACAGGAGAAGCATCAGGGGGCGTAACAAGTGGAGTAACAGGTGGCGTAATAGGTGGAGTAGCAAATAGCGAATTTTTTCCATGATGACTGCGTTCGACACTTCCTGAATCGGGAAAGACGGCCAATACGACGCGCTTCCAAAGGATTGATGGTGATCAATAAACACTTAATGATAATAGTTATCATTTGCGTTAACATTATATGAGTTCTGACCGCCATCCTGTCAACGCGTTAGCGCCGCTTTTCGTCAACGATCCGCGCAAAGCCAGCGCCAGCGCCAGCGCGACTTAGGGCCCAATCAATCACTTCAAGGGGTAGAAATATCACAATGCTGCACAATCGCTTTTTGTTTCTTTTCCTGACGCTGTGCGCCAGCTTGCTGACCGCCTGCGGCGCAGACAGAGACGTCGCCGCCAACACATCGACACAGGCCGCGCCCGCCCTCACCGTTCAAAATGCGTCAACCTGGCCGAGAACGCTGTCCACATCGCAAGGCGACCTCATCCTGGAACGCGCGCCGCAGCGCATAGTTTCCACCAGCGTGACCCTGACTGGCGTTCTGTTGGCCATTGACGCACCTGTAGTCGCCAGCGGAGCTTCCTCGCCCAACACAGAGGTCGCCGATGCACAGGGCTTTTTCCGGCAATGGGGCGATATTGCCCGTCGACGCGGCGTGCGTCCGATCTATCAGGGCGCGCCGGACGCCGAGGCCATCATCGCGGCGGAGCCGGATTTGATTGTCATGGCGGGAACCGGCGGCGACTCCGCTCTCGCTCTTTACGAGCAACTCAGTTTGTTCGCGCCGGTGTTAGTGCTCAACTATGACGATAAAAGCTGGCAGCAGCTGGCCTCTCTCCTGGGCGCCGCCACGGGTCGCGAGCAACAGGCGCAGTCGGTAATCGATGAATTCAACGCCAGGGTCGCTGATGTGAAAGCGCGCATCCAGCTGCCGCCGCAGCCAGTCTCTGCCCTGGTGTATTACGAAGACGGCTCCGGCGCCAACCTGTGGACGCCGGATTCCGCGCAAGGCCAGCTATTGCAGGCGCTGGGCTTTGAAGTCGCCACGCCGCCCTCCCATATTCAGGGCGGCACTCGCCAGGGCGTGCGTAAAGACATCGTGCAGCTCGCCGGAGAGAACCTTTCCGACGGACTACAGGGACGCACCATGCTGCTGTTCTCCGCCAATGAAGATCGGGTTCGGCAAATCAGCCAGGATAAATTTCTCGCCCATACGCCCGCTATCCAGAGCAACCGGGTATACGCCGTGGGGCTGGATACCTTTCGTCTGGACTACTATAGCGCCAGCAATTTGTTGCAGCGACTGACCGACCTGTTCCCTGAAACGCCTGCCGCAGTCGCCGACGCCAATACGTCGTTTATCACCCATCCTTGAGAGCCAACCGGGTTTACCTTCTCTACCCACTGCGCCTGGATCATCACTGAGCGCAGTGGGCCGTCCCGGCATTAAGCCGGTTCTTCGTTTTCTGCGACAAAGCCGCTCATAGGTTCGGTTTCTTCTGGAGGCTCACCGGACTGCATTTTCCGCAAGGAGCCGAATCCCAAGGTCATCGCCGCTCCCGCCATCGCCACCGCGACGCCGAAGGAAAAGACGCCCAGCACCGGCGTCACCGCCCGCGCCAACGCGCCCAGTCCAACCGCGCCGACGCCGTCGCCAACCACATCCTGAGCGCTCCACAGGCTGTTCACACGTCCCAGCAGACGATCTGGCGTATGGCTTTGCACCAGCATGAACTGCAACAGAGACGTGATAGAGCCGAGATAGCCGACCAGCGCCAACGCCACTAGCGCCAGCCAGATATGGCTGACTACGCCAAGGGACGCCACCGCCAGCGCTGAAGCGGTCATCGCGCCCAGCATCAACGCGCCAGGACGCCGCCAGCCGCCGACCCAGCCGCTGGTGAAGGCGCCAAGCATCGCGCCCAAAGGCACGGCGGAGAACATCAATCCGACCTCAAAGGCGCCGCCGCCATAGCCTTCTTCAGCCAGGGCCGGAAACAGCACGCGAATCGCGCTCAATACCGTCTGCGCCGTGCCAACGACTATCACAGCCCCGACTATTTTGTGGCGACAGAGAAATTGAAAACCCTCCAATAACGCCTGCAAAGGATGCCCTGGCGGATGATCCCCGGGCTTCAAGGATGGCAGCCGCACCAGAGGCAGCAAGGTCGCCACGGTGCCGACGCCCGCCAGCAGATAGTTCCAGCTCACGTCGGCGGAGACGATAATCAGGCCGCCCACCGCAGGAGACATCACCGCACCAAAACGCACGGTAAGCATGCTCAACGCCCCGGCGGCGGCCAGGTTTTCACGCCCTACCAGGGTCGGAATCGACGCCATCAGCGCGGTGATGCCCATGGCGCCGAAAAAGCCGTCCCAGGCGGAAACGATATATAACGCCAGCAGCGACGGCTCCGCCACGAAACTGTTTAACGCCAGGGCGAGAAACCCTACGCCACAAAGAAAGCGCGCCGTCAGAATCAACTTGCGACGGTCGAAGCGATCCGCCAATACACCGCCGCACATCAGACCGACAAACATGCCGACGCTGTCCAGCGCCATGGCGAAACCGACCTGCAGCGTGGAGCCGGTAAGCTCGTGTATCTGCACCGGGACGGCGACCGTGAGAATGCCAAGGGCGAATACCGACATCATTCGCGCCACGAAAACAGCGCGAAAGTGCGAGTTGTTTTTGAGCAGACTGAAGTCCACAAAGATAGATGATTTGCTCATTACACCAGCCAAAGAAGTGATGAATAGAAGTGATTTCCCTGCCTCTATTCGCAGGATTGCGCGGCAATGGTTTTACCCGGTGGCGCAGCATGATAGTATATCAATCGTTAATACAAATCATTCTCATTTGCATTAAGTGATATTTTGAGCGGCGTAACTCTCTCCCCCTCTTCCAATTCCTCCCGGCCTTATGGTCGGCGTCATTGCGTGAAAACTCGTTGGGCTATCTTTCTAGTCAGTCTGGCGCTGCTGGGTCTGATCGCCGCGCTCAGTTTAATTCTGGGCGCGAAGGCGATTCCCTTCGCCACCGTGATGGAGAGTCTGTTTGGCGACGCCAGCGGTCCTGACGCCACTATCATCCTGGAAAGCCGCTTACCTCGTACGCTATTGGGTCTGTTGGCCGGAGCCGCCTTGGGGGCTTCCGGGGCGTTGATCCAGGCATTGACCCGCAACCCGCTGGCGGAGCCAGGCATACTTGGCGTCAACGCCGGCGCTGGATTGGCGATGGTGCTTGGAGTGGCGTTTTTCGGTGTCCACTCCCAGGCAGGCTACCTCGGAATGGCGTCGCTGGGCGCCTTACTTACCACGTTATTAGTGTTCTTCGCGGGCTTTTACGGGGCGACGCGCATGGACCCATTGCGTTTCGTGCTGGCGGGGGTCGCCATTGGCGCAGTCATGGCTGGCGTGGCGTCCGCCATCACCCTGCTGCACCCTTCCGTTTTCGACACCATGCGTTATTGGAGCGCGGGCTCACTGAACGTGCGCAGTCTGGAGCCGGTGTTGTGGGTCGCTCCTGTCATCGTTGCCGGGATTCTCCTGGCGCTGTTCCTGGCGACGCCGCTTAACGCCATCGCCATGGGAGAGGACCTGGCGGTGGCGCTGGGCGCGAAACCACAGTGGGTGCAGGGGCTATCTATTCTGACGATCACCTTGCTGTGCGGCGGCGCCACCGCGGCGGCGGGCCCTATTGCATTCGTAGGCCTGATGATTCCCCATATCGCGCGCTGGCTAATGGGCGCCGATCAGCGCTGGATCATCCTGCTGACGCTAACCCTCTCCCCTTGCTTGCTGCTGTCAGCGGATATCCTGGGACGCTTCCTCACTCCTGGAGAACTACGCGTCTCCATTGTCACCGCCTTTCTTGGGGCGCCCATGCTGATCTGGCTGGCGCGACGCCATCACGGAGGCGCACAGTGAATCGCGCCGACTATTTTCTCATTGGCGGAATGGATGCTCCTTTCAACCTCCCTATTCACAAACGCGCGCTGGTGTTGGGATGCATGCTGTGCGTGATATGTCTGGGACTGGGATCTGCCGCACTGGGCTGGGGAACCTTGACGCTGCCTTTCAGCGACGTCATGAACGCGCTGTTCGGCGCAGGCCCGGACCAGGCGCAAATTGTCGTGACGCAATGGCGACTGCCCCGCATCACGGCGGCGTTGATTCTCGGCGCTGCGCTGGGGGTGAGTGGCGCCATATTCCAATCGTTACTCCGTAACCCTTTGGGCAGTCCTGACGTGGTCGGCTTCAATACTGGCGCGTACAGCGGCGCGCTGCTGGTGATCGCTGTCTTCCACGGCGGATACTACGCCACCGCCGCCGGAGCCTTATTAGGCGGATTAACGACGGCGCTGCTGGTGTATGCCCTCGCCTGGCGAAAAGGGCGCGCCCAGGGATTCAGATTGATCATTGTCGGCATCGCGATCAGCGCCCTGCTCAATGCCCTTAACACCTGGATGATGATCAGCGCGAGCCTGGAAGCCGCCATGTCCGCCGCCCTGTGGGGAGCAGGTTCGTTGAATGGCCTCACCTGGAGTAAAGCGTCACCCTCCCTGATTTTTTGTCTGCTGGCCATCGCCGCCGCGGTCCCTCTGCAAAGACGCCTGCGCCTGCTGGCCATGGGGGACGACGCCGCGCAGGCGCTGGGCGTTGCAGTTAACCGCTCACGCCTGACGCTCATGATTCTGGCGGTGTCACTGACCGCCGCCGCCACCGCCGCCACCGGTCCTATCAGTTTTATTGCCCTGGCGGCGCCGCAGATCACCCGCCGCTTGCTGGCCGCCGATGGCGTCAGTCTGCTGAACGCCGCGTGGATGGGCGCCTTGTTGCTCCTTGCCGCGGACCAGATCGCACACCACCTGTTCGCCCCCAGTCAGTTGCCGGTCGGCGTCGTCACCATTTGCATCGGCGGCGTTTATCTGGCCTGGCTGCTTATCAACGACTCACAGCGGAAAACCTCATGACGCGACAGCCCTCCCCTCTGCATATCGAACCACCGCAACGCCAGGCGCCGCGCTTACGGGCTCAAAACCTGACAGTGGGATATGAGCAACGCATGATCAGCGAGAATCTCAATGTGGCGATTCCAGATGGGTCTTTTACGGTGATTGTGGGTCCCAACGGATGCGGCAAGTCCACGTTGTTGCGTAGTCTTTGCCGCCTGCTGAAACCCGTCTCCGGCGAGGTATTGCTCGACGGTCAGGACATCCACCGCTATCCCGCCAAACTGGTTGCGCGTCAGCTGGGACTGCTGCCGCAAAGCGCCAACACCCCGGAGGGCATCCGCGTGCGGGATCTGGTGGCCCGAGGTCGCTATCCTCATCAAAGCGCTTTTCGCCGCTGGAGCCGGGAGGATGAAAACGCCGTAAACGAAGCCATGATCAGTACCGGCGTTGAGGATTTAGCCGACCGCTTGGTGGATGAGCTTTCCGGCGGCCAGCGTCAGCGCGTCTGGGTCGCCATGGCCCTGGCCCAGCAAACGTCCTTATTGCTGTTGGACGAACCCACCACCTATCTGGATATCACCCATCAGATCGAATTGCTGGAGCTGTTTCGCACCCTGAACCGCCGAGACAACCGCACCCTCATTGCGGTGCTGCACGACCTCAACCACGCCTGCCGCTACGCCACTCATCTCATCGCCATGCGCGACGGGGCCATCATTGCTGAAGGCCCGCCCGCCAGCATCATTTCCGAAGCGCTGGTGGAAGAGGTCTTCGGCCTGTCCAGCCTGATCATTGAAGACCCCGTGAGCCATACGCCGCTGGTGATTCCCAGAGGCAAGGGACAAGCGCAAGCCTTGTCGATTGCAGACAATTAGGGAACCTCTGAAAACGCTATCCCTTCGCCCCAGCTTGCAGCAGATGCGAGAGATAACTCTGTTTGCGAATGACAAAAGCTATCAACGCCTGCGCGAAGTCCGCATCCACCGCATCGATGACGGACTGTCTGGCCGCAAGGCGCCGGCGCCAGGCTTCGACCTTCGCCAGCCCCTTAAACAGATCGATTTTGATTAAAGAGTTAAACACGTCGAAATAGCGAAACACCGGCGCATAAACAGCGTCCACAATCATGAAGTCGGGGCCTGAGAAGTAAGGGCCGACAATCACGTCTTCCAGCCGTTCAAATCGGTGCCGAAGCAGTTCTTCCGCATTGCTGAAACTCTCCTTGTCCTGAGCGGAATAATATCTGCCGATTGCATCCAGGGTTTGTGAGCCAAACTCAATCCATGACCGATGCAGCGCCCTTAATTTAGGGTCCGCCGGGAACAGGCTTCCCTCCGTGACTTCATCAAGGTATTCGCATATCACCGCCGATTCGAAAATAGCGTCCTTGTTATCTACCACGAGTAAAGGCACTTTTCCCGTGGGTGAAAGCGCCAGAAACCAGCCCGGCTTGTTCGCCAGATCGATATCCGTGCGTTTAAACACAACGCCCTTTTCCAGCAGCGTGATCACAGAGCGCTGCACGTAAGGACATAACTTAAAGCTAACCAGCTCAATCGTTCCGGTATTCATTTCAAGCCTCCTTGGTGATGGCGTAACGACCATTGCCCAAGAAAACCTGGGTGGCCGCCATCAAGACCAAAACCAGTGGGTATTCCCAGCCGCCGCCTTCATTTGCAAACAACCAGCCCGCATCCCAGTGCGCCCAAGTCGCGCCAAGCAGAATGGGCGCAACCATGGCGGCGGCGATCTGGCTATGAAAACCAACGATGAGCGCAATCCCGGACACCGCCTCCACGAAGAAAACGAGGTAGGCCAGAAATGCCGGCAGGCCGATAGAGCTGAAGAATTCAGCCGTGCCCGGCAGTGTAAAAACGACCAGCTTCAAATACAGGCTATGGGTGATCAACACCACGCCCAGGGTCACGCGCAATAGCAAAGCCGCCAGTTCATAGTTTCGGGAAATAGTCATGTGCGTCTCCAAGTGAATAGTGATGTTTTCATTCTATTCATTGCATTAATGCGTTATCAGTTGTAATTTTTGAAATCCTGAATTGCATAAATGCATTAATTATGGACTGGAATTCTCTGAAGATACTCGCCCTGGTCGCCCATAAAGGGTCTATGTCCGGGGCGGCGAAAGAATTGGGCGTCAACTACACAACTGTGTTTAGACGCATGGAGTCCCTGGAAAACGAGATCGGCGGGAAGTTGTTCGAGCGCGGCTCAAAAGGCTATGTCGCGACGCCGTTGGCGGAGAAGATGCTCGTGTTCGCCAACCGCATGCGCGATGGCGCGGAGCAGATCGAACGGCAGATTGTCGGCAGGGAGTTTCAGCCTAGCGGCGTCGTGAAGATTACCGCTCCCTTCAATATTGCTAACCGTTACCTGCCGGAGGCATTGCGCCCCCTTGCGCAAAACTATCCCGACATCACTTTCGAGATACTCTCCAGTAACGATGATTTCAATTTAAATTCACGGGTCGCCGACATCGCCGTAAGAGCGACCAGCTCGCCGCCGGATCATTTGATAGGCCGCAAGGTCGCTTCGATCCCCTGGGCGATGTTTGTCGCGGAGTCGTTTATGGAGCGCTTCACGCAGCCGCCAACATTAGAAACCCTGACGGACTACCCGCTTATCGGCGCGTCGGGAAGCATGCTCAACCTGCCCGCGTTTACCTGGCTTGAGAAAAATCATGCGACCGCCATCGTGGCGAGATGCAATGAACTCACCGCCATGTCCTATTGCGCAGAAAGCGGACACGGCATTGCATTTCTGCCAGTGGATCAACGCCGCAGCGGATTGGTCGAGTTGGCGGAGTTTGCGCCAGGAAAAACCAGCGACATGTGGGTCTTGAGCCATCCAGATTTAAAAAAGACCGAGCGCATACGAATCGTTGTTGAGCAGCTTGTCAGCTATTTTAGGAGTCTGGATTTTTAAGGATTGGTTTGTGGCCGGGATTAATCGCACAGCCACAAACTTTATTAAGGCATGACACTTCCCCTATCAATTACTGACGAGTCGCCGTCACTTGAAACAACTTAAGCGAACCGATAAGAGAACCAGGGGCGCAAGCGTGCTGAACCAGCTTGTTATAGGTCTTTTCAGCTTGTCCCGGCTCAATAAGCTTGTAGCGTATGAGGTCCGCCGATAATTGTTTAAACGAGTACGCCACAACCAGCTTCTCTCTGGCGTCCGTCAACACGGGCTGCTCGATGTGAATATCGCACACTTTCAAAGCAGCCGGCATGTCGTTCAGTAGACGGCTTCCATAGTCGTAATTCACCTCTTTTATCTTGCCCAGTTCAAGCACCAGCTCATTAACGTAATAGAACTCGGGCAGATAGGGATAGCAAAACAGGCAGGACACTTCCGGTTCCTCAAAAACAGCCGCTCCGCCGGGATTAAGCAGCCCTGCGACTCTCTCCAGATACGTTTGTTTATGCTGCTGGTGCATTAACACGAAACGACCGTAAACGCAGTCAAACCGGCGCTCTATCTCTGCGGTATTGATATCCGCTTCCATCAAGTTCACGTTGAAGCGTTTCTCGTTCTGGACCCTTTTCTCCGTCTGCAGGAGTTGTTCCTTAAAACAGTCAAGGCCAGTAATCGTACCCTGCTCGCCGGCAAGCAGGCCGGCCCAATAGCAAAGCAGACGCCCATGTCCACAGCCTATTTCCAATACAGTCTTGGGACGGTAACGCTCAAATACCCCATGACGAATGTATCTTTCGCTTATTTCGCCGTATATATCATTTAAAATATCCAGCCGCTCGACATCCTCATTCCCTATCGCCAAGGCGTAATCAGCCGCCATCGCAATCTCCCTGAATAATTAACCCCGCGGACAACCCGCCTCCTTGTGATTGTCCGTAGCCTGTTGATCCGCCACGACAGGTCCTGAATATCTCTGGCACTACCTCCCTCAACATGTCGCCGCGCAAACGCATCCCTGCATCTGGCTATTAACTTGTCATACCAGCGCCATAATATTCTGTTACCGAGTAATGGAAACCGCTTATTTTACTGAGTCCTTCTCAATATTGGTTTCAGGTTCATGTCCAGAATTCAGTTCTGTTTGATAGCGTCAGGGAATACGTGCTGGATTGCCACCGATTTCAAAACCAATAACTTCTTCAACTGACGACGGCAGACACCAAAATGCTCGCAAGGGCCGCCACCCCGAGAGTCCCATCCACCGCCATGATTACGTTGCCGCAGTTCAATCTTTGTTCCGCGATGTCCAAATGCGGCAGCATGTTTAAAACAGAAGTGATGTCTTTAAGAACCTGATCCAATTCATTCTCGTCAGCAACGCTAATTGAAACATGCTGCGTCGCGTTTTCCAGCAGGAAGGACAAGTAAGTAGCGCCATTCTCCTCCGCCACAAACGCCCAGGATTGCACCTCGGCAATGAGGATCTGAAAGCGAGGTTTGAGAAAGCCGCAATCAATGGTGAGAACATCTTTAGAGTTTTGTATTTTCACAGCAGAACAGCCCTTTCTTCTCTGAAGCTTCTTTTGAAATTAGTCGTGGCGGAATTTATACGACAACAGAACACTTCCATAAACCCACCACCTAGATTTACCAACTATTAAGACTACACTTATGACAACCAGGAGGTATAAGGCGACAAGTGCGCCTCTGGATCGTGTAGATTGCATTGCTTATGGAGAAAGCATCATGCAAACAGGCTCTTCTCATAGCAACCGCGGACTCGGCCTTCGTGTGGCGGTTCTGACTGTTTTGGCTTCTCTTGTCATTGTTCCCGCCGCGCACTTTGTCACTCGCAGCGCGGAAATCAATAAAATTCTGGCGCAGCAATCCGTGGAAGTATCCGGTCAGGCGCAGCTACGCATCAGCAAGTTCAATGACGAGATTGAAGAATACATTCACGTCACCCAGTTTCTCTCCAGAACGCCGCCCATTCAGGGAATCATTCGCGCATCGGCGAATGAGGGATATGACCCATTGGAGAATAATCGTCTCGAAACCTGGGAGAATCGGCTGGAAGTCATATTTCGCGAATACCTGCTGATCAACGACACCATCATGCAGGCCCGTTTCATTGGGCTCGCTGACAACGGCAAAGAACTGGTGCGCGTAGAAAGAGACAGTGGCGGCGCCATCGCCGTGATCGCTCGGGATAAGCTGCAGCAAAAGGGAGACAGCCTCTACCTCAAAGAAACCATCAAGTACAAAAAAGGCGAGACCTATATTTCCCCCATCAATCTGAATAGAGAAAACGGCGTTGTCGCCACGCCTTTGACGCCTACCCTGCGTTTTGCGACGCCGATCTACGATAGCCTTGGCTCCGTGTTTGGCATAGTCATCGTCAATGTTTACGCAGAGCCGGTGATCGACTCCACCTTAGGAGAAGATCTGCCTCCGGATTACAACGCTTACCTCACTACCGCCAGTAATGACTTTATTTACCATCCCGCCAAAGGCATGGAGTATGGGTTCGATCTGGGCAAGAGAAACACCTGGGCGGACGAATTCGCCAACCCGCCCCAGGCTGGAGAACTGGCGCTATCCCGCATCAGCGCGCTGCGTTATTACACCTATCCGTTTCAAATCGTCTCCTTAGATAGTCGCGCCAATGCGCCGCTGAACTTTATTCTCACCATACCTCAGTCGCTGGTGTTGGCCTCCGCCGCCAACGCCGCCTGGGTGCAGGCGGGAATCCTGGCGGTCCTGCTGGCCCTGTCCGGCGTGCTGGTGTATTTCTACTTGTCCTATATGGGCCGCAAAGTGAGCTTGTTGAAGGATCAGGCGCGCCTGTCCGCCATCATCGACAATTCCAGCGACGCCATCATCAGCCTCTCTTCACGGGGAGTGGTGGAAAGCTGGAATAAATCCGCGGAGGAGATGTTCGACTATGCGGAAAACGAAGTCCTTGGCAAAAATCTGGCGAAGCTGATCGTGCCAGATCGCCTGAAAAGCGAATACACCGACGCCTTGAAAACGATTAATCAGGGACAGACCGTCAAGGCGTATCACACCACCCGGCAACGCAAAGACGGCGCGCTGGTGAATGTTTCCGTGTCCTCCTTTCCGATCAAGTCCAGATGGGACGGCAGGACTCTCGGCGCCGCCGCGATCATTCGCGACATCACAGACAAAGTGGAGGCGGAGAATCAGATCAAGGCGCTGAACCACAAGCTGACCAACGACGTGAAAGAACGCACGTTGGAGCTGGGCGAAGCGATGAATAAAGCGCTCTCAGCGAATAAATCAAAGTCGGATTTCGTCGCCAATATGAGCCAGGAAATCCGCAGCCCCATGTCCGCCATTTCCGAAACCCTGCAAGTGCTCAGACGCACCGCGTTGAACTCTCAGCAGGAAGACTGCGTGGAAAAACTGGAGTCCGCCTCTCAGTCCATGACCTCGTTCGTCAGTGACCTGCTCGACTACTCTAAAATCGAAGCGGGTCAACTTGAGCTTGAGCCGCACGCCTTTAATCTGGATAAGCTGCTGCGGGAAATCAGTTATCTCGTTTCCGCCCATACCGAAAACAAAGACATCGAAGTTATTTTTTATCTGGACCACAAAATTCCCAATAACCTGGTGGGCGACGAAGCCAGACTGAAACAGGTGCTCATCAAGCTTCTCAGCAATGCGGCCAAATTCACCAGTCAGGGAGAAATCACCTTAACCGTGAAATTATCCGTGATGACTCAGGATGAACTGGAGCTCAAGTTCAGCGTAGAAGACACCGGCATCGGCATGACGGATGATCGCTGCAAAGACATATTCGAAGCCTTCGTGCAGGACGACGCCTCCGCCTCCAGAAAATATGGCGGCAGCGGTTTGGGGCTCGGCATCTGCAAACAGTTGATTGAAATGATGGGGGGCGATATCAAGGTCCACAGCGCCCTCGGAGAAGGCAGCGCGTTCAGCTTCAACATCAAGGTGGCGGTGGATGAGAACCGCACCGGCGAGTTAAACATCAACCGCCCGGAACTAAGATCGCTGCGCATCCTTATCGCCGACGATAACAAGCGGGCGGCGGCCTGCATCAAAGAGCTGGCGCTCACCCTGGGATGGAGTTCGGATGTCGTCCTGTCCTTACCGGAACTGGCGACCCTGTCCCAGGATTCGCAGAAGAAATACGACGCCGTGTTCGTCGACCTGAACATGATCAAAGCCAGCGGCGCCAATCCGACGGAGGAGCTGCAGAAAATACGGCGCTCCGATACGCCTCCGGCGCTGATTCTGATGACCAACAGCGGCAAGGCCATCCCGGGTCTGCGGGACGCCCAGATCGACGCAGCCTTTGACGGCCTGTTGTCCAAACCCGTCACGCCATCGATGTTGCTGGATTCCGTCGCCGAAGCGCGGGCGTCGCAATCCAAATCCGCGCAAAAACGCCGCAGTCAGGAAAGCAGTGTGATAACCGGCGCCAGTTTATCCGACATTCGGATCTTGCTGGTGGAGGACAACCTCACCAACCAGCAGATCGCCTCCCAGCTGCTACAGGCGGAAGGCGCGTTCGTGGATATCGCCTCCACCGGAAAAGAAGCGATCACCGCCATCACCCACGCAGGCTCTCAATTCGATATCGTGCTCATGGATATCCAGATGCCGGAAATGGACGGCTATGCAGCGACCAGAGCCCTGCGCGAGAAGTTCGGCTACAAAACTCTGCCCATTGTGGCCATGACCGCCAACGTACTCGAAAAAGACAGAGAGGAGTGTCTGGCCGCAGGGATGAACGATCACATTGGCAAGCCCTTCGACATTAACGAATTGTGCCAGGTCATTCTCAAGTACACCGATGAAAGCCGCCTGGACAAGGCCGCCCATCCGCATGCAGCCAGCGACGTCACCCTGGAATCCGTATTCAATAAAGGCGCGGAAATCGGCATTAATGTAAAAGAAGCCGCCGGACGTTTCGGCTCCAACTTCTCAGCCTATCGCATTGCGCTTGAAGGCTTTGAAAATGACGTCAACCGCCTGCTGATTCATCTAAGCGTGCCGTTCAACACGGAAAACACGCGGGAAATCGAGAAAGAACTCCACATCATGGGCGGGCTCTCCAAAACCATCGGCGCAGATTCCCTTTCCATGCTCTGCAAACGTGTAGAAATCCTCATCATGAACCACGCCCTGCGCCCACAGGTCGTATCCCTGCTGCGACGCTCACTGGAAGCCTCCCTGCACGCCTCAAGGAAAATACTCCTCTACCTGGATGAACTGACGCCCCAGGCGAAGCGCAACGACTCCAAGTCCAACCAGGCGTCATGACACGCAGACCGGCGCCATGGGCAAATTAAGAGGGCCATCTCGGCGGGAGATGATCCTCTTTGTTCTTAAAATATCCCCCGCCAGTGAGATAGGATGAGAGTAATTAAACCTCAGGCATTTCTCCACATGGCACAGCTCAAATTACTCACGCGCAACCAACTCGTCCGCGTCAAAACCAAAACTATAATCCTGACCATCGGCAGCATCTTATTACTCAACGCCTGCGCCACCTTCACCTCAACGTCCACCAAACAGCATTACATCGACCTGACCTACCAAGACTTCGGCCCACCCTCCCTGGCGACGGATTTATTAGGCTCCGAATGGTGGCAATGGAATCCCCACGGCGACCCCAGACCAAGCCACTACGACGTTCACGTGATCGTCTACCGCAATATGACGGAAAGCGACATCCGCAAACACTTCCCCATCGACGAAGCCACTGAAAAAGACTACCGCTACCTCCCCTACACAACCGCCATAAATTACCTCGACACCAACATCACAGCACTCGCCTCAGAAGACGAAAGCGTTATGCAGGAGATCAGGGAGCAGTTAATTCAGACCAGAGGAGAGATTGTTCAAGCGTTGGGAGATTGAGTCGTCTAGTCATTGTAGCCAATTACGACCTACCCACCCCGTTCGCCCCGTTCGCCCCGTTCGCCCCGTTCGCCCCGTTCGCCCCGTTCGCCCCGTTCGC